>CAMTUD010000048.1:0-14248 GCA_947084805.1 uncultured beta proteobacterium | reverse complement strand
GCTCTTCCGATCTGGCGCCGCCGGCGAGCGCCGCTACACGCCGCGCAGCGCCGCCGTGTCGGCGCGCGTGGGCGGCGAGCAGGGCTGGCATGCCAGCGTGGCCATCGGCCACACCGAGCGCGCGCCGGCCTACTACGAGCTCTACGCCAACGGCGTGCACGTGGCTACCGCGGCCTACGAGCGCGGCGACCCGACGCTGCCGGTGGAGCGCAGCCGCCACGTCGAACTGGGCGGTGGCTGGACCGGCGGCCCGCACAGCCTGAAGGCCAGCCTCTTCAGCACGCGCTTTGCACGCTTCATCTCGCTGGACGCCACCGGGGCCGACGTCGTGCTGCCGGGCGCGCCCGGTGAACCCGACACCACGGTGCCGGAGTACAACTTCCGCGCCGTGCGTGCACAACTGCAGGGCTTCGAGCTCGATGCGCGCACCCGCGTGATGGGGGCTTCGGGTGCGGCCGGCACGGGCTTCGTGCTCGACCTGACGGCCGGGCTGGACGGCGTGCACGGCGACAACCTCGACAGCGGCGAACCCCTGCCGCGCCTGGCGCCGCTGCGCCTGCGCGCGGGCGTCGAGGCGCAGGGTGCGGGTTGGCGTGTCGGCCTGGGCTTGCGCCACGATGCCCGGCAGCGCCGCGTGCCGGCCACCGACACGGCCACGCCCGGCCACACACGGGTCGACCTGTGGGCCAGCGGCGACCTGCCGCTGGGCCACCAGATCACGTGGTTCGCCAAGCTGGCCAACGTGGGTGACACGCTGGCCTACAACGCGGCCACCATCGCCACGATGCGCGGCCTGTCACCGGCGGCCGGGCGCGCGCTGACGGCGGGCCTGCGCGCGCGTTTCTAGACGCCAGCCCGGCCGCTGTCGGCCTGTGCGGGTGGCGGGCGCAGCTTCAGGGCGCCAGCCGCTCGCGCAGCCAGGCACCGTCTTGCAGCCGGTAGCGCAGCCGGTCGTGCAGGCGGCTCTTGCGGCCCTGCCAGAACTCCCAGCAGTCGGGCACGAGGCGGTAGCCACCCCAATGAGGCGGTCGCGGTGGATGCAGTGCGTAACGCAAGGCGGCCTGCGCCGCGGCCGTGACGAGCACGGTGCGCGAGGGAATGACCTGGCTCTGTGGCGAGGCCCAGGCGCCCAGCCGTGAGTCGAGCGGGCGTGTGGCGTAGTAGGCGTCGGACTCCTCGGCGCTGGTCTTCTCCACCCGGCCCTCGATGCGCACCGTGCGTTCCATCTCGACCCAGTGGAACTGCAGCGCGGCATAGGGCGTCTGCGCCAGTTCGCGGCCCTTGCGGCTTTCGTAGTTCGTGTACCAGACGACGCCGCGGGTGTCGGCGGCCTTGATCAGCACGACGCGGGTGCTGGGCCGGCCGTCGGCCCCGACGGTGGCCAGGGTCATGGCGTTGGGCTCGGGCAGGGCGCCCTTGACGGCCTGGTCGAACCACAGCTGGAACTGGTCCAGCGGGTCGGCCGCCGAGGCGGTTTCGTCGAGTTCGGCTTTTTCGTAGCTCTTGCGCAGGTGGGCGATGTCCATGCACCCAGTATAGGAAGCAGGAAGCAGGAAGTAGGAAGCGCGTGGCGCCCGGAGCTTGGGAAGGGCAGGGACCCCGGGTCCATCCCGTAGGTAGAACGCCGTAAGTGAACGTCCCACTTCATGCACGCGGGGTGCGGCGCCATTCTCACCCCCAAGGAGGAGGCCGCGCGCACAGCGTGCGTCAGGACGGCCTCAGAACAAGAATGCGCCTTCGTCCCACCATCGTCGTGCCGGCTGCCGGCCTGGGCCGCCGCTTTGGCGGCCCCCTCAACAAGCTGGAGCAAGCCTTCGACAGCGGCACCGTGCTCGGCACCACGCTGCGCCACGCCATCGCCTCGCAACTGCCCGTGGTGGTGGTGACGACCGCGGCACGCGCATCGCTGGCCAGCGCGCTGCTGGCCACACGAGACATCGTCGTGCTCGACGAGGCCGAGGCGGCACGCGGCATGGGTGCGTCGATCGCCGCCGGTGTGTCCGAACGCTCGGGCGCGTCGGGGTGGATCGTGCTGCCGGGCGACATGCCGCTGGTGCTGCCGTCCACCCTGCTGGCCGTGGCCGGCGCACTGGAGCAGAACGCGGTGGTTTATGCCCAGCACCGCGGCCGCGCAGGCCATCCGGTGGCCTTCTCGGCCGAGCTGTATTCCGAGCTCATCCAGCTCAACGGCGACGACAGCCCGCGCCGCCTGATGCTGCGCTACCCGGCGCACGGCCTCGAAGTCGACGACGCCGGCGTGCTGCTGGGGGTCGACACGCCCGCCGACCTGGAGACGATGCGCAAGGCCGCCGAGCAAGCCACGGGATAAGCCGGTGTGGAATTGACGATGTAACTCAGTTACTCAATAATGAGTTTGCTGGTTACAAAGGCCGCCATGACCACCGCGCTGCACCCCGTTCTCATCGCCGTCACCCGCCGCATCAGCGAGCGCAGCGCCCCGACACGCGGCGCCTACCTGGCGCGCGTCGAGCGCCTGGCCCAGCGCAAGCCGGGTGCCGACCGCCTGGGCTGCGCCAACGTCGCGCACGCCTTCGCGGCCCTGCCCGCCAACGACAAGCTGCGCGTCGTGGCCCAGAGGGCACCCCACATCGGCGTCGTCACGGCCTACAACGACATGCTCTCGGCGCACCAGCCTTATGAAGGCTACCCGGCGCTGATCCGCGAACAGGCGCGCAGCCTGGGCGCCACCGTGCAGGTGGCCGGTGGCGTGCCGGCGATGTGCGACGGCGTCACCCAGGGCCAGCCGGGCATGGAACTCAGCCTGTTCAGCCGCGACACCATCGCGATGGCCACGGCAGTTTCGCTGTCGCACGACGTCTTCGACGCCGTGCTGCTGCTCGGTGTGTGCGACAAGATCGTGCCGGGGCTCTTGATCGGCGCGCTGCATTTTGGCCACCGGCCCTGTGTCTTCGTGCCGGCGGGGCCGATGAGCAGCGGCCTGTCCAACAACGACAAGGCCAAGGTGCGCGAACTGGCGGCGCAGGGGCTGGTCGGCCGCCCCGAACTGATGGCCGCCGAAAGCGCCGCCTACCACGGCCCCGGCACCTGCACCTTCTACGGCACCGCCAACAGCAACCAGATGCTGCTGGAAGCGATGGGCCTGCACGTGCCCGGCGCGGCCTTCGTGCACCCGCACGCCGGGTTGCGCGAGGCGCTCACGCGCGAGGCCGTCAACACCGTGCTCGACATCAGCGCACGCCGCGCCGAGGGCCTGGCGGGCGTGGCGCGCTACACGCCCATCGGCCGGCTCGTGGACGAACGGGTGATCGTCAACGCCATGGTGGCGCTGCTGGCCACCGGCGGCAGCACCAACCACCTCATTCACTGGGTGGCGGTGGCGCGCGCCGCGGGCATCCTCATCGACTGGACCGACTTCGCCGAGCTCTCGGCCGTGGTGCCGCTGCTGGCCCGCGTCTACCCCAACGGCAGCGCCGACGTGAACCAGTTCCAGGCCGCCGGCGGCCCGGGTTACGTGCTGCGTGAACTGCTGGCCAGCGGGCGCCTGCACGCCGACGTGGCCACGGTCAGCCCGCGCGGCATGGCCGCCTACACCGAACTGCCTTCGGTCGACGCTGGCCGCCTGGGCTGGCGCCCGCTGCCGGCCGACAGCGGCGACTCCAGCGTGCTGCGGCCGGCCGCGATGCCGTTCTCGGAAACCGGCGGCCTGAAGCTGCTGCAGGGCAACCTGGGGCGTGCCGTCATCAAGACCTCGGCGGTGCCTGCCGACCGCCACGTCATCGAGGCCCCGGCGCGCATCTTCACGACGCAGGAGGCCATGCACGCCGCCTTCGTGGCCGGTGAACTCGACCGCGACGTGGTGGTGGTGGTGCGCTTCCAGGGCCCGCAGGCCAACGGCATGCCCGAACTGCACAAGCTGACGCCGCCGCTGGCAGTGCTGCAGGGCAAGGGCTACAAGGTGGCCCTGGTCACCGACGGCCGCATGAGCGGCGCCAGCGGCAAGGTGCCGGCGGCCATCCACGTCAGCCCCGAGGCGCTGGCCGGCGGGCCGCTGAGCAAGCTGCTCGACGGTGACGTGGTGCGCGTCGACGCCGACGCCGGCACGCTCGCCGCGCTGGTGCCCGAGGCCGAATGGGCGGCGCGGCCCTACGCGTCCATCGACCCGGCGCAGGCCGAGGTCAACGGCCACGACCTGGGGCGCGAGCTCTTCGCCGGCCTGCGCCGCAACGTGAAGACCGCCGAGGAAGGTGCCGTCTCCTGGCTCTGAGGCGGGCGCTGACGCCCGCCGCCCATCCGCACTCACTTCGAAAGGCAGCACCGCCGATGAACACGCTCGAACTCGCGGCCTACGGGCCGGTCATTCCCGTCATCGTGCTGCAGCGCGTCGCCGACGCGGTGCCGATGGCACGCGCGCTGGTGGCCGGCGGTGTGCGGGTGCTGGAAGTGACGCTGCGCACGCCCGTGGGGCTGGCCTGCATCGAGGCCATCGCGCGCGAAGTGCCCGAGGCTGTGGTCGGCGCCGGCACCATCCGCAGCGCGGCCGATGCGCGCGCCGCCAGGAACGCCGGCAGCGTGTTCGGCGTCAGCCCGGGCTACACCGTCGCGGTGGGCGCGGCCTGCCGTGAAGTGGGCCTGCCGCTGCTGCCCGGCGTGGCCACCGCCAGCGAGGTGATGGCGGCGATGGCCGACGGCCTCGACTTCCTGAAGTTCTTCCCGGCCACCGCGGCCGGCGGCATCCCGATGTTGAAGGCGCTGGCCGGTCCCTACCCGGACATCAACTTCTGCCCCACCGGCGGCATCACGGTGGAGACGGCGCCGCAGTTCCTGGCGCTGCCGAACGTCAAGGTCTGCGGCGGCTCGTGGCTGACGCCGCAGGACGCGGTCGACGCCGGCGACTGGGGCCGCATCACCGCGCTGGCCCGCGCGGCGTCGGCGTTGCGCAAGTGACGGCGGTTACCAGCCGTAGAAACGTTCCCAGGGCGTGACGGCGCCGCCCTCCTGAACGAGGGCATAACGCGGAAACTGCGCCGCCGTGGCGCAGGCGTGGTTGGGCAGCACACGCAGGCGGCTGCCAATGGGGAAACGTTCGATGAAGTCCGCCGGCGTGGCGCCGTCGCGCCAGGCCAGGATGCCGTGCTCCTGGTTGGCGCTGTCCATCACCAGCCCGTCGAGCAGGCTGCCGTCGGGGGCGCACACTGCGCCATAACCCCAGTCGACAGGCTGACCGGGGATGCCGCGGTCGCGGCTCATCGCCATCCAGCCGGCGTCGACCAGCACCCAGCCCTTTTCGGGCTGGTGGCCGATGACGGTGGCCAGCACCGACAGCGCGATCTCGTCGATGCCGCATACGCCCACGCCGTGCATCACCAGATCCTGGAACACATAGACGCCGGCGCGCACCTCGGTCACGCCGTCCAGCCTTGCGGCCGACAGCGCGGTGGGTGTGCTGCCCACGCTGACCTCGGGGCAGGGCAGGCCGGCGGCGCGCAGGCGCTCCGCGGCGTGCACGCAGCGCGAACGTTCCTGTTCGGCCATCGCCGCCAGCGCCTGCGGTGTGCGGCATTCGTAGCTGGCGCCGGCGTGCGTCATGACGCCCTTCAGCACCGCGCCGCCTGCGTGCAGCGTGTGTGCCACGTCGAGCAGCAGCGGTGCGTCGGGCAGTATGCCGGCGCGATGGCCGTCGGTGTCGATCTCGATCATCACATCGTAGGCGTGGCCGCTGGCCGCGCCCGCGGTCACCACGGCCCGTGCCGCGGCCAGCGAGTCGACCAGCACCGTCAGCCGGCAGCCGCCCTCACGCAGCGCACGCACCGCGGCCAGCTTCTGCGGCGTGATGCAGACGGCGTACAGGATGTCGTCGAAGCCGCCAGCGAAAAAGGCCTCGGCCTCCTTCAAGGTCGACACCGTGATGCCCTGCGCCCCGGCGGCGCGCTGGCGCTCGGCCACCGCCAGGCACTTGGCGGTCTTCACGTGCGGGCGCAGGCGCACGCCCAGGGTCTGCAGCCGCTGCTGCAGGCGCTGGACGTTGTGCTGCAAACGCGCTTCGTCGATGAGCGCGGCGGGGGTGTCCAGGTCTTCGATCTGCATGCGGCCGATGCTAGCGGGGCGGCGCGTCGACCACTGGCCGACGCACGCCGGGGCGCCAGCCCAGCGCGTCGGCGCTGACGAGGGCCAGCGCCGACCAGATCATGACGGAACCGACCAGGCGCACGCTGTCGAAGGGCTCGTGGAAGACCCATACGGCCAGCATCAGTTGCAGCGTCGGCCCGAGGTATTGCACCAGCCCCAGCGTGCTCAGTTTCAGCCGCCGCGCCGCGCCGGCAAACCACAGCAGCGGCAGCGCCGTCAGCGGCCCCGAGAGCAGCAGCCAGCCGATCTGCGAGGCCGGCCCGGTGACGAGCACACCGTCACGCGTGAACGACCACCACAGCAGCGCCGGCACGGCCAGCGGCGCCAGCAGCAGGTTCTCCAGCGCCAGGCCCTCCAGCGCCCCCAGCGGCGCGGTCTTGCGCATCAGGCCGTAGACACCGAAGCTGCCGGCCAGCACCAGCGCGATCCACGGCAGCCGGCCGCCCTGCCAGGTCAGCCACAGCACGCCGCCGGCGGCCACGCCGACGGCCAGCCACTGCAGCGGGCGCAGGCGCTCGCGCAGCACCAGCACGCCCAGCAGCACGTTGACCAGCGGGTTGATGAAGTAACCCAGGCTGGCCTCGGCCACGTGGCCGGTCTGCACGGCGTAGACGTAGACGAGCCAGTTGCAGGCCAGCAGCAGCGCGCTGACGGCGAACAGCGCCACGCGTTTCGGCTGGCGCAGCGTTTCACCCAGCCAGGCCCAGCGCTGCTGCCAGGCCAGCACGCCCAGCACCAGCAGCAGCGACCACACCGAGCGGTGCAGCACCACCTCCAGCGGCGGCACCGTGGCGATGAGACGGAAGTAGAGCGGGAACAGGCCCCAGCTGCCGAAGGCGAGCAGGGCGTAGAGCAGACCGGTGTGCATGGTGGCGGGGCGACAGGGGGGGCGGATTGTCGCCCTTTCGGCCCGACCGGCAAGGCCGCACGGAAGAAGCGGCGTGACTACCGCAGCGCGCCGTCGACGTAGAACCAGCGCCCGGCTTCGCGCACGAAGCGGCTGGTTTCGTGCAGCCGCATCGCGCGGCCCGCGAGCTTGCTGCGGGCGACGAACTCGACCACGGCGTGATCGGCATCGGCCGGCAAATGGCGGCGCACTTCCAGCCCCAGCCAGCGCAGCGCGGGGTCGAAGGTGAGGGCTTCCGCCGGGCGCGTGGACGCATGCCAGGTGTCGCACAGGTAGTCGCCCAGGCCGAGCACGTAGGCGCTGTAGCGCGACCGCATCAGCGCCTCGGCATCGGGCGCCTGCAGGTGGTCTGCGCCGCCATGCCAGCGGCCGCAGCAGGCGGCGTAGGCGCGGCCGCTGCCGCACGGGCAGGGCAGGGCGGTGTTCATGCCGGGCTCCTGAGCAAGGCACGGAAGGGCGCAAACAGCCACGAGCGCATGCCGATCAGCAGCGTGTAGGCCTGCTTGTCGGCCGCGGCCAGCTTGTGGTCGCTCAGGTGCTGCTGTGCGAAGTCCTGCGCCAGCCGCTGCAGGCGTTCGTTGAACAACGTGGCCTGCGCTGGCGTCACCTGGCCGTGCACCAGCATCAGCAGTTCACCGCGGCCGTCGAAGCCGCCCTCGAAGTAGTCGGCCACCGCGTGTTCGCGGAAGAACTGCATCACCGGCCCGTCGGCGCGCCAGCGGAAGGTCTTGTCGATCTTCAGCCGGTAGCGGTTGTTGGCGCGCAGTTCGATGAAACCCAGCTTGTCCAGCGCCAGCAGGCAGGCCACGGCCTGCGGCTTGCTGAGTGTGTAGGTGTCGGTGATCTGTTCGATCGTCCACTGGCTCAGCGTGCAGATGGCGGCCAGCAGCAGCTTGGGGTCGGCGACCACGGCGCGCTCCTGCGCCAGCGTCAGCTCGCAGCGCGGCGGTGAGGCCGCGGCCACCTCGCGCGCCAGTTCGGCGAAGTCCATCTTCAGCACCGCCAGCACCTCGTCGATGCGCGACAGCGGCATGTCGGCCTTGGCGAACATGCGCTTGATGCTGCTCTCGGCCAGGCCGAGTTCACGCGCCACGTCGACGTAGGTCAGGCCGGCGCGGCGCAGTTCGGCCTTCAGCACGGTGATCAGGTCCTGGCTGCTGCTCATGGGTATGCACCAAAAGTACCGTCAAACGATACCCGAAGTCCGAAACACTGCGACCTCACCTGGAGGGATGGATACCTTGACCGGGAATCGCGACGATGCGGCCGTGTTCAACAACAACCCCGTCGCCATGCACACCGTCCACCACGACACCAAGGCCTGGAAGCTCCAGGTCTGGGCCAGCTTCGCCACCGCGGCCACGCTTTGCGGCACCGGCCTGGCCTGGCTGCCGGGCGCCGACCTCGACCGCGCCTTCATGGTCATGGGCTACCTGTTCACGCTGTCGTCGGCCTTCGTCGTCAGCAAACACGTGCGCGACAACGCCGGCCGCCGCGTCGACACGCCGATGTGGGGCGCCGTCGTCTGGGGCGGCTTCGTGCTGGCCATGGCGCTGACGGCCTGGGGCCTGTGGCGCATGGAGGTGAACCCCACCTACAAGGCCTTCCTGGCCGTGAGCTGGCTGTTCCTCGTCTCCAGCGTGTTCACGCTGGCCAAGACCCTGCGCGACGCCCACGAGGCCGCGTTGGCCGAGGCGCGGGCGCAAGGCCGCGCGTCGGCCGCCGCCTTCGTGCCGTCCACGCCGGCGCAGTGAAGACTGCGCCGCTTCCTGCCCCTTCATATGAAAGGCATGTCATGAAGAAGTTGATCCTCGCCACCACGCTGGCCCTGGCCCTCGGCCTGACCCTGGTCGGCAGCGCCCGAGCCCACCGTGACGCTTCGGCCGAAGCCAGCGCACTGTCGATGCTGCCCATCGCCGTGTCGGTGGCGGCACCCGCGCTGCTGCTGTCGGCGGGCGCGGTGTTCACCGTCGTTGCGGTGGAAGCCGCGTCCGATGGCACGGTATGGGTGCTCGAGCGTGCCAGCGACGGCGCGCGGGTCAGCGTCACGCTGGCCGGCACCGCGGCGGGCGGGGTCTCGCTGCTGGCCGGTACGGCGGTGGTGGCCGTGGCCAGCACCGCGGGCTGGGTGCTGTCGGCGGCCGGCCGGGCCATCGCCTTCATCCCCAACCAGATCGGCAAGGCCCTGCTCTACAACGAACGGGTGACACGATGAGCCCGGCGCGCTTCACCGTCGTCGCCGTGGCGCTGGCTGCCGCACTGAGCGCCACCCCGGCCCAGGCGGGGCGCAGCTGCGAAGCCCGTCCGCCCCTGGCCACCAACGTGGCGCGCGGCATGGACCTGGCCGAACGCACCGCGCGTGCGCTCGACGCCAGCGGCGCCGAGGTGGTGCTGCTGGCGCGCGCCGGGCAGGATCTGTCGAAGTACGGCCTGCGCTGGAGCCATGTCGGCCTGGCCTACAAGGAAACCAGCGACACCGGCGTGCGCTGGCGGGTGGTTCACAAGCTGAACCAGTGCGGCAGCGCGCGTGCCGACCTGTACCGCCAGGGCCTGGGCGAGTTTTTCCTCGACGACCCCTGGGAATACCGCGCCGGCTTTGCCGTGCTCGCGCCTGAGGTGCAGATGAAGCTGCACACGCTGCTGCACGACAACTTCAACGTGCAGCGCCTGCATGTGCCCGACTACAACATGCTGGCCTACCCCTGGGCGCTGCGCTACCAGCAGAGCAACCAGTGGGCCATCGAGACACTGGCGATGGCCATGGAGCCCGGCGCCGGCACACGGGAACGCGCGCAGGCCTGGCTGCAGTTCAAGGGTTACCAGCCCACCACGCTGCGCCTGGGTGCGATGACGCGGCTGGGTGCACGCATGACGGCGGCCAACATCGCCTTCGACGACCACCCGAACGACAAGCGCTACAGCGACCGCATCGAAACCGTCAGCGCCGACTCGGTGTTCCAGTGGCTGGAGCGCGCGGCCCTGGCCGGCCGCATGCAGGTCGTGCGTTAGGCAGCGCGACCGCAAGAGGAAGGCTAGAGTCCACCCGCCATGGAACATCCGAACCAGTTCGCCCTGCTTCGCCAGCGCCGCTTCGCCCCCTTTTTCTGGGTGCAGTTCCTGGGCGCGGGCAACGACAACCTGTTCAAGTTCGCGTTCACGGTGCTCGTTACCTACCAGTTGCAGGTGAGCTGGCTGCCGGCGTCGCTGGCCGGGCTGGTGATCGGGGCGCTGTTCATCCTGCCCTTCCTGCTGTTCTCGGCCACCAGCGGGCAGCTCGCCGACAAACATCCGAAGGAAAGGCTGATCCGCTTCGTGAAGACGCTGGAGATCGCCATCATGCTGATCGCCGGCTGGGGCTTCGTGGCGCAGAACGTGCCGCTGCTGCTGGGCTGCGTGTTCCTGATGGGGCTGCACAGCACGCTCTTCGGCCCGGTGAAGTTCGCCTACCTGCCGCAGCACCTCAACGAGCGTGAACTGACCGGTGGCAACGGCATGGTCGAGATGGGCACCTTCGTCGCCATCCTGCTGGGCCAGGTGGCGGGCGGGCTGCTGATCGCCGTGCCCGGCGTCGGCCCGCAGTACGTGGCGGCGGCGTGTTTCGGTGTCGCGCTGCTGGGGCGCGTGATGGCGCAGGCCGTGCCGCTGTCGCCGGCCACCGACCCCGGGCTGAAGATCAACTGGAACCCCTTCACCGAGACTTGGCGCAACCTCAAGCTGGCGCACGGCAACGTCGTCGTCTTCCGCTCGGTGCTGGGCATCAGCTGGATGTGGTTCTTCGGCGCGGTTTTCCTCAGCATGTTCCCGGCCTTCGCGCGCGACGTGCTGCACGGCAACGAGCAGGTGGCCTCGCTGCTGCTGGTGGTGTTCTCGATCGGCATCGGCGTCGGTGCCTTGCTGTGCGAGGTGCTCAGCAAGCGCCATGTCGAGATCGGTCTCGTGCCCATGGGCGCCTTGGGCATGAGCGTGTTTGCGATCGACCTCTACTTCGCGTCGCGTGGGCTGCCCCCGGTGGTCGCCCAAGGGGGGCTGACGCTGGCCGGCTTCGTCGCCCAGCCCGCGCACTGGCGCGTGATGGCCGACCTGGGTCTGCTGTCGCTCTTCGCCGGCGTCTACAGCGTGCCGATGTACGCGCTGATCCAGCTGCGCTGCCCGCCCACGCACCGGGCGCGCATCATCGCGACGAACAACATCCTCAACGCGCTGTTCATGATCGTCAGCGCGCTCGGCGTCGGTGCCTTGCTGAGTGCCGGCTTCACGATCCCGCAGGTCTTTCTCGTCGTCGGGCTGCTCAATGCCGTGGTTGCCGGCTACATCTTCCTGCTCGTGCCCGAGTACCTGCTGCGCTTCGTCGCCTTCCTGCTCACGCGTGGGGTCTACCGGTTCCGCGTGCGCGGCGACGAGCACATTCCGACGCAGGGCGCGGCCATCCTGGTATGCAACCACGTCAGCTTCGTCGACGCCGTGCTGCTGATGGCGGCCAGCCCGCGGCCGATGCGTTTCATCATGGACCACCGCATCTTCGCCACGCCGGTGCTGGGCTGGCTGTTCCGCCTCGGCAAGGCGATCCCGATCGCGCCGCAGAAGGACGACCCGCAAGCCTACGAACGTGCCTTCGCACAGGCCCGCCAGGTGCTGGACGACGGTGAACTGCTGGCCATCTTTCCCGAAGGCGGCATCACGCGCGACGGCACGCTGGGCGAGTTCAAGGGCGGCGTGATGAAGATCCTGCAGACCCATCCGGTGCCTGTGGTGCCGCTGGCGCTGCAGAACCTGTGGGGCAGCTACTTCTCGCGCATCGAAGGCGGCACGGCGATGGCCAAACCCTTCCGCCGCGGCCTCTTCAGCCCGGTGGGGCTGGTCGCCGGGCCGGCGCTGCAGCCGGCGCAGGTCACGCTGCCCGTGCTGCGCGAGCGCGTGGCCGGGTTGCTGGCGGCCTGAATACGGGCCGCCGCCCACGTGAAGGCCGTCTCACAGTCGCTTGCAGGCCGTTGGCGCGGCTGCGCTAGCATGCGCTCGAACCACACCTGAAGGGACCCTTCCCATGATGCAAGTCACCCCCGGCGCGGCTTCGCGCGCAACCGCCCTGGCCCTGCTGCTGGGTGCGCTGGCGCTGCCGGCAGTCGCAGGCAGCTCGGCCTCGTCGGCGTCGTCCGACAGCGTGTCCACTTCGGTGGGCAGCAGTTCGACCTCGCTCGAGACCTCCAGCGACGGTTCGTCGGGCGGCGAGAAGAAGGTGGCCGATGGCGACTACCGCGTCATCGAGGTGGCCGATGCCCCGGCCCGCGCCGGCACCGTGCGCCTGAAACTGCACGCCGTGGCCGATGAAGCCGCGTCGATCGGGAAGAAGAACGAATTTTTCCTCTACATGCCGCAGGAAGCCTACGAGCAGAGCCGCCTGGGCCAGGGCAGCGTCGTCACCGCCAAGGCGCGCGCCTACGGCCTCGAATTTGCCGGCGGCACGGCGAAGAAGCCCTTCTTCCTGGTGCTGGCCGACGAGTGGTTCCGCGAACTGCAGACCAAGGTGGTTCGCCTCTGAGCACCCCCAGGGCCGGGCTGCACCCAGCCCGCTCCCCGAGGGGGATCAAGCAAAGTGGCGGAGCCGCACTTGCTTGAGAGGGCTTTCCTGCGCCAGGCCACACTGGCGCTGGCCCTGCTGGCCTGCGCCGGCGCCCACGCCGGCACGCTGCGCGCCTGCGACCCGGCCAACACGCTGGACGCGGCGCAGAAGGACAAGCTGTTCCGCTTCGGCGCGGCCATCAAGGCCGAGCTCGAGCAGTCGGGCCGGCGCGTGGCGCTGGTGGCGCGTTCGGGCCTCGATCTCGCGCGCTTCGGCATCCGCTACTCACACGCCGGTTTCAGCCTGCAGGCCAGCCCCGACGCACCCTGGGCCGTGCGCCAGCTCTACTACGCCTGCGACGAGCAGCAGCCGCGCATCTTCGACCAGGGCATGCTGGCCTTCGTGCTGGGCATGAACGAGGCGGACATCGGCTACGTCTCGGTGCTGCTGCTGCCCGAACCCGAGGCCGCCGAGATCGAGCAGGCCGTGCTCGACAAGCGCCTGGTGCTGCAGCTGCTGGGCGCCACCTACAGCGCCAACGCCTACCCCTTCAGCCTGCAGTACCAGAACTGCAACCAGTGGGTGGTGGAAGTGCTGGCCGCGGCGCGCGGCCGGCTGCGTGAAGCCGACGTGCCCGAAGGCTCGCTGCGCTCGCGTGCCCAGGCCTGGCTGCAGGGCCAGGGCTACGAACCCAGTGTCATCGACGTCGGCTGGCGGCCGCTGATGTGGGCCACCGCCTTCGTGCCCTGGCTGCACAACGACGACCATCCGGCTGAAGACCAGGCCGGCAAGCGCTACCGCGTCAGCATGCCGGCGGCCATCGACGGCTTCATGCAGGCCCAGCTGCCCGCTGCCACGCGACTGGAGTTCTGCCACAACACACGGCACGTGGTGGTGCGGCGCGGCGGCGCGCCCATCGCCGAGGGCTGCGTGCCGGGCGCGGACGACACCGTCATCCCGTTGGATTGACGCCCCCCAGCGCACCGGCGTTCGCTGCCGACAAGGCGCTCTGGCAGCCGGTCGGCAGAGCCGGATCCGCGCAAGACCTGGGTCGGTTGACTTGAGATGTCGCGGATGTCGCTTGCCCTGGATACTGTATATGCGTACAGTATTCTGGTGGATCTTCCCCTTGCGCGTTCAGCGCTTCCCCTGGCCCCTGTCGCTGCCGTGCGGCAGCCGGGTGGGGGTGTGCCCAGCCTGCGCGGGCCGGCCCCCGAAACCCTGCACCCGGCGTTGTGGCGCGCCCACCAGCTGGGCCGCCCGGGCGCGGCCGTGCTGGCCAGCGGCTACCCCGAGCTCGACGCGCAACTGCCCGGCGGCGGCTGGCCGGCCGGGGTGCTGACCGAGCTGCTGCTGCCCCACCCCGGCATCGGTGAACTGCGCCTGCTGGCGCCCGTGCTGGCGGCGCTGCAGCAACAGCAGCGCTGCGTGATGTGTTTCGACCCGCCCGCCGCGCCCTGCGCCTGGGCGCTGCGGGCGCTGGGTCTCGACCTGCAGCGGCTGGTGGTGGTGCAGGCGCGCAGGGGTCTGAAAGGCCGTGCCCGCGCCCTGCTGCCCGCGGCCGACGTGCTGTGGGCGCTGGAACAGACGCTCAAGAGCGGCCATGTCGGCGCCGTGCTGGCCTGGCTGCCGGCGCGGCTGCCGGCCGACGCGCTGCGCCGCCTGCAGCTGGCGGC
>CAMTUD010000047.1:0-52145 GCA_947084805.1 uncultured beta proteobacterium | reverse complement strand
CGCATTCGTGGAAGGAATATGCAGGCTGGGCGGCGGGAGGAGTCGCCGTGCTGGCGATCCTGCTGACGGTCGGTCGCCGCGTGTTGTCGTCGCGCCAGACCCGTGTCGGAGGTGTCGCATGAAGCGCGCCCTGATCCTTTCCAACGCGCGGCTGGCCATCATCGCCAGCATCGTGATGGTGCTGTCCGCGGTGCCTCAGGCACAAGCTGGCGAAGGCCATGACCATGGCGACGGCGGTGCAGCACCCAGCGCCAATGGGCCGCAGCGCCTGCCCGACGGCAGTGTGTTCCTGCCCAAGCCGGCACAGCGTCAGCTGGGGGTGCGCACCATGGCCACGGTTGACGCCGAGCTGCCGCGCTCGGTGGAACTCACCGGCAAGGTGCTGATGGACCCGAACGCCGGGGGCAAGGTGCAGCCGCTGAATGCCGGGCGCATCGAGCCCGGCCCGCGCGGCTTGCCCAACCCGGGCCAAGCGGTGCGCAAGGGCGAGGTGCTGGCCTACGTGGTGCCGTCTGCAGCACCCATCGAACGCTCCAACCAGTCGTCCCAGTTGGCCGAGCTGCGAGCGGCCAAGTCGCTGGCCGACAAGCGTGTGGCCCGCCTGAAGGAACTGGCGGACACGGTGCCGCGCAAGGACATCGAAGCCGCAGAAAGCGAATCCGCCAGTCTGGCCGAGCGCATGGCCGCAATCGGTGGCGGCCTGGCCACGCGTGAAGCCCTGGTGGCGCCCGTGTCCGGCGTCATCGCGTCGGCCCACGTCGTGGCGGGCCAGGTGGTGGATGCACGCGAGCTGCTGTTCGAGATCGTCGACCCGAGCCGCCTGCGCATCGAGGCCCTGGCCTTCGATCCGGCGCTGGCGGCCAATGTGGGCAGCGCCACGCTGTCTGTCGGCAACCAGCGTGTGCCGCTCGAGTTCATCGGTGCCGCGCGCAGCTTGCGCGAGCAGGCGCTGCCGCTGGGTTTCCGCGCCCAGGGCGCTGCCCTCAACAGCCTGGCCGTCGGCCAGCCGGTCCGTGTCTTCGTGCAGACCAAGGAGAAGGTCAAGGGGCTGGCGGTCCCGGTCGCTTCGCTGATGAAGAACCCAGCCAATCAGACCATCGTCTGGGTCAAGACCGCACCAGAACGGTTCGAGCCCCGCACGGTGACGACCGAGTCGCTGGACGGCATCAGCGTGTCGGTCACCGCCGGCCTGAAGGCTGGCGACAAGGTCGCCACTCAAGGCGCCACCTTGATCAACCAGGTGCGCTGACATGTTCAAGTGGCTCCTAGACAACAGCCTCGGCAACCGGCTGCTGGTGATCATCGCCAGCGTCGTGCTGATGGCCTATGGCGCGTTCACGCTGACGCGTACGCCGGTGGACGTGTTCCCCGACCTCAACAAGCCCACGGTGACCATCATCACCGAGGCCGGCGGCATGGCCGCCGAGGAGGTGGAACAGCTCATCACCTTCCCGCTGGAAACCACGATGAACGGCCTGCCGGGCGTGGAGACGATCCGTTCCACCTCGTCGGCCGGCCTGTCGTTCATCTACGTCACCTTCGACTGGAGCACCGACATCTTCCGTGCCCGCCAACTCGTCAGCGAGCGACTCGCGGCGATGGAGGAAGGCATTGCCGAAGGCGTGCTGCCCCGCATGGGCCCGATCAGCTCGATCATGGGCGAGATCATGCAGATCGCGATCCCCGTGGACACCACGAAGATCAGCGCGATGGCGGTGCGCGAGTACGCCGACTGGGTGTTGCGACCCCGCCTGCTGTCGGTGCAGGGCGTGGCGCAGGTCATCCCCATCGGAGGTGAGGTGCGGCAGTTCCAGGTGCAGCCCAACACCGTGCGCATGGCCGAACTCGGCATCACGCACGAGCAACTGGAAGCGGCGTTGAAGGGCTATTCCAGCAACACCTCGGGCGGTTTCCTGGAGCTGAACGGGCGTGAGTACCTGATCCGCAACCTGGGCCGAACCTCGTTGCTGGACGACCTGAAGAACCTGGCCCTGACATCCAAAGCGGGCCAACCGATCCTGATGCGCCAGATCGCCGAGGTGACTTTCGCTGCGGCCAACAAGCGCGGCGATGCCGGTTACGAGGGCCAACCGGCCGTCATCCTGGGCATCCAGAAGCAGCCTTCGGCCGACACCATCGCGCTGACACGCAACATCGAGGAAGCCTTGGCGGGACTGAAGACTTCCTTGCCCGCCGGCATGCAGGAGCCCAAGGTCACCTTCCGCCAGGCCAGCTTCATCGAGGCTTCGATCACGACGCTGCAGGGCAAGCTGATCGGCGCTTCGGTGTTCGTGGCGGTGATCCTGTTCTTCTTCCTCGGCACGTTGCGGCCGACCATCATCGCGCTGACCGCCATCCCGGTGTCGATCTTCATCACCGCGCTGGTCTTCCGCTACTTCGGGTTGTCGATCAACACGATGACGTTGGGTGGCCTGGCCATCGCCATCGGCGGGCTGGTCGACGATGCCGTGGTGGGTGTCGAAAACGTACTGCGCCGCTTGAAGGAAGACCGCGCCAAGCACCCGCACTCGCGCATCCACCCTCTGGAAGTGGTGGCGCACGCCACGATGGAAGTGCGCTCGGCGATCCTGTACGCCACAGTGATCATCGTGCTGGTGTTCATCCCGCTGTTTGCACTGCCTGGGCTGGAAGGCAAGCTGTTCGTTCCTCTGGGCATCGCGTTCATCGTGTCGACGCTGGCCTCGCTGATCGTCTCGGTCACGGTGACGCCGGTGCTCAGCTTCTACCTGCTGCCGCGGATGAAGAACCTGGACCATGGCGACACGAAAGTGCTGCGCTGGTTGAAGTCGGCCTACCAGTCGTCTCTGCAGTCCGTGCTGAACGCGCCGAAGGCGGCGATGGCCGCAGCCGGCGTGGCGGTGGTAGTGGCGGCGGCGGCCGTGCCGTTCTTTCCGACCACCTTCCTGCCGCCCTTCAATGAAGGCACGCTGCTGATCGGCCTGCGCCTGAATCCTGGTGTCACGCTGGCCGAAACCTCGGCGCTGGCGCGTCAGGCCGAGGTGCTGGTGAGCCAGGTGCCCGAGGTCACGCACGTCGGCCGGCGCAGCGGCCGCGCCGAACTGGACGAACACGCCGAGGGCGTGCATGTCAGCGAACTCGATGTGGGCCTGAAACCCACCGCCCAGTTGACGCGCACGATGGATGAGATCAAGGCCGACATCCGCGCGCGGCTGATCAACCTGCCCGCCGCGCTGGAGATCGGCCAGCCGATCTCGCACCGCATCGACCACATGCTCTCGGGCGTGCGTTCGCAGATCGCCATCAAGATCTTCGGCGAGGACCTGGACGCACTGCGCGGTCAGGCCGACGTGCTGCGTGCGAAGCTGGCCGCCATCCCTGGCATCGCCGATCTGCAGATCGAAAAGCAGGTTCTCGCGCCGCAGATCAAGGTGCGCGTGGACTACGCCGCCGCAGCCCAGTACGGCGTGCCCGCGCCCCAAGTGCTGACGACCCTGCAGAACCTGGTGGAGGGCGAGAAGATCACCCAGATCGTGGAGGGCAGCCGGCGCTTTGCTCTGGTGGTGCGGCTGCCGGAATCGGCCCGCTCGGTCGAGGGCCTGGGCCAGATCCTGATCGAGACGCCGAACGGCCGCATCCCGCTGTCGAAGATCGCGACCATCGAAGACGGCGACGGCCCGAACCAGATCAGCCGCGACGACGGCAAGCGGCGAATCGTGCTGTCGGCCAATGCGTCGGGGCGGGCCTTGTCGGAGATCGTGGCCGACATCCGCAGGGTGGTGGCCGAGACGAAGCTGCCCGAGGGCTACTTCATCACCCTGGGCGGCCAGTTCCAGGCGCAGGAGGAAGCCTCGCGCCTGGTCGGCCTGCTCAGCATCGTGTCGCTGACGCTGATGTTCGTGGTGCTCTACAGCCGCTACAAGTCCAGTGTGCTGGCGGCGCTGATCATGGTGAACATTCCTTTGGCGCTGGTCGGTGCGGTGCTGGGTTTGTGGCTCTCGGGCCAGCCCTTGTCCGTTGCCGCACTGGTGGGCTTCATCACCCTGGCCGGCATCTCGGTGCGCAACGGCATCCTGAAGGTCAGCCACTACATCAACCTGATGCGCTTCGAGGGTGAGAACTTCGACCACAAGATGATCCTGCGTGGCTCGCTGGAACGGCTGAGCCCGGTGCTGATGACGGCGTTGGTGACGGCATTCGCGCTGGCGCCGCTGCTGTTTGAGGCCGAGCAGCCAGGCACCGAAGTGCTGCACCCGGTGGCCGTGGTGATCTTCTCCGGCCTGATCAGCTCGACCTTGCTCGACACCTTCCTCACACCCGCGATGTTCTGGCTCTTCGGCCGCAAGCCTGCCGAAGCGTTGATGGACAGCAAGGATGCCGAGGCACTTTGATTCCATCCCCCTGTCAACGTTTTGCAACCCCTGAAAGGACTCTCATGAAGACATCAATCCTCCTCGCTGCCATTGCCCTGACTTTGTCCGGCACGGCCTTCGCCGCCGGCGGCCACGATCATTCGCCCAAGCATGGCGGCGTGGTCGCCGAGGCGAAGGACATGGACTACGAACTGGTCGCCAAGCCGGCCGCGATCCAGTTGCACCTGCGCGACCACGGCAAGCCGGCCGACGTTTCCAAGGCCAGCGCCAAGCTGACCTTGCTGACCGGCACCGAGAAGCAGGAAGTCGAGCTGAAGCCAGCCGGCGACAAGCTCGAAGCGACCGGCAGCTTCAAGGTCGGCCCGGGCACCAAGGCCGTTGCTGTGGTCACCATGTCCGGCAAACCGGCGGGCACGGTGCGTTTCACGATCAAGTAGGGAACACCGCCATGGACCACTCCAGACTTCCCCAACGCAGAACCCTGTTGATCGGCCTGGCGGCAGTCGGGCTGGTCCCACTCGCGGGCTGCATGACCAAACCGATGCGCCCGGCCAACGCGGACGGCACCTACTGTTTTGCGATCGGCAAGTGGCACAGCCGCAAGCTCACCTGCACGACGGCGCCCATCCCGTCGGAGCAGGTCGAGATGGCGGCAAAGCGGTTTGAAGCCGTGCCAGACATGCTGACCGTGTATGTCGTGCGCAAGCGCTGGGGGGACGCGAGGAACGCGGTCCGGCTGACGCCGGACACAGGCTCTGCCATCGTGACGGTCCCGGAGTCCCTCGTGCGGCTGCGCTTCAAGCCTGGATCACACACGCTGGCGGCAGATTGGGACGAAGGCCGTGCATCCATCGACATCGCAGGTGCAGCAGGTGAAGTTCTCTTCGTCGAACTGGTCGGTTCGGTCTGGTCATGGGGCAGCAGCTACCGGCTGGAGCGCGGTGATCCCACGGCATCGCGTGCCAGGGCTGCACCTCTGCGCCTGGTCGCGGATGTTGGCTGAGCGCTTGAGTGCCTGGCTTCTAAACGGGTGTGCCAGCTTCGCAATGCCCGCCCATACGCCTGCGACGGGTTGCGGGTGGAGCGACAACGCGGGTGGCGATGCCGTTCTCCGATGTTTCGTGATCTTCGCCGACTCGACACAAGCACGGGAGGCGCGCAATGAGGAAGCAGCTGCCGGATGCGGCGATCGCACAGACGATGCTGTGGATGTGGGTGGCCATCGTGGTCGTCGCACTGGTGCTCTTCGCGCTTTGGCGTCGATGGCGGAGGGCCCACCCGCCGCCCAAGCCCGAGCAGAAGCCCACCTACAGCAAATCGCTCTCGAAGCGGCTGGCGGCTGCCCGCCAGGACGGCAAAGGCAAACGGCGGCGAGGGCCACCAGGTGCTGGTGGCCCTCGCGAACGATGAGGGTTGCCGGAGGCTCAGCCGCCGGTCTGAAGTTCCATGCGCGCGCGGCGCTGTTCGGGCGATTCGTTGAGCAGCTCGGCGACCACCTGCTGGCGGGTCTTGCCGGGCCCGGTGGCCTTCATG
The DNA here is from genome assembly GCA_947084805.1 of uncultured beta proteobacterium. Classification (GTDB taxonomy): domain Bacteria; phylum Pseudomonadota; class Gammaproteobacteria; order Burkholderiales; family Burkholderiaceae_C; genus Rubrivivax. Next base: position 46,260 of record CAMTUD010000047.1, on the reverse strand, counting down.
GGCAGCGGCGCGTTGCGCTGCATCAGTGCGAGCGTCCCGTCCTTGCGGGCCGCCTCGACCTCGGCCATCACCTGAGCACGCGTCTTGGTGCTCTTCCAGTGGTCAGGGTGTTCGGTGTACCCGGCGTCAGTGTTGGCGGGGTGATACAGCGAGTTGGCCTGCGCCATCACCGGCAGCGTCAGGGCCAGCGCAACGAAGGGCAAGGCGGCGTGTTTGCGAAAGTTCATGGTCAGGGTTCCTTGAAGAAGAGGTTGCCTGCGACCTTGTGTCGCGGCATGCCCGATGGCATGACCATGACTTTAGAAACCAGCCTCCAACAAGACTCGGTCCAGCAGATGACAAGTCGGTCACTTGCTGGGGTCGCCAAATGAGGGCTTCAACGGCATGAGACTGTTGGTGATTGAAGACGAGGTGAAGCTTGCCGAATACCTGCGCAAGGGGCTGACCGAAGAAGGCTACGTCGTGGACGTGGCGCACAACGGCGTCGACGGTCTGCACCTGGCGATGGAGGCTGACTACGACCTGCTCGTGCTGGACGGCATGCTGCCCGGCATCGACGGGCTGGGCCTGCTGGCCGCCCTGCGCCAGAGCAAGCAAACGCCTGTGCTGATGCTCACGGCGCGCATCCGGGTCGAGGACCGTGTCAAGGGTCTGCAAGGGGGTGCAGACGACTACCTCGTCAAGCCGTTCGCGTTCTCCGAACTGGTGGCCCGGATCCAGGTTCTGCTGCGCCGCGCGCGGCCGGCGCGCGATGCTGAAGGTGCCACGGTCCTGGGTCTGTCTGACCTCGAGATGGACCTGATGCGCCGAAAGGCCACCCGGGCCGGCCGAAGGCTCGACCTCACAGCCAAGGAGTTCACCCTGCTGGCATTGCTGCTACGTCGCCAGGGCGAGGTGTTGTCCCGCACCGAGATTGCGGAGCAGGTCTGGGACATCAACTTCGACAGCGCAACCAATGTCATCGACGTGGCGGTACGCAGGTTGCGCGGCAAGCTCGACGCGCCCTTCGAGCGCACGCTGCTGCATACGGTGCGCGGCATGGGTTACGTGCTGGAGGAGCGCGAGGAATGAGCAGGAGCCGCGTCGGCTCCCTTGGGCGGCGGCTGTCGACATGGCTGGCGCTTCAGAGTCTGGCCGGGCTCTCCGTGGTCTGCGTCGCGGTCTACGCCGTCACGCACATGAACTTCGAGGCCCGGCAGATCGAGGCGCTGAGGCAGAAGCAGGCGCAGGTGCGGCACTTGCTCACCGAAGAGACGCAGCGCGGTGATGCCAGCACGCTGACCCACAAGCTCGACGACTTCTTCGTCGGCCACCAGGATCTGGCCTTGTCGCTGGTGCGGCCCGATGGCGGCGTCTTCTACCAGCGCGCCGTAGGTGCGTCATCCCCCGGTAGCGCGCGCGTGGTCCGCTTTGAAGTGGCTTCGCTGGCCACCGCACCGGACAAGCTGACCGCCGTCCTGACACTGGACACAGGCGATGACCGCCAATTGCTGCGTCGGCTCGCACTCACCCTTCTGGCAGCTGCCCTGAGCGGCGCCGCGTTGGTCTCGGTGGGCGGATTTGTGCTGGTGCGCCTGGGGCTGCGCCCCGTGCGTGAACTGGTGGAGCAGACACGCCTGCTTGCGGCAGATACGCTGCATCGGCGCCTGGATGGCTCAGGCCAGGCCGAAGAACTCGAACCCCTGATTGCGCAGTTCAACGAACTGCTCGGCCGCTTGTCACAGGCCTATGAGCAGCTCGAAGGATTCAATGCCGATGTGGCGCATGAGTTGTGCACCCCGCTGGCCACCCTGATCAGCAGCACCGAACTGGCGCTGCGCAGGGCTCGCGGTGCCGACGAACTGCGCGAGGTGCTCGGGTCGAACCTGGAAGAACTGCAGCGCGTGGCTGGCATCGTGCAGGACATGCTCTTTCTCTCACAGGCCGATCGTGGCAGTTCGGCGCGCCGTGTGGCCACGGCCAGCCTGGCCGGAGTAGCCCGGCAGGTGGCTGACTATCACGACGCCGCGCTGGACGATGCCGGAGTCCGGGTCGAGGTCATCGGCGACACCGGCGGAGAGTTTGATCTGCCGCTGTTGCAACGAGCGCTGTCGAACCTGGTGGCCAATGCAACGCGCTACGCGGACCGCGGCTCGACGATCCGCATCGAGATCGATGCCCTGACGGGCGGCGAAGTGCGGTTGGCTGTGGCCAATCAAGGTGCGACTATCGAACCGGCCCACCTGCCACGGTTGTTTGATCGGTTCTTCCGCGGCGACCGCGCCCGCAGCGGAGCGCATCAGAACCACGGGCTGGGTCTGGCCATCGTCGCTGCGATCGCCCGCATGCATGGCGGCCGGCCCTTTGCAAGTTCAGCCAACGGCACCACCTCGATCGGCTTCACCCTGCTGCCCGCGCCGGGTGTTTCAGCGGCGCCCTCCGCTACGGCGCCTTCACCTTCTTGATCTCCTGGTCGACCAGGGCCCGCAACTGCGCCTCGCCGAAGTCACGCAACGGCGTGCCATTGACGAAGAACCCCGGCGTCCTGTCCACCTTCAATGCCTTCATGTCGGCGATGTCTTGCGACAGCAGCTGGGCCACCGCGGGGCTGTCGGCGTCGGCCCGGGCCTTCGCCATGTCCAGGCCGAGGTCCGTGATGAGGTCCCAGATCAGCTCGGGTCTGGCGTTGCCGTGCGCCGCCCACTGGGGCTGGCCAGCCAGTGCCCGCTCGACCGCCGGCCAGTACTGGCCCTGCAGCCTCGCCGCTTCCAGAATCTTCACTGCGGTGTCCGAACCCTGATGAAGGGGCGCATGCCGCACGACCAGCCTGACCTGTCCAAAGCTTGAAGTGACGATGGTCTTGACCAGCGGATAGAAGGCCCGACAGGTTTCGCAGGCCGGGTCGAAGAACTCGACGATGGTGACCTTGGCAGCCGGATTGCCAAACACGGGTGAACTTGCCCTGATCAGCGCATCGCTGTTCGACTGGGCGGCCTGGCTCACCTGCTGCGTTTCGCGACCCTTGAAGACAACGGCCCCCGCGATGAACGCGACCACGACGGCCACCACGGAAGCGACAACGATCCACTGCTTATTCATGCTCTTACCCTTCTGTTAGCAACCCACAGCAGCGCAAGAATGCCCGTGAATGCGATGGCTGAGAGCAAGGGGATCGGCACGACTCCGGCCACTTGCACCTCTGCGTCTGCACAGGAACCGCCCTTGCCGCAGGGCACCAGCCCCTCGGTCACCACGCCCCAGAACACAGCGCAGTGGTAGACCGCCAAGCCCCAGCCTGCCCAGGCGAAGGGCCACGCATACCGGATGCTGCGACCATCGGCTTCCAGCAGTCCCAATCCCAGGATCACCACCAACGGAAACATGGCGATGCGCTGGTACCAGCACAACACGCAAGGCGTCATGCCCATCACTTCACCCAGGAACAAGGCACCTGCCGTCGCCAGCAGCGCAATGAGCCACGCTGCAAACAACGGCGCCCAGTGTCTTTGCGCAGCCGGCATCAGCGCTCCTCGTCGCGCAGCAGTCGTTCGAGGTCCGGCGGCAGCGCCATCGGCTCGAACGGGCTGACGTTCGACGCGCCGGTGTTGCCCAGGGGCAGGCGACCGCTCAGGTGTCCGATGGGGGTCAGCGCCAGGCGCAGCAATTGCCCGCGCAGTTCTCGGCCGTCACGCAAGACCCACGCCGCACGGAGCATCAGCAGGTGCACACGCAGGTGCGGGCCGATCTCGCGCTGACCCAGCACATGGGCACGCTCCAGCAAGGTCATCGCGGCAGCCGGATTCGATGCGGCCATCAATCTCTGGGCTTCGGACAAGGCCGCATCGTAGGCCACGGCGCGGGGCGACATCGGCCTCACCGGCTCTGCACGCCGGCCTTCAGCAGGCGCAGCCCGTTGACCACCACCAGCAGGCTGGCGCCCATGTCGGCGAACACCGCCATCCACATTGAGGCGTTGCCAAACACCGCCAGCACCAGGAACACCGCCTTGATTCCCAGGGCGAGCGCGATGTTCTGCCACAGCACCGCATGCGTGAATTTCGACAGGCGCACCGTCTCGGCGATGCGTCGCAGGTCGTCATTCATCACCACCACGTCGGCTGCTTCCATCGCGGTGTCGGTTCCGGCCGCACCCATGGCCACACCGATGCCGGACTGGGCCAGCGCGGGAGCGTCGTTGATGCCGTCGCCGGTCATCGCGGTCATGCCGTGCTCGGCCTGCAGCGCCTTGATGGCAGCGAGCTTGTCTTCCGGCAGCAGGTTGCCCCGTGCCTCGGCGATGCCTGCCTCGTGCGCGATGGCTGTGGCGGTGGCCTGGTTGTCGCCCGTCAGCATCACGGGGGTGATGCCCAGCGCCTTCAGCTCGGCCACCGCCTCTCGCGACGACGGCTTGATGGTGTCGGCCACCGCAAAGAGAGCCACGGGGCCGGCGTTGGATGCCAGCAGGCTGACCGTGCGGCCAGCCTCTTCGTGCGTGCGCAGTTCCGCCTCGAGAGCGGGCGAACACTGGCCACGCTCTTCGATCAGCCTGTGATTGCCCAGCACCCAGAGCTTGCCGTCGATCTCTGCTTGCACGCCGCGGCCGGCGATGGCTTTGAAGTCCTTGGCTTCGACGCTGTTGGACTTGAGACCGGCCGCAATCGCGCGTGATACCGGGTGGTCGGAGTGGCCTGCCAGCACTGCAGCCATGTGTTCGGCCGTGGCCGCGTCCATGCCGGCCGCCATGGCCGTGTCCAGCACCTTCCACGCCACCAGTTTCGGCTTGCCTTCGGTGATCGTCCCGGTCTTGTCGAGCGCGATGGCCTTGAGATTACGCGCGCCTTCCAGGTACACACCGCCCTTGATCAGGATGCCGCGCCGGGCCGCCGCTGCCAGGCCGCTGACGATGGTCACCGGCGTCGAGATCACCAGCGCGCAGGGGCAGGCGATGACCAGCAGTACGAGCGCTTTGTAGATGGATTGCATCCACGTCCAGTCCAGCAGCCAGGGCCCCAGCAGGGCCACCGCCAGTGCAACGACGAAGACGGCCGGGGTGTAGACCGCAGCGAAGCGGTCCACGAAGCCCTGGGTGGGCGCGCGCGTGCCCTGGGCTTCTTCCACGGCGTGGATGATGCGTGCCAGGGTCGAGTTTGAAGCCAGTGCCGTGACACGGAACTCGAAGCTGCCGGTGTCGTTGATGGTGCCGGCAAACACCGGGTCGCCCACGGCCTTGTCCACCGGGATGCTCTCGCCCGTGACGGGTGCCTGGTTGATGCTGGTGCTGCCGGCGGTCAGGACACCGTCCATGGGCACCCGCTCGCCCGGCCGCACCTGCAGCACCGCGTCGAGCGCCACGCTCGCCACCGGCTGCGTCAACCAGGTGCCGTCGGCCTGGCGCACAGCGGCTTCTTCGGGCGCCATCTCCAGCAGGCCCTTGATCGCATTGCGGGCGCGGTCCACCGCGCGCGCTTCGATGGCTTCGGCGATGGCGTAGAGGGCCATGACCATGGCGGCTTCGGGCCATTGACCGATGGCGAAGGCGCCCGTGACAGCCACGGTCATCAGCGCGTTGATGTTCAGCCGCCCGCGCAACAGCGCAGTCAGCCCCTTCTTGTAGACATCGAAGCCTGCCAGCCAGATGGCAGCGGCGGCCACCGCGAGGCCGATGCCTTTCCAGATTTGCGTGTCCGGCGCGAAGTAGCCCACCAGCTCGGCGGCAATCGCGAGCAGCAACGCCATCCCCAGGCGCCCGTAGCCTGCCGGCCCAAAGGCGTGGTCCTGCCCGTGATCGTGCCCATCATCGGCCGCGTGTTCGGGTGCGGCGCCGGGCTTGCCCTCGGCCAGCGGCTGCGGATCGAAACCTGCCTTGCGGATGGCCGCCACGGCCAGTTCCAGCGCTGGCCCCGGTGCATCGAGCGCCAGGCTGCGCTGCCCGAGCTGGAAGGTCAGCGCCCGAATCCCGCTGATGCCCTCAACGGCGCGCCTAATCTCGGACTCCTCAGCGGCGCAGTCCATCGTCGGCACCCTAAAGCGTGCCCAGCCCGTACCCGGCGGTGGCACTGCGGCGGCAGATGCAGCAGGCGCAGCGGGCACTTCGCAAGCGCCGCAGTGGTCATGGCCATCGGCTGGCGGTGGTGCCTTGGCGGGGGGTGCGACGACAGGCGCGGTGGGGTTTTCGGAACGGTTCACGGTGGCATCCTTCAATCGGCAGACTGCATTGAAGACCCTGAAGTCGGTGTAAGGTCAAGCTCTTTTCGACATCGAGGGGACACCATGCGCATCGGAAACTTGGCTGAATCCACCGGCACGCCCGTCGAAACCATCCGCTTCTACGAACGCGAAGGCCTGATTCCAGCGGCACAACGCAGCGACAACAACTACCGCATGTACACCGCGGCGCATGCCGAGCGGCTGGCTTTCATCCGCCATTGCCGTAATCTGGACATGGCGCTGGACGAGATCCGCTCCCTGCTGCGCTTGCGCGATGCGCCGCCCGAAGACTGCGGTGAGATCAACCAGCTCCTGGACGAGCACATCGGGCATGTCGCACAACGCATCCGCGAGTTGCGTGCGCTCGAAAAGGCCCTGAAGGCGCTGCGGGCACGCTGCAGTTCGCCGCACTCGATTGACGAGTGCGGCATCCTGAATCAGCTGGACAGTGTCACTGCCCAAGGCCCCAAGGCAGCAAACCACCGGCACATACGTGGATCGCACTGACCACGCGGGCAACAACGCCTGAACCTCCAACGCCAGGCCGGCGTTCTGACTGCCATGGCCATGACGGCCACAACGGACACATCGGCGTGGAGCCCGCACATGACGCATCTGTCATCTGCTGGTCCCATGTCTGTTGGTCACCGGTTTCTAGAGTCCTTCCTGATGCCACCCCAGTGGCATTGCCAGCCATGCAGCGGCATGGCCGGGAAACATCAGACAAGGACAAGTCATGCAGAAAACCCGACTCTTCGCCGCCTTCGCCCTGTGCGGCGTGGCCGCCGCACCGCTTGCCAGCCTCGCCGCCGGCGCAGATACGTTTGCCAACGGGCAGTCCTACTACGGCCAACCGACCTCGCCGCAGGCCGCCACGCGGGCGGTCGATCTGGGATCGGCCAGCGCGATCAACGTCGCCTATGGGGAGTCGGTGACTTTTCGCAGCGGGGGTCAGCTGTTCACCTGGACTTTCAATGGGCTCGACCGTCGTGCGGTCGATGTCACCAAGATCGCCCCGGCAGGCTTCCCCACCAAGCCGCTCGTGGTTTATGTCGGTCTGAACCCGGCCAATCGCAGATAGTGCGCGCTGGCGCGTACATCGACGACGACAGTCCGAGGCGGGAGGCCTTCAACATCGTCTTCTCGATGCCAGTGGGCACGCCGCCAGAGGCGGTGCTTGCGGCCACGGCCGAGGCCGCGCGCGGCCGCCCTGCACGCAATGAAATTCGAGGGTGACCGTTCAAATGGCACGCGAACCGCGCCTGCTCCAATGCGAGATCGAACTCGTACGCCGAGTCGTTAGCGCGAAGGGCATCGGCGCCCTTCGGAGGCCCGACGATCGCATGACGACTTCGGGTCTGCAAATGGAGTAGCTGGCCCAGCAAGCCCCTTCGAACCGACGGCCGCCAGGTCGCGAACTTCTTCACGTGGCGTCAGCGGTCAAGGGCGAAGGGCGTCGTGAAGAAATTCTGAACCACCAAGACTCGAAACCCGCAGTCCCCGCAGGTCGCAACGTGCTTCGTTAAACTCTCACTTCCATGCGCCGCTCCGCCGTCCTTCTCGTCATGCTGTTCGCCATGCTCTGGCAAACGGTGGCCGTGGCACGCGCCGGCTCGACGATGAACGCCCTTGCCGACATGGAACATGCTTCGCTCCATTGGCAGGAAGAAGGTCACCATCACCATGAGGATGGGTCCTACCACCTGGACGATTCGAACGCTTCGGCACAGCACGTGCTCAGCGATCACTTGAGCGCGACAGCGGCATTCACGGTTACGGCGTCGCACCACTTCCCTCACATGGGTTCGACCGCTCCCGGCGGACTGCGCGAGAGCGTCGTGCCCGACCCCACCCTCGACGGCCTACTCCGGCCGCCTCGGCCCCGCTCCTGACCCGCCTTCACGGCGGGCGTCCACCCATGGACGCCCGGCCCGCCGGACCGGTTCCCCACGCAAGCCTTTGTCCGCCCCTGGCGTGACTTGAACTGTGCGTCCGGCCGGCCCCGGCTGTTGAATCGTCAGGAGCATCGTGAGACTTTCCATTTGGCTGTCTGCCGGCGTCATCGCGGGCGGTCTGGCCGGCGCGCCCGTCGGGGCCCAGCCTGCCGCATCTCCGGGTAGCCCCCCGGCCGCCCTACCGTCCCCGGCCTATGAAACTGCCGGCAGCATCACGCTTCGCGCCGCCCTGGACGCCGCGTGGCAACGCGCCGTCGCCGCCCGCGAAAGCCAGGGTCAGCGCCGTCGTGCAGAGGCCGACCGAACCGCCGCAGGCAGCTTCTGGGCCGCGCCTCCATCACTGGAACTGAGCCACCGAAACGACCGCCTGCAAAGCAACGCGGGCCGGCGCGAGACCGAAATCAGTGTGGCCGTTCCTCTTTGGCTGCCCGGCCAGAAGGCGGCCCGCGCGGGAACCGCGGACGCTGCGGCAGCACAGGCACTTGCTGCAGAGCAGGTAGCCCGCCTGCGCCTGGCGGGTGAATTGCGTGAAGCGGCGTGGCAACTCGCCGCGTTGCAGGCCGAGGCGGCCCAGGCCGAGATACAGATCCAGGCACTGAAGCAGCTCGCCGCCGACGTGGAGCGCCGCGTGCGTGCTGGCGATCTGGCGCGGGCCGACTTACTGGCCGCCCAGGCCGAGTTGCTGGCGGCGTCCGCGCTTCAGTCCGACGTGAGCCAGCGCCTGCAGGCCGCGCGTGCGCGCTGGACTCTGCACACGGGGCTGGCTGCAACGCCCGATGTGTCCGTCGAGGCCCTCGAAGGGGCCCCTCGTCCGGCCGCATCGCACCTGGAGCTGCAACTCGCGAGCCAGTCCACCGACCTGGCACGGAAGCGCGTGGAACTGATGCGCCATTCGCGGCGCGACGCCCCCGAACTGACTGTGGGCGTACGCCAGGACGTGCCCGGCCGCGCCGAAAGCTCCCAAGGCAGCCTGGTCGTCGGACTGCGCCTGCCCTTCGGCACCGACGACCGCAACCGGCCGCTGGAATCGGCCGCACTGGCCGAGCTGGACGTGGCCGAGACCCAGGAGCTGCGGCTGCGCGAACGCATCGACAGCGACATTGCCGCCGCACGCAATGCGCAGCGATCGGCCGAGGCACAACTCGACGCCGAAAAAGCCCGCGCCCGCCTGCTGCGCGAACGCGCCAGCCTGATCGACAAGTCCTTCCGTGCCGGCGAGACGCCGCTGCCCGACCAGCTGCGTGCGCTCGCTGCCGCATCGCAGGCCGACAGCGCCGTCGCCCGCCAGACCGCCGTGCTGGGCCTCGCCCGCGCCCGCCTCCAACAAGCCCTCGGACTCCTCCCATGAACAACCACCTCCAAATCCGCACTCCGATGCCACTGCGCGCGCTTTCCGTCATGGCCCTGGCCGCATTGCTGCTTGTCGCCAATGCGCCCGCCCTTGCCGCCCCTGGCGCCCACGGCCCCAATGGCGAACACCTCGACGGCCCGACCAGCATGCGCGCGGCATCTGCCCTGCCGCGTGTCGAAGCCAAGTCGGAAACCTTCGAACTGGTCGCCGAACTGCGCGCCAGCGAACTGGCCATCGTGGTCGACCGCTACGAGTCCAACGAGCCCGTGCTGGGCGCGAAGCTCGAAGTCGAGAGCGGCACGCTCAAGGCGGTGGCTGCGTTCCGTGCCGAGCAAGGCGACTACGCCGTCACCGATGCAGCCCTGTTGGAGGCGCTGGCGGCGCCGGGTGAGCACGGCCTCGTCTTCACGCTCGTGGCCGGCAGCGACAGCGACCTGCTCGACGGAGCGCTAGTAAGCGCGGCGGGGCGCGTGGCCACCGCAGCGGCTAAGGACGACCACGGGCACGCCCACGGCAACAACGACCATGGCCATGGACACGACCACGAACTGGAGCGCGCCGCCTGGATCGGCGCGGGTGTGGCGGCCCTGGGCCTGATCGGCGGCATCGCCTGGTGGCGGCAACGCCGCCGCATCGCCGGCAGGCCGCAGGGAGGCCTGTGATGACGCAGCTGGAATCGACTCGACCCTGGCTGCGGGCCATGGCCAGCGCAACGGCGCTGGCTGCGAGCGTGCTCTGCGCTTCGCCAACGCTTGCCGCCCCCGGCGCCCACGGCCCCAACGGCGAACACCTCGACGCCCCTGGCGCGGCCGTCAACGCCTCTGGCCTGGCGCGCCTGCCCGATGGCAGCGTCAACGTGCCCAAGATCGCCCAGCGGCGCATGGCCATCCGCACCGTGCTGGCACCCGAGTCCGAAGCCGCAGCCTCGGTCGAAATGCCTGGCCGGGTGGTGATGGACCCGAACGCCAGTGGGCGTGTTCAAGCCGCGCATGGCGGGCGCATCGAGGCCGGCCCCAAGGGGCTGCCCGTCGCTGGCCAGTCGGTGAAGCGCGGCGAGGTGTTGGCGTACGTGCGCCATCACGCCGAGCCCTTTGCGTTGGGCACGCAACAGGCCCAGGTCGCCGAACTGAGGGCGCAGCGTGAACTGGCCGAGCAGCGCTTGAAGCGCCTCGAAGGGCTGGAAGGCACGGTGCCGCGCAAGGAGATCGACGCTGCGCGCACGGACGCCAGGAGCCTGGCCGAGCGCGAGCGCAGCATCAGTGGCAGCCTGGTGGCGCGAGAAGCGCTCACCGCACCGGTGAGCGGCGTGATTGCCCGTGCCGACCTGGTGGTGGGCCAGGTCGTCGAGTCGCGCGACGTGCTGTTTGAGGTGGTGGACCCGGCACGCATGCTGGTGGAGGCCACCACCGCCGACGCCAAGGTGGCCGCCCGCGTGGCGGGTGCTTCGCTGCAGGGTGTGCCGGAAGTGAGCTTGCGCCTGCTGGGCGCGTCGCGCTCGCTGCGCGACGGCGTGTTGCCGATCACCTTCGCCGTCAGTGCATCCAAGCCGGGCACGGCACTGCCACTGGCCATCGGCCAGCCGGTCACCGTCGTCGCGCAATCGACGGAGCGCATCAAGGGCGTGGTGCTGCCGGCGCAGGCCGTGGTGCGCAACCCGTCCAACGAGCCCATCGTCTGGATCAAGTCGGGTGCCGAGCGCTTCATCCCGCAGCCGGTGCAGTTCAGGCCGCTGGATGCTGGCACGGTGGTGGTGACTCAGGGGCTGAGCGCGGACAACCGCGTCGTCGTCCAGGGCGCGCCGCTGATCGCGCAGATCCGCTGAACGGGAGCGACCCTCATGTTCAACTGGATCGTTCGCTACAGCCTGCACAACCGCCTGTTCGTGCTGGCCGTCGCGGTGCTGTTGATGGTCTACGGGGCAATGACGGCCTGGCGCACGCCGGTCGACGTCTTCCCCGACCTCAACAAGCCGCTGATCACCGTGCTGACGGAGGCCGGCGGCATGGCGCCGGAGGAAGTCGAGCAGCTCGTCACCTTCCCGCTGGAGACCGCGCTCAACGGCATGCCGGGCGTGACCCGCGTTCGAAGCACCTCCGGGGTGGGCCTTTCGCTGGTCTATGCCGAGTTCGACTGGGGCACCGACATCTACCGCAACCGCCAGCTGGTGGCCGAGCGGCTGGCCATCGTGCGTGCGCAAATGCCCGGCGACATCACGCCGGTGATGGGGCCGGTGTCGTCGATCATGGGCGAGGTGATGCTCGTCGCACTGCCCCTGGTCCCGGGTGATGGGAAGGCACCCGTGGCCACGCCCATGCAGGCCCGGGAGTACGCCGACTTCGTGCTGCGCCCGCGGCTGCTCTCGATCCCGGGCGTCTCGCAGGTCATCCCCATCGGCGGCGAGGTGCGCACGCTGCGTGTGGCGCCCGACACGGCGCGCATGGCGCAGTTCGGCGTTTCGCTGACGCAGGTCGAGCAGGCGCTGAAGGGCTATGCCGCCAATGCCGGCGGCGGCTTCATCGACCTCAACAGCCGCGAGTACCTGATCCGCCACCTGGGCCGTACGAACCGCGCCGAGGACTTGGGCGGCGTCGCGGTGGCCTGGAAGGACGGCCGCGCGATCCTGATGGAGCAGGTGGCCACGGTGTCCTTCGCGGCGGGACTAAAGCGCGGCGACGCCGGCTACAACGGCCTGCCCGCCGTCGTGATCAGCATCCAGAAGCAGCCCGATGCCGACACCGTCAAGCTCACCGCGCAGATCGAGTCGGCACTCACCGAGCTGAAGCAGGGCCTGCCCAAGGGCATGGCAGAGCCGCGTGTGCTGTTCCGCCAGGCCGACTTCATCAAGGCCTCGATCGGCAACGTCGCCGAGGCACTTCGCGACGGCGCCATCATGGTCGCGATCGTTCTGTTCGCCTTCCTATTGTCGGTGCGCACAACGGTCATCTCGCTGGTGGCGATCCCGCTGTCGCTGGCGGTCACGGCGCTGGTGTTCCAGTGGCTCGGCCAGTCGATCAACGTGATGACCCTCGGGGGACTTGCCATCGCCATCGGCGAGCTGGTCGATGACGCGGTGGTGGATGTCGAGAACATCCTGCGGCGCTTGAAGCAGAACCGACTGGCTGCGAACCCGTTGTCGGTCCTGGAAGTGGTGCGACGCGCCAGCGTCGAGGTGCGCTCGGGCATCGTCTACGCGACCGTGATCGTGGTGCTGGTCTTCGTGCCGCTGTTCGCGCTGCCAGGTATCGAGGGGCGCCTGTTCACGCCGCTTGGCATCGCCTACATCGTGTCCATCCTCGCGTCGATGCTGGTCTCGATGACGGTCACGCCGGTGATGTGCTACTACCTGCTGCCGACGATGAAGCGCCTGGACCATGGCGACAGCCCGCTGGTGGCCTGGCTCAAGCGCCAGGACACCCGGCTGCTCACCTGGTCCTTCGGCCGAGCGAAGCTGCTCATCGGCATGGCCGTGCTCGCGGTGGCCGGTGCCGCGGCGACGGTGCCCTTCTTCCCGCGCGCCTTCCTGCCGGCCTTCAACGAGGGCTCGCTGGTGCTGGGCCTCGTGATGCAGCCAGGCACCTCGCTGGTCGAGGCCAACCGCATCGGCGCGGTGGCCGAGACGCTGATCCGACAGGTGCCCGAGGTCACGCAGGTCGGCCGCCGCACTGGCCGCGCCGAGCTCGACGAACACGCCGAAGGCGTGCACTCGGCCGAGATCGACGTGGACCTCAAGCGCAGCGAGCGCGACCGCGAGACCATCATGGCCGAAATCCGCGAGCGGCTCTCGTCGCTGCCGGCACAGGCCACGATCGGCCAGCCCATCAGCCACCGGCTGGACCACCTGCTGTCGGGGGTGCGGGCGCAGATCGCGGTCAAGATCTTCGGCGACGGCACCGACACGCTGCGCGGCCTGGCCGAAGAGATGCGCGGCAAGCTGGCGACGGTGCCGGGCCTGGTCGACCTGACCGTCGAGAAGCAAGTGCTGATCCCGCAGATCACCGTGCGTCTGGACCACCGCAAGGCGGCGCAGATGGGCCTGTCACCCGGCGAGGCGATCCGCGTGCTGCAGGCGCTGACCGATGGTGCGCATGGTGCCGACATCGTCGACGGCCCGCGCCGCTACGAGCTGGTGCTGCGCCTGCCCGACCAGCAGCGCAGCCCGCAGGACCTGGCGCGCACGCTGATCGACACGCCTGCCGGGCGCATCCCGGTGTCCAGCATCGCGACCGTGGAAGAGACCGATGGCCCGAACCAGATCGGGCGCGAGAACGGCCGGCGCCGCATCATCGTCTACGCTAACACCGACGGCGGTGACATGGGGCGGGTGATCGCGGACATCCGGGAGATCATCAAGACGACCCCCTTGCCACCGGGCAACTTCATCAGTCTCGAAGGGCAGTTCCAGGCCCAGGAGCAGGCCACGCGCCTGATCGCCGGCCTGTCGGTCGTGTCGCTGGCGATGATGTTCCTGGTGCTGTACAGCCGATACCAGTCGGTGGTGCTGGCCGGCATCGTCATGGCCAACATCCCGCTCGCGCTGATCGGGTCGGTGGCGGCGATGTGGATCGCGGGTGTGAGCCTGTCGGTGGCATCCATGGTGGGCTTCATCACGCTGGCCGGCATCGCCACGCGCAACGGCATCCTGAAGATCAGCCACTACATCAACCTCGTCAAGTTCGAGGGTGAGAGCTTCAGCCAGGCCATGATCGTGCGTGGCTCGCTGGAGCGGCTGACGCCAGTGCTGATGACGGCGCTGGTGGCGGCCTTCGCGCTGACGCCGCTGCTGCTGGCGGCCGATGCCCCAGGCAAGGAGATCCTGCACCCGGTGGCGGTGGTGATCTTCGGCGGGCTGGTCAGCTCGACGCTGCTCGACACGCTGCTGACGCCGGTGCTGTTCTGGCTGTTCGGCGAGAAGGCCACGAAACGGCTGACCCAGTCCGAGCCCGAATCACCGGACGGCGCGCCAGAAGCCCAGGAAGCCTATTGAGTTGAAACCAGGCCCGGCGGCGCCGCCTGCTCCAGTGCGCCGCACCCTCGAAGGAGATCGAAGAGATGATGAAGAAACTGTTGACCGTGGTCGTGCTGGGCCTGTCGGCGCTGTCGTTCAATGCCGCCTTCGCGCATGGCGGCGGCCCGGCCAAGCACGGCGGCGTGGTGGCAACCGCCAGCGACCTGTCGTTCGAGCTGGTGGGGGCGCCCGATGGTGCCGTGATCTACGTCGAGGACCACGGCAAGCCGATGGCCCCCACGGGCATCAAGGGCAAGCTGACGGTGCTGAATGGCACCGAGAAGTCGGAAGCCGACCTGGTGGTCGCAGGCGACAAGCTCGAAGCCAAGGGCCTCAAGCTGGCCAAGGGTGCCAAGGTGGTTGCCGCACTGGTGACACCCAGCGCGAAGGCGATCACGGTGCGGTTCACCGTGCGCTGAGTTCCGATGCAGCAGTGGCTGGCGATGCCATCGGATGCCGGTGGCCGCACCCTGGTGCTGCTGACCGCCACTCCATGGCTTCACATCCTATCCCCCGGGAGGGGATAATGAGATGATAGGATGTGGGCATGTCTGAAACCGACCTCCACGCCTCGCACGACGCGGTGACCAAGCGGCTCAAGCGTGCCAGCGGCCACCTTCAGAACGTGATCACGATGCTGACGGACGATCGGCCCTGCCTGGATGTGGCGCAGCAGTTGCACGCAGTCGAGCGTGCCATCGCGGCGGCGAAGAAGCAGTTGATTCACGACCACATCGATCATTGCCTCGACCACGCCGTCGGCGAACCTGCCAAGTCGACGCGGCAGGCACTCAGCGAATTCAAGGCGATCACCAAGTACCTCTGAGCCCTCCAACTCCCAGACCTGTGCCTTCAATGACATCCAGAGCCTCGCACCCGTTGCACCAGCGTCCACGCGACGCAGGTGGCATCGTGCGCCTGGTGCTGAGCTGGCTGCTGGTGGCGGTGCTGGCCGTGGATCTGATCGCATCGCCACTTCACGGCCATCGCCACGACGGAGAGTGGTCGATAGGCGGAGCGCTCTCGGCTTCCGCAGAGCATCGGAACGAACTGCACAGCCCAGACAAGGTGCACGCCGCCACGCCAGCGGATCACGACGCGCCGGAGTTCTCGCATTCAATCTCGGCGCTGCGCGGCCAGGTCCAGGCCATGGCCGATGTGCCGTCATCGGATGAAGCCGCCGCCACGCCGTTCTGGTCCGTGACGGCGCAGCGGCCACTTTCGGTTGCTGCGGCCGCCATCTGGCCACCAGATCGGCACCGGGCCGGTTCCAGTGCCTTCCGAAGCCTGCCGCCCAACGGCAGGGCGCCGCCCCTCCGCGCCTGAAGACCGCTGCGGCGCCCTGGCGCCGCACCTGCCAACCCGTTCCTGCCCGGGAGCGAGGCCTTCTGTCCGTGGAGTTCCTATGCCTGCCATCCTTCGTCCCGGCGGCGCCTTGCGCGTCGCTGTCTGCCTGTCCCTGAGCGCCTGGTTGGTGCCGGCCCCGGCAGCTGAACCCAACGCCGAGTTCGCCGTCTCGGCAGCGCAGTTGAAGACGCTTGGCGTCACGCTGCTCAAGCTCGACCAACCCGGCGCCATCGCCGGCATGGCCTACGCGGCCAAGGTGATGCTTCCCCCGGGGCAGGAACAGGTGGTCAGTGCGCCGGTGGCCGGCGTGGTCGACCAGTTGCTGGTCGGTGAACAGCAGGCCGTGAAAGCCGGGCAGCCGCTGCTCCGGCTGAACAGCCCGCAATTCGGCGAGATGCAGCTCAAGCTGCTCGAGGCCGCCAGCCGGGCGCGGCTGTCGCAGAAGACGCTGCAGCGCGAGAAGTCGCTGCTGGCCGAGGGCATCATCCCCGAGCGCCGTGTGCAGGAAGCCGAAGCTGCAGCACAGGACGATGCGGCGCGCCAGCGCCAGGCCGAGGCCGCCCTGCGCCTGGCCGGCATCGACGCCGCTTCCATCCAGCGCATCGCCGCCGGCGGTACGGTGCAGGACGGCGTGGTGGTGCGTGCCCGTGCAGCCGGGGTAGTGCTGGGCATCGATATCAAGCCCGGCCAGCGGGTGCAGGAGGCCGACGCACTGTTGCGCCTGGCCAGCCTGCAGACGCTCTGGCTCGACATCGCGATGCCGGCTGACCGCCAGCCGGCCACGTTGGCCAAGGCCGCGACGATCCAGATTGTCGGCCGCGACGCCGTGGCGATGCCGCTGTCCGTCGGCGCCGTGGTCAGCGACAGCCAGACCGTGACGCTGCGCGCGCGCGTCACCCGCGGCGCCGAACGGCTGCGTCCCGGTGAAGTGGTGCAAGCCCAGGTGCCGTTCGCCGCCAACGCCGCGGGCTGGGCGCTGCCGCTGGCGGCGGTGGCGCGGCAGGATGACCAGGCTTTCGTGTTCGTGCGTACCGACAAGGGCTTCGTCGCCCGGCCAGTGAGCGTGGTGTCCAGTGCCGGCGCCTCGGTACAGGTGGCAGGCGACCTGAAGCCGGGCCAGGAAGTGGCGACCGCATCGGTCATCGCGCTGAAAGCGGCATGGCAGGGCAAGAGCGGGGGTGACAAGTGAACCCCGGCCGCAACCCGCTGCACATGACCGGAGTCCGGCCATGCTGAACCGCCTCGTGCAATTTGCGCTCACGCAGCGCCTGTTCGTCTTGCTGGCTGCCGTGCTGCTGGCCGGCTTCGGCTGGTACGCCTTCCGCTCGCTGCCCATCGACGCCTTCCCCGATGTGTCGAGCACGCAGGTGAAGATCATCATGAAGGCCCCGGGCATGACACCCGAGGAGATCGAAAGCCGCATCGCGGTGCCGATCGAGGTTGAGATGCTGGGCATTCCGAAGCAGCGCATCCTGCGTTCGGTGACCAAGTACGGCCTGGTCGACGTGACCATCGACTTCCAGGACGGCACTGACCTCTACTGGGCGCGCCAGCAGGTGGCCGAGCGGCTGAACAACATCGTCGGCGACCTACCCTCGGGCATCACCGGCGGCATCGCGCCCATCACCACCCCGCTGGGCGAGATGTTCATGTTCACGATCGAGGCGCCGCAGTTGACGCTGGAAGAGCGGCGCAGCCTGCTCGACTGGGTGATCCGCCCCGCGCTGCGCGCCGTGCCCGGCGTGGCCGACGTCAACGCGCTGGGCGGCAAGGTGCACAGCTTCGAGGTCCTGCCCGACCCCGCCAAGCTTCAGGCGCTGGGCCTGAGCATGGCGCAGATCAAGACGGCCATCGAGGCCAACAACCGCAACGACGGCGCGGGGCGCCTGGGCGAAGGCGGTGAGGTGCTGCTGGTGCGCACCGAGGGCAGCATCAAGACGCAGGACGACCTGCGTGCGGTCGTCGTGGCGCGCAAGGATGGCACGGCCGTGCGCCTGGGCGACGTGGCCGTCGTGCGCGACGGCAGCACCACGCGCTACGGCGTGGTCACCATGGACGGCAAGGGTGAGGCCGTGCAGGGCCTGGTGCTGGGCCTGGCGGGCGCCAACGCGCAGCAGGTGGTCAATGGCGTGAAGGCCAAGATCGCCGAGCTGCAGCCCACGCTGCCGGCGGGAGTGACCCTGAAGGTCTTCTACGACCGCGCCTCGCTCGTCGAGAAGGCCGTCGGCACGGTCTCCAAGGCCCTGCTGGAAGCGACGCTGATCGTGCTGGTGTTGCTTGGGGCCTTTCTCGGCAACCTGCGCGCCGCCGTGGCGGTGGCCGTGGTGCTGCCGCTGGCGGCGCTGGGCACCTTCATCCTGATGCAGGGCTACGGCATGTCGGCCAACCTGATGAGCCTGGGGGGACTGGCCATTGCGCTGGGCATGCTGGTGGACGCGGCCATCGTCGTGGTCGAGAACATCGTTCAGCACCTGAGCCGCGAGACTGCCGGCGGCAAGCTGCCGCGCCTGCACATCGTGCTGCGCGCGGTGCGCGAGGTGGCGGTGCCGGTATCCGCCGGCGTGCTGATCATCGTCACCGTGTTCCTGCCGCTGCTCACCTTGCAGGGCCTGGAGGGCAAGTATTTCGTGCCGGTGGCGCTGACCATCGTGTTCGCGCTGGCGAGCTCGCTCGTGCTGTCGCTGACCGTGATCCCGGTGCTGGCGTCGTTCCTGCTGAAGAAGGTGTCGCACGACGAGCCCTGGCTGCCACGGCAGCTGCTTCGCCTGTACGAGCCGGTGCTGGCCTGGGCGCTGAAGCGGCAGACGGTGGTCTTCGTGGCGGCAGGTGCCCTGCTGGTGCTGGCCGCGGGTGTGTACACCCAGGTCGGCAAGACCTTTCTGCCCGAGATGGACGAGGGCGACATCATCGTCGGCATCGAGAAGCTGCCCTCGGTGAGTCTTGAGGAAACCGCAGCGCTGGACCTGATGGTCCACCAGACGCTGATGAAGAACATCCCCGAGATCACCGGCGTGGTGGCGCGCGCGGGCTCGGACGAGATCGGCCTGGATCCGATGGGCCTGAACCAGACCGACACCTTCCTGGTGCTCAAGCCACGCCCCGAGTGGAGCATGGCGAGCAAGGACGCGCTGATCGACCGCATCCGCGAGGTGCTCGACCAGATGCCCGGCATCAGCTACAGCTTCACACAGCCGATCGACATGCGGGTGTCGGAAATGATCATCGGCGTGCGCGGCGACCTGGCGATCAAGATCTTCGGCCCCGATCTGGCGAAGCTCAACGAACTGGCCGCGCAGATCGAAGGCCTGATGAAGACGGTGACGGGCAACCAGGACGTCTACACGGTCGAGAACGACGGCGTGCAGTACCTGCGTGTGGTGGTGGACCGCCTGGCAGCGGGCCGCTACGGCCTGTCGATCGAAGACGTGCAGGACGCGCTGCGTGTGCAGATCGAGGGCCAGCGCGCCGGCACCGTGATCGACGGCAACCAGCGCATCCCCATCGTTATCCGCGGGCCGGACATCGTGAAGGTCTCGCCGGCCGAGTTCGCCGCGCTGCGCATCGCCACACCCGACGGGCAGAGCATCCCGCTGGAGACCCTGGCTAAGCTGACGCGCGAGAGCGGCCCGGTGAAGATCGACCGCGAGATGGGCAGCCGCTACAGCGTGGTCATCGCCAACGTCACCGGGCGCGACCTGGTGGGCTTTGTCGATGAAGCCAAGGCCAAGGTGGCGGCCGAAGTGAAGCTGCCCACCGGCTATCGGATCAGCTGGGGGGGTCAGTTCGAGAACCAGCAGCGCGCAGCAGCACGCCTGGCGCTGGTGGTGCCGCTGGCCATCGGCTTCATCTTCCTGATCCTGTTCTCCACCTTCGGCTCGGTGCGGCAGGCGCTGCTGGTTCTCAGCAACATCCCGTTTGCGCTGGTGGGTGGCATCGTGGCGCTGTGGGTGACCGGCGAGTACCTGTCGGTTCCGGCCTCGGTGGGTTTCATCGCCCTGCTGGGCATCGCGGTGCTCAACGGCGTGGTGCTGGTGAGCTACTTCAACCAGTTGTATGCCGAAGGGCACGACCTGTTCACCAGCGTGACGCAGGGCGCACGAAGGCGCCTGCGCCCGGTGCTGATGACGGCGTCGATCACGGCCTTCGGCCTGATCCCGCTGCTGTTTGCCACCGGGCCGGGTTCGGAGATCCAGCGCCCGCTGGCCATCGTCGTCATCGGCGGCCTGATCACCGCGACAGCGCTGACGCTGATCCTGCTGCCCATCCTGTACCTGCGCTTTGCCCATCCACGTGCCGACGCCGTCCTGAGTCGCACCTTTCCGCAGGAGGCCGCCCATGGCTGACTTTTGCCTGACCCTGATATGCCCTCCTACGGTTGAGGAGAAGCTGCTCGATGTGCTGCTGGCCAACGCCGGCAGCGAAGTCTTCACCAGCACGCCCACCCACAGCCACGGCAGTGGACAGCAGCGGCTCAGCGCCACCGAACAGGTGATGGGCCGCAGCCGTGCGATGCAGGTCAATGTGCTGCTGACAAACGATGAGCTCGGGCAACTGCGCCAGTTGCTGCAACGCGACTTCGCCGGCACGGGCGTGCGCTACTGGGCCACACCGCTGGCCTTTGACGGGGAGTTCACATGAAGCGATTTGTACTGGCGGGGATCGGTGCACTGCTGATCGCTGGCCTGGCCGCGGCGCAGGAGGTGGCGACGCCCAAGGACCTGCCACCGACGGTGCAGGCACAGGCCTGGATCGACAAGGACCCGGCCGTCGTCGAGGCGCGGCGCGCATTGGATGCAGCTGGCCACGGCGCAGCCGTTCTGGCAGCCGGGCCCCATGAATGGACGGCCAATGCCAGCACGCAGCGGCGCAACGTGGGCGGCGTCGGCAACACCACCGAGTGGTCGGTGGGCGTGGAGCGTGGCATCCGCATCGGCGGCAAGGCCGGGCTCGACCGCCAACTGGGCGAAGTCGACATCGAGATCGCACGCGCCCGCGTCAGCGAGGCACGGCACGAGGCGGCACGCGCGCTGTCCGACCTGTGGCTGAACTGGCTGGAGGCCCACAGCGCGCAGGCGCTGCTGAAGGAGCAGCTCTCGTTTGCCGAGACCAACCTGGCTGCGGTCGACAAGCGCAAGCGCGCGGGCGATGCATCCGCGCTGGACCTCAGCATTGCGCAGTCCGACCTGGCCGAGGTGCGGCGCCAGGCCAGCCAGGCCGACTCCACCTTGGCCAAGGCAGGTGCGAAGCTGAAGCTGCGCTTCCCCGAGGCCACGCTGGCGCCTGCCGCACTCTCCGACCCGGCCGAGCCGATGTGGCCGGAGGCCCGCTGGCGCGAGCGCATCGTCGCCGAGGCCGACCCGCTGAAAACGGCCGAACGGCTGGTGCGCCGAGCCGAGCTCACCGCGTCGCGGACCCGCGCCGACAAGGTGCCGGACCCGACTGTGGGCGTGTTCACATCCAGCGAGGCCTTTCGCAACGAGCGGGTGATCGGCATCAGCGTCAGCATCCCGTTCGGCGGGACGGTGCGTGAGCGACGCCTGCAGCAGTCACTGCAAGAGGCCGAAGTCGCACGCGCGGCGCTGGACCGCGCGCGCCAGGGCATCGAGATCGAGATCGCCGAGACGCATGCCGACGCCATGGGCGGCCTCGAGCGCTGGCGCATCGCCGAACGCGGCGCCGAGGCGGCGCGCGAGAGCGCGCGCCTGACCCAGCGCGCCTACACCCTGGGCGAGGTGGACCTGCAGTCGCTGCTGCTCGTGCGCCGCCAGTCGCTGGAGGCGTTGCGCGCCGCCGGCGAAGCGCGCGCCGACGCGCTGCGCTGGAACTACCGCCTGCTGATCGACGCCCACCTGATCTGGAATCACGCCAATGACTGATAGCCGACGTCCCGCTGCGAAAGCCCGCGCATGACCGCGACGCCCGCCCCCGCCCGACCTGCCGCCGCTGAATCGGGCTGGGGCGCGCTGATGACGCGCGAGCGCTGGATCGAAGTCGGTCGCATCCTGCTCACCGGCCTCGCCGCCTTGCTGTATTGGCGGCAGGCCGTGCCCATCGAAGTACTTTGGGCGGCCGTGGCCATTGGCCTGTATCCGCTGGTGAAGACCGGCCTGCTCGATCTGGTGCGCGAACGCAAGATCGGCACCGAGATCTTCGTCACCATCGCCACGCTGGTGGCGATGCTTGGCGGTGAGACGGTGGCCGGTGCGGTGCTGATGGTCATCATCCTGATCGCTGAGTTCATCGCCGAGCTCAACACGGACCGCGCGCGCGCCTCGATCAAGTCGCTGATCGGTTCGGTACCGCAGGTCGCGCTGGTGCGCGGCAAAGATGGCGAGGTCGGCGAACGCAGCGTGCCGGTAGCGGAGCTGCGTGTGGGCGACGTGGTGCTGGTGCGCGCGGGAGAAAAGGTGCCTGTCGACGGCAGCGTGCTCAGCGGCCAGGGCGCGGTCAACGAAGCCTCGATCACGGGCGAGAGCCTGCCCAAGGACAAGCAGACTGGCTCGACCGTCTTCGCCGGCACGGTGCTGGCCAGCGGCGCGCTCGACGTGCGCACCGACAAGCTCGGCGCCGACACGATGTTCGCACGCATCATCACCCTCGTCGAAGACGCCGAGGCGCATCAGGCGCCGGTACAGAAACTGGCCGACCGCGTCGCTGCCTGGTTGATCCCGGTGGTGCTCGTGTTCCTGGTGGGGGTCTGGCTGGTCACGCGCGACATCCGGACCGTCGTCACGCTGCTGATCTTCACCTCGCCGGCCGAACTCGGACTGGCCACGCCGCTGGTGATGATCGCTGCGGTGGCACGCGCGGCGCGCAATGGCATCCTCATCAAGGGCGGGCTGTACCTGGAACTGCTGGCCAAGGTCGACGTGGTGGTATTCGACAAGACCGGCACGCTGACCGCCAACCGGCCTGCCGTGGTGAGCGTCTCGACGCAGGACGCCGCCATCGACGAACGCCAGCTGATGCGGCTGGCTGCCGCTGCCGACCGGCGCTCGGCGCACCCGCTGGCGCAAGCCGTCATGGCGCATGCGGCGGCACTCGGCATCGAGGTGCCCGAGCCGCAGCAGTACGAACAGATCCAGGCGCGCGGGGTGAAGGCGACGGTGGAAGGCCGTGCGGTACTGGTCGGCAATCCGGCGCTGCTGAGCGAGGCCGGCGTCGCGCTGCCTTCATCCACGCTGGCCACGGGGGCCACGGCAGCGGCGGACGCCGCGGGCATCGGCAGCAGCACGCCGGTGCACGTGGCCGTGGACGGCCGCTTTGCCGGCATCGTGTACATCGCGGACGCGGTGCGCCCGGGGGCGCGCGAGGCGCTGGTGGCGTTGAAGGCCACCGGCGTCAAGCGCACGGTGATGCTCACCGGCGACAACGCCGCTACTGCGCACGCGGTCGCTCAGCAACTGGGCATCGACGAAGTGCACGCCGAGCTGCTGCCCGAGGGCAAGGTGGGTGTCATCGCCGAATTGCAGAAGCAGGGCCACCGCGTGGCCATGGTCGGCGACGGCATCAACGACGCGCCGGCGCTGGCGCGGGCCGACGTCGGCATCGCCATGGGCGGTGGCGGCACGCAGGCGGCGCTGGAGGCCGCCGATGTGGCACTGATGACCGACGACCTGGCCAAGATCGGGGCCGCCCGCGCCATCGCCCGCCGCGCCTACCGCACGGTTCAGGAGAACCTGTTCGTCGGCGTGGGCGTGGTGCATGTGCTGGGCATTGCCGCCGCACTGATGGGTTGGATCGGGCCGATCGAGGCCGCGATCATCCACCTCGGACCCGATGTGCTGGTTTTCGTCAACTCGGTGAAGCTGCTGCGGGTGCGTATCCCGGGTGCCACGTGAGCCGCGGCAAACCACCTCTCAAGCGCTGATCTCTTTCATTTCCAAGCTCGGAGACACCTTCATGAAGTCGATTCGTCCCCACCTGTTCGCTCTCGTCGCGGGCGCCGCGCTGCTGGCTGGCTGCGCCACTCCGCCGCCGCCAAATCCGGCGGCCGAAATCCCGCACTGCTACAAGACCAACAAAGGCAGGACCATCGCGTGCACCAGCGCGCCAGTCCCCAGTCTGAATGCGGATGCCGACGCAAAACGCTTCGCCCCCGATCCCAGCGCCTTGACGGTGTTTGTGGTGCGCCGCAACTGGGCCGACGGCCGCAACTTCGTGAAGGTCTATTCGGATGGTGGTCCGGGTGTCGAGACCCTGCCCAACACGATGATCCGCCTGAAGTTCAAGCCCGGCGCGCATGTGATCGCCTTCGAGTTCGAGGGCAAGCGCCAGTCCATCACCGTGGAGGGCAAGGCGGGTGACGTGCGTTTCGTGAGGATCGACGGCACCGTCTGGTCCTGGAAGAGTTCCTACGAGTGGGCCGCTGAACCCGAGGCATCGATCCGCGAACGCGCCCTGAAATCCCGTCTCGTCGCCGACGTGACGGTTCGCTGAACTCGGTCCGAAAACAACACACCGCCATCGAGTACGTCATCTGAGCCGTAGCCCGGCGGTCCCGGCGTGAGACCGCACAAGCTGTCCTGCCTGATGATGTTCAAGCCATGAACCGAATGTCAACCACCTTGCCCGCCCTCAGGGGTGGGCTGCTTGCCCTGCTGGCCGCAGCACTGTTCGGCGTCAGCACGCCGCTGGTGCAGCAGTTCGGTGTCGGGCTCGGGGCATTCAGCACGGCGGCACTGCTCTACGCCGGGGCCGCTGCCGTCGGCCTGTTGTCGCGCCAGCGCATCGAACGCGAAGCGCGGCTGCAGCGAAGCGATCTGGCCCGCCTGCTGGCGATGGCCGCGTTCGGCGCCGCCATCGGCCCGGTCGCGCTGGCCTGGGGCCTGCAGAACACGAGCGGCACGAGTGCGTCACTGATGCTCACGCTCGAAGCCCTCTTCACCGCCGTGCTGGCATGGCGTCTGTACCGCGAGACCATGGACGGCCGCGTCTGGACGGCGATGGCCCTGCTGCTGGCAGGCGGGATGGTGCTGGTGCTGGACCAGGGACGCACGGGCGGCGCGCAGCTGTGGGGCCTGCTGGCCGTGCTGCTGGCCACCGCGGCCTGGGGCGTGGACAACACGCTGTCGCGCGCACTCGCGGAACGCGACCCCGGACAGGTGGTAATGGCCAAGTCGCTGCTAGGGGCGACAGCCACGGGTGCGCTGGCATTGGTCTTTGGCGAGCCGCTGCCTTCGGCGATCGCCGCGCTGGCGTTGTTCGCCATCGGCGCCACCGGTTACGGCCTGAGCCTGCGGTTCTACCTGCTGGCACAGCGGGCCTTTGGCGCCGCTCGCACGGGTTCGGTGTTCGCGTTCGCGCCCTTCATCGGCGCGGCGTTCGCGGTGGCGCTGGGCGACCGTTCGGCGAGCGGACTGATGGTGCTGGGCAGCGTTCTGATGCTGGTTGGCGTGGTGCTGCACCTGGCCGAGTCACACGGCCACGAACACGAGCACGAGGCGCTGGAGCACGAACACGCCCACCGCCACGACGACGGGCATCACGACCATGTGCACGACGTGACGCCGGTCGGCGAGCACAGTCACCGGCATTGGCACGAGCCGGCGCGGCACGCCCATCCCCACGTGCCGGATGCGCATCACGCGCATCGGCATTGAACCGAGTCGGGCTGCTCGATCGCGGTGAAGCTGCTTGCCGACGAGGCTCTAGAAGGTCTTCTCGCGATCGATGCGAAGCGCCCACCTGACCAGCAAGATGACTCAGCCTACCGAGTAGCAGGCTCACCCATTGAGCTACCCGACAGCGAGCATGCGCCATCCACACAGCAGGTCGGTCATGGCGCAGAACAGGGTTCAGTACCAGAAGGGGCTGTCGATGCCGGAGGTCTTCGATCGATTCGGCTCGGTGCAACAGTGTGAGGAGCGGGTTCGGGCTTGGCGCTGGCCGAGCGGGTTCGTCTGCCCGCGCTGCGAGCAGACCGGGCACAGCGAGTTCCGGCGGCACGACCGCCTGTACTTCCAGTGCAGCAGCTGCCGCTACCAGTGCAGCCTGGTCAGCGGCACGATCTTCGAGTCCAGCAAGCTGCCGCTGCCGCGCTGGTTCTTGGCCATGCACCTGATGACGCAGGCCAAGAACAACGTCTCGGCGCTGGAGCTTAAGCGGCATCTGGGGGTGTCCTACCCGACGGCGTGGCTGCTGAAGCACAAGATCATGCAGGTCATGGTGCTGCGGGAGGCTCAGCGGCAACTCACCGGCCGCGTCGAGATCGACGACGCCTACCTGGGGGGCGAGGTCCGCGGAGGCAAGGCGGGCCGGGGCTCGCCGAACAAGGTTCCCTTCGTGGCAGCGGTGCAGACGACGGAGGACGCCAAGCCGGTCGTGATGTGCCTGTCTCAGCGTCCCTTCACCAAGGAGTCGATCCAGGCCTTCGCCGAGAAGTCGCTGGCGGCGCCGGCGACCCTGGTCTCCGATGGGCTGGGCTGCTTCACGGCCGTTCATGGCACCGGCATCCTGCACGAGCACCACATCACCAGTGGCGGTGCGTCCAGTGCCAAGCACCCGTCCTTCCAGGCCGTGAACACGGCGCTCGGCAACATCAAGACCTCCCTGTCAGGCACGTACCACGCCTTCGCCTTCAAGAAGTACGGCCAGCGCTACCTCGGGCAGGTCCAGTACCTCTTCAATTGCCGCTACAGGCTGAGATCCATCCTGATCCGGCTGGCTCGGGACGCCTTTCAAACTGCTCCACGCCCTATCAAGACGACCCGCTCGGCTGAGGCAGCTTGCTGATCAGGTGTGCGTATGCGACGCAGCGGCCGAACCGCTGCCAGGCATCAATTGATGGCGAACGCCAGCACGACCGCCCCGAGAGCGAGCAGTCCGAGCCCAGCAATGAACACCGTTTCGGCGTAACCCTCGAAGCGGCTTCCATGGCGGCGCGACCGCATCGACATGAACGACAGCACGGCACTGGCCAGGAACACCAGCGCGTCCACTGCCATCAGCTTGTCGACCAATACACGCTGAGTGCCCACCGGCCCGAGCAGACTGATGTAGAGCGTCGTGAGGCACACGCCGATCATCGTCGCCGACGTCGGCAGGATGTGCGCCGACAAGCCATTGCCGGCCGTTCGAGCTGAACGGCCGGGCGGCAGGCTGGGCGTCTCCTCGGCTGGCTCGCTCAAGATTTCGACTCGCCAGTGCCTGCCGTCGCGAGGAGGAGCGGCGCGCCCATCATCCGACGCGCACGGGCACGAAGATCTTGTCGCCGTCGCGCTGGATCAGCAGCGCGACCGACTTGTCGGACCTCGCCACGGCCTGCCGCACCTGGTCAATGCTGTTGACTGGCGTGCCGTTCACCGCCATCAGCACGTCGCCCGCCTGCACGCCGGCCATCGCCGCCGGACCGCCCGCATCCTCGATGAGCAGGCCATCCACGCCGGCCTCTCGCTTTTCTTGCGGCTGCAGCGGGCGCAGTGCCAGCCCGAGCTTGCCCTTGCCAGCGGCATCGTCGGCCTTCGCAAGCTGGGCCTTCTTGTCGCTGGCGTCACCCAGCCTGGCCGTCAGCTCCTCGCGCTTGCCCTGTCGCCACACCTCCAGCGTCACCTTCTCGCCGGGCGCAGACTGACCGATCAAGGCCGGCAGGTCGCCTGAGGCGATGATCGGCTGGCCGTTGACCTTGCGGATCACGTCGCCGGTCTTCAGTCCGGCCTGGTCTGCAGGCCCGCCCGCATCGACATTGGACACCAGCGCGCCTTCGGGCTTGTCGAGCTTGAAGGAATCGGCCAGCGTCTGGTTCACCTCCTGGATCGCCACCCCCAGACGGGCATGGCTGGCCTTGCCGGTGGCGACGATCTGGTCCTTGATCTTGGTCGCCAGGTCGATCGGGATGGCAAAGGACAGGCCCTGGTAGCCGCCGGTGCGGCTGTAGATCTGCGAGTTGATGCCGATCACCTCGCCGCGCGTGTTGAACAGCGGACCGCCCGAGTTGCCCGGGTTGACGGCCACGTCGGTCTGGATGAAGGGCACGAAGCTGTCGTCGGGCAGCGACCGCCCCTTGGCACTGACCACACCGGCGCTGACACTGTTCTCGAAGCCGAAGGGCGAGCCAATGGCCAGCACCCATTCGCCGACCTTCAGGTCACCCGAACTGCCCATTGGCACCACGGGCAGGTTCTTGGCGTCGATCTTGAGCACGGCCACGTCCGTCTTCGGGTCCGATCCCAGTACCTTGGCCTGGAACTCGCGGCGGTCGGTGAGCTTGACCGTCACATCCTTGGCATCGCGCACGACGTGGGCGTTGGTCAGGATCAGGCCGTCGGCGCTGACGATGAAGCCCGAGCCCTGGCCCCGCACCGGCATCTCACGCTGGCCCGGCAGACCGCCGTTGGGACCCTGGAAGCGCCTGAAGAATTCGAAGAACGGGTCATTGGGATCGATGCCCTGCGGGCCGCGCCGTTGCGCCGCCGGCGCCTCGTCGGCGTCGTTGATGGCGAGCTTCATGCCGCTGACGCTGATGTTGACCACCGCTGCACCATTGCGCGCGGTGATCTGGGAGAAGTCGGGCGCGCCGACGGCGGTGGGGGTGGCGCCCATCGGCGTCATCATGGACGCGCCGGGCAACGCCGTGGCGGTCGGAGCGGCCGCGCGGGCATGCGTGGCGGACACGAAAGTCGCGCCCGCACCGCCCAGCACGCCTGCGGCGACCAGCGCGAGAACCAAGTGGGTCGGGGTCATCGAACGTGTTGTCATGAGAACTCCTGGAAGGGAACAGTGGTTGAACACAGACTCAATGTCAGGCCGGGGACTTAGACAGTTCTTAATCGGCTGGCTCTCGTGACGCCAACACCGCTGCCGATGAGCGATCAACCCGCTTCAGAGCAAGCCTCTGAGCACCCGCTGCAAGCCGGCCTCGAAGGTGCGCGCCAGCCGCGCCACGTTGGCCGCGTGCGAGAACTCCGTCATCAGTGCGGACGGCATCGGCGTCGTGACGGTGGTGACGCCACCCCGGTCGTGCATCGAGATCCGGCACGGAAGAACGTGGGCGAGCCCAGGGTCGATGTCGATGAGTTGGGCGGCCAGGCGTGGATTGCAGACCTCGTAGACGCGACAGTTGTGCTCCAGCGCCATGCCCTTGGCCTGGAACAAGCGCCCGAAATCGTGCACCTGCAGGATCGCGAGATCATTGGCGACGATGCTGCCCTCAAGCTGCAGGGCGACCTCGTCGAAGGGTCGGTCGCACACCACGGAAAGGGTCGACTCACCGCGAATGAAGGCCTCGGCCTTCAGCGCCTCGAAGGAGGCGGGCTCTTTGCGTTGACGCATCATTTGCTCCTCAGGGCGGGGGTGTCGCTCCTGGTTCCAAGATGGTGGGCGCCGACAGTTAGACAGGACTTAAGGCCAAACTCGGTCTGTGCTGGGACCGATGAGTCGGCCAAAGAGTCTGGCAGCGAAGAGATCCGGCGGAGATCGATCAGTCTTGGCATGGCGTGTGCGATTGACTTCCCTGTTCGACGACGCTGCAACCTCAGACCAGCCGCGCCGCATCCAGTACGGACCTGCGCCTTTCGGCCCCGGTCATGTAAACGACCAGGCCGAGGATCACCGTCAGGAACAGCGCGCTGGTGCCGACTGTCCCAAGGCCCAGGCCCCCATTGCTCGCCGGCTGCGACAGCGGGTCGCCGAACGACGCACCGAACGGACGGGTCAAGATGTAGGCGAGCCAGAACGCGAGCACGGCATTCAGCTTGAACACAAGGTGCGCCAGGGTCACGAGCGCGATGCCGGCGCCGAATGCCATGGCCGAGTACAGGTAGCCGAGCTTCAGCGTCTCGGCCACCAGGTCACCTGCCGCCGTGCCCAATGCGAACGTGAACAGGATGGCGGCCCAGTAGAACGACTCACGGCGCATGGTGAAGATCGAGTGGATCGACAAAGTCTTCTCGACGGCGAACCAGGCAGCGAAAGTGGCCGCCAGAGCGATCGCGAAAATCGTCGTGGTCACCTGCAGCGGCACGCCGAAGTGATCGGTGATGTTGTCGGTGATCAGGGTGCCCACCACGCTGATCAGCACTACTGCGACCCAGTAGATCCAGGGCACGTAGCGGTCCTTGCGGAACTGGCCGACGAGGGCTGCGACGAGCAGCGCAGCCATCAGGATCGAGGTGTTGGTCAGGCCGAGATTCAGGTTGGTGTTCAGGAAGTCCGCCGCCGTCTCGCCGACGGTGGTGGCCATGATCTTGATGACCCAGAAGTACAGCGTGACCTCCGGCACCTTGTTGAGCAGGCGCTCGGCAGACGCGGGTTCGATCTTGTTCATGGGAATGCCCTCTTGGATGCTGAGTGGTGGAGCCAGCCCCTACGCTATCGGGCCATGACTTACCAAGCACTTAACCCGCTGTGGGTTGAGTGCACACAGCATTGAGCAACGCGTCGTCGGGCACGACTTGCGGCGTGACGGCCAGTTGGCGCGTCCGCGTGCGATCAGCCTGCCAGAGGGAAAGTCACGTCGACCCGCAGGCCGCCCAGCCGCTCGGATCGGTCGAGTCGCAAGCGCGCGCCGTGCATCTCGGCAATCGACCGGACGATCGCCAGGCCCAGTCCGCTGCCCGTGGTTTCTGTGCCGGCCACGCGGTAAAAGCGGTCGAGCACCCGCTGCCGGTCGGCGTCGGCGATGCCAGGTCCGCTGTCTTCCACCGACAGGCGAATCGCGCCCGCCTCGCGCACGATCTCCAGGTCCACCTTGCCACCCGCCGGGGTGTACTTCACAGCGTTGTCCAGCAGGTTTCGCATCAGGATGCGCAGTGCCTCCGCCTGGCCTGCGATCAGTCCCTCATCGGCCTTCGTCAAGCCGACATCGGTCTGGCGCATTTGCGCTGCGGGCACCGCATCGGCCACGGCCAGACGCGCCAACTCCACCAGAGACACTGGCTCCGGCTTGAGGCCCGTGGCGGCGCTCGCTTGATGCCGGGCCAGCACCAGAAGTTGTTCTACCAGGCGCGTCGCGCGGTCGATGCCCGCGGCCAGCCGACTCACCGCCAAGTCTCTGGCCGTATCGTCGGTGGCGCGCTGCAGCCCCTGGACCTGCAGCTTCAGAGCGGCCAACGGCGAGCGCAGCTCATGCGCCGCATCGGCGACGAAGTTCTTCTGGGCGTCGAAGGCCTCGCGCACCCGGCCGAACAGCAGATTGAGCTCCTGGACCAGAGGCCGGATCTCGTCCGGCAGGTCGAGGTCGCTGACAGCACTCAGGTCGTCGGCCTGTCGATCGGCGACCTGGCGCCGCACCCGTGACACCGGAGCCAACGACAGGCTCACTACCCACCACACCACCAACATCAGCAGGGGCGCCATCACGGCGATGGGCGCCATCGTGCGCAAGGCCAGGGTACCAGCCATCTCGCGCCGCGCCGCCATGTCCTGGGCCACCTGGATGACTTGTGAACGCGACTGCATCGAGAACACGCGGTAAGTGCCGCCGTGGGTCTTGACGTCGGAAAAACCCAGCACGGTACGCTGTGGCAACGCAGCGCGGGGCGCCGACTGAAACACGCGCAGGCCATCGGCGGTCCACACCTGGACCACGAAGTTCAGGTCTTCTTCGTCCTGCGAATCCTCGCCAGGTCCCGCCACCGCATTCGACGGCAGCCCCGATCGCAAAGACAGCGCCATCTGCTGCATGTGGTAGTCGAAGATCTCATCCGCCTCGGCGCGTGCTGCGCGGTAGGCGATCAAGGCCTGGACCACCGCCGTCAGTACGATGGCCGCAAGCAGCAGCCAGAGCAGCCGGGTGCGCAGGGAATGGGAGGGCTGCACGGCCATGCTCAGACCCTGGGAACCATGTAGCCGACGCCACGCACGTTCTGGATCAGGTCTACGCCGAGCTTCTTGCGCAAGCCATGGATGTAGACCTCGACTGCGTTGCTGCTGATTTCGTCTTTCCAGCCGTAGAGCTTCTCCTCGAGCTGGGCGCGCGACAACACCAGTCCGGGGCGAGCCAGCAGGGGCTCGAGCACCGCCCACTCACGCGCCGACAGCACAACAGCCTGCTCGCCAACCATCACTTCGCGGCTGGCCGGGTTGATCGTCACGCCCTTGTGCTCGTACACCGGCTCCGCGCGACCGGAGGCGCGGCGCAACAAGGCCCGGATGCGGGCCAAAAGCTCGTCGAGGTCGTAGGGCTTGAGCACGTAGTCGTCGGCACCCGCGTCGAGCCCTTCGATGCGCTGCTGCACCGAATCGCGCGCGGTGGCGATCAACACCGGTATGCGTTCCTTGCGCGAGCGCATGGCTCGAAGGACCGACAGGCCATCCCGCCGCGGCAAGCCGAGGTCCAGCAGTACCAAGTCGTAGGTCTGCGTGCGCAGCGCGGTCTCGGCCATCTCGCCGTCCTTCACCCAGTCCACCGCATAGTGCTCAGCGCGCAACAGATCCAGCACCGACTCACCGATCATGGTGTCGTCTTCTACCAGCAGGATACGCATGGTGCGCCAGGCTCCTCGGCTTGTTCAGAGTTCGTCGGATGCGCGGGTGCGGAGGCTTTGTCCGGACCGACCCCGGGGTGCGAAGGCCTGTCTCACCATGCCCCACAGCAGCATAACGGCGACACCACCCAGCGTCGCCAGCAGCGTCAGCGCACCGAACAGCCACAGCAATGGCAGCACGACCGCCAGCACCACCACAAGCGTCATGGCAAGGCCTACCCTGCGCAGGCCACGTCGCCAGCCTGCGCCTGGCGTGACATCGATGGTGGGCCGCACGTTCGCCCTCCAACGGACATGGGTGTGGTTCATGCGGCAACTCCTTGGGTCCTTCAACGAGACGACGGCCGGAGGCGGTCGCCTGATCTCGCTGCAGGTCAATCTAGGGCCCGCCACTTAGACAAGACTTAAGCCAGGACGCCGGCAAGCCAAACACCTCACCACAAGGGAACGAAGTGAAGCGGGCAGAGTCACTCCATGTCGTCCGGCACTGCGTATGGCCGAGTGAGTGGCGCATGCCCACCATCACGCCCGCACCGAGCCCACCGCATCACCCCGCGCAGCGCTACCGTCGAGGGGGGCTGGCCCTGAGGGACACTTGGCCGCACTTCATCGTTCGTCTGGATCAGCCTTGTTGCACAGAACGAGACTCGTTTGGCAGAGCCGGCGCGTGCTGGAACCTGCAGCTTTATTGCTTGTCCTGCTCTTGTCGTTGGCGGCTGGGTTGCTTTTCTGGACGGCCGACGAGATGCGCGAGGGCGAGACACTGATGCAAGATCGCCAATGGCTTCTCGCGCTGAGAGTGACCGACGATCCGGCGCAACTGCTTGGCGGCTCAACGACCCTTCAGTTGGCTCGCGAGATCACCGCCTTGGGCAGTCCATGGTTCTTGATGCTGCTCGTCGGCGGCAGCGCCGGCGTGTTGGCTGCGTCGCGCCACTGGCGAATGGCCATGTTCCTGGTGGCGGCCACAGTGGCCGGAGCGATGTTCAATACTGGATTGAAGCAGGTCTTCGCTCGTGCGCGTCCCGATCTCGTGCCGCATGAGGTGATCGTCACGAACGCCAGCTTCCCCAGTGGGCATGCCTTCGGCGCAGCCATGATCTACCTCACTCTGGCAGCGCTTCTCTCGCGGCGCATCCAGCAACCTGCAGCCCGTCTCCTGTTGCTTGTTCTGGCCATCGGCGTGACAGCTGCGGTGGGAGTTAGTCGCGTTGCACTAGGCGTGCATTGGCCCAGCGATGTATTGGCCGGCTGGGCGGCAGGCGCAGCCTGGGCGCTGGCCAGCTGGACGATCGCGGACTGGACCGGATGGATCGCCCCCCGGAGCAAAGCGCTGCTGAACGCAGCTGACGGTCCAAGCGCTACCGACAAGCCCCAGCGATAGCCCGGGCGCAAGCCGCCCAGGTTTGTAGCTTCACGGGCGGGCCTTGCAGCGATTGCCGACCAGCTCAGCAAATGGCTGGGCTCGCCAGCGGTCGTTGCCCATGCGAGTCCTCCGTCGGTCGAGCACCAAGCCAGTCGTGGCCACAAGGCGGGTCAGATCGAGTGGTGCAACCTCTGCACCGCGTTTAAGTCGTACTTAAGTCCTCACCCCGCACTCTCGGGTTGTTGCCGTGCATGACGCGGCGCCACCGTGGCCAAGAGCCCGGACCGCCGACAGGAGTGCCCGATGCGATGTGTTTCCCTTGCCATGTGCCACAGGCTGCTGGCGCCTGCTATTGACGGCAGCCTGGCCCCCACATCGATCTTCTCCCCCGTGCGCAGGCTGGCTGGTCGAACAGCGGACCATCACCGCACGGCATCGATTCAGCCCAGTCAGTCACGCCAGCAATGCTGACCGTGAGCCGGTGGTTCGCCCGGCGACCGGCGTTGACGAGCACGCGCCTGACGGTTTTCGCCGGCCTGTTCTTCGCGATCGGAGCCAACGCCCCATTTCTCTCGGCGGTACTGGCCGGTCGAGACCCCTGGCTTCCGGCCAGCTGGACGTTCACCCTGGCCATGCTGGTGGCGCTGGCCGCCGTGCATGTGTTGCTCCTGTCGCTGGTCGTGGCGCGGCCGCTGGCCAAGCCGCTGCTCGCACTGCTGATCGTCGCCACGGCCTTCGCCACGTACTACATGCAGCGCTTCGGGATCTATCTCGATCCGACGATGCTGCGCAACGTGCTGAAGACCGATCCCGCCGAAGCTGGCGAGCTGTTCGGCTGGGGCATGCTGCCGCATCTGCTGCTGTTTGCCGGCCTGCCCTTGCTCGTGCTCTGGCGCGTGCAGCTCGATCGCCAGCCCTGGGGCCGCGCAATGGCATGGCGGCTAGCAACGATCGCGGGGTCGTCCGCTTTGCTCGTGGGGGCGTTGCTGCTGGTGTTCCAGGATTTTTCTGCGCAGATGCGCAACCAGAAAGAGGTCCGCTACCTCATCACACCGGCCAACTTCATCTACTCCGCTGTGCGCGTGTCGGTCGACAGCACACACGAGGCCCAGGCAGCGCGATCACCGACCGGCCTCGATGCCCGGCTCGACGCTTCATGGACCGCCCGGACCAAGCCGGCCCTGCTGGTGCTGGCGATCGGCGAAACCGCGCGGGCGGCCAACTGGGGCCTGAACGGCTATGCGCGTCAGACAACGCCCCAACTGGCGCAACGCGACGTGATCAATTTCCCCGACGTCACCGCGTGCGGCACCAACACCGAGACCTCGCTGCCCTGCATGTTCGCGCCGATAGGCCGGCGCGACTACGACGAACGCCGTATCCGCACCAGCGAGTCGCTGCTGCATGTGCTTCACCGCGCCGGCTTCCAGGTGCTGTGGCGCGACAACCAGTCGGGCTGCAAAGGCGTCTGCGAGGGGCTTGCAACGGAGCAACT
The DNA here is from genome assembly GCA_947084805.1 of uncultured beta proteobacterium. Lineage (GTDB taxonomy): Bacteria > Pseudomonadota > Gammaproteobacteria > Burkholderiales > Burkholderiaceae_C > Rubrivivax. Next base: position 11,131 of record CAMTUD010000047.1, on the reverse strand, counting down.
TGATAACGCCAAGCTACCCGAGTGGTGCGACGGTGGCCGCTGCCTGGACGAGGCGCTGCTGCAGGGGCTGGACACGGTCGCGCGCGACGCCAAGGGCAATCTGGTGGTCGTGCTCCACATGCTCGGCAACCACGGGCCGGCGTACTTCAAGCGCTACCCGCAGGCGTTTCGTCGCTACACCCCCACCTGCGATACCGGCGACTTGAAGCAGTGCCCGCGTGAGCAGATCGTCAACGCCTATGACAACGCCCTGCTCTACACCGACCATGTGCTGGTCAAAACGATCGATTTCCTGGAGTCGCAGTCCAAGCGCTACGACACCGCCCTCGTGTACGTGTCGGACCACGGCGAGTCGTTGGGCGAGAAGGGGCTTTACCTGCACGGCGTGCCCTTCGCCATCGCCCCTGATGAACAGACGAAGGTGCCGATGACCTGGTGGCTGTCACCGGGCTACACGGCCAGCTTTGGCCTGGACACGGCCTGCCTGAAGCGGGAGGCGGCACAGGCGCGGACCCACGACAACCTGTTCCACACCACGATGGGCTTGCTGCAGGTGCAGTCGCGCGAGTACGAGCCCACACTAGACATCACCCGGGCATGCCGCCGTTGACCGCCGTCGCCGCGCGCGGCCCGAGCGTCACCGCTTGGCGACGCATGGCCATCACCGACATCTCCGTCGCGGCGGCTGGCTTCGCCGCGCTGGCAGCCTGGGACGCCACGGGCATGGACATCACGGTCGCACGATGGCTGGGTGGGCCCGACGGCTTTCCCTGGCGACACCACTGGCTGACTGCAGGGCTGTTGCACGGGGGCATCCGCTACCTCGCATGGGCACTGCTCGCTGCGCTCGTGGTCGGCTACTGGCGGCCCTGGGGGCCGCTTCGTTCGCTATCGAAATCTCAACGGCTGTGGATGCTGGGCACCACCTTGGCCAGCGCGGCCTTGATCCCGCTGATCAAGCGCCTCAGCGCCACGAGTTGCCCATGGTCCTTGGCCGAATTCGGCGGCAGCGTCGGGCAGTACGTACCCCACTGGGTCTACGGCGTCGCCGACGGTGGCCCAGGCGGATGCTTCCCTTCGGGCCACGCGTCCACGGCGTTCGCATTCCTCGCCGCATGGTTCGTTCTGCGCGATGCTGCTCCGGCGGCGGCAAGGCGTTGGCTGACGGTCACGATGGTGGCCGGTCTGGTATTGGGCGCGGTCCAGGTTGCGCGGGGTGCCCACTACCCCAGCCATCCCCTGTGGACAGCCTGGCTGTGCTGGGTCGTTTCCACTCTGTCGTTCCACTTACTTCGCCCACGCGCCGCACTGCCGTCATGAGCCTGCCTGACTGTCCCGAACCGAGCCTGACCACCCCCTACAAGAGCCGGCCCGGACTCAGTCGCGTCTGGCATGCAGCGCGCTACTCCCGCGACGGGCTGCTGGCTGCGTTTCGGTACGAGGCCGCCTTCCGCCAGGAACTGGCTGTCGGCCTGCCACTCATCGCGCTGGCGTGGTGGATCTCACCAGGCGCATGGCATGCGCTGGCGATGACGCTCTCGATCGTGGCCGTCTTCGTGGTCGAGTTGCTCAACTCTGCGATCGAGGCGCTCGCCGACACGGTCTCGCTCGAATCACACCCACTGATCAAGCGCGCCAAGGACATGGGCAGCGCAGCGGTGATGCTAAGCATCGCCGGCGCAGTCCTGGTGTGGTTCGTGGCGCTCGTTCAGCGATAGCGCAAACTCGCGCCCGGGGGCAGCGTCGACGCACCAACCCATGGACATTCCCGCCCTACTTCACAGCCACATCTACACCGCCATCGTGCTGGGCAGTGTGGTCGAGGGCGAAACCACCGTGGTGCTGGCCGGCTTTGCCGCCCATCAGGGCTACGCGCCGTGGTGGGCGGTGACCTTGCTGGCCGGCGCGATCAACTTTGTGCTGGACCAATCGCTGTTTGCGCTCGGGCGCTGGCGCGGTGACTGGATTCTCGACAAGCTTCCGCGCCTGAAAGAAGGGGTCCATCGCATCGCACCGTTGATCCACCAACACCGCCGCTGGATGGTGTTCGGTGTCCGCTTCATGTACGGGCTGCGCACGGCGGGGCCACTCGCGCTCGGCATGGCACGGATCCCTTGGGCGGACTTCGTCATCTTCAATGCGCTCGGTGCGGCTGTGTGGGCTACCGTGTTCTCCGGGCTCGGCTATGCCTTCGGGAAGGCCATCGCACGGGTGATCGGCGTGGCAGCGCACTACGAAGCATTGGCAGTTCTGGTGATCCTGGTGGTTGGCATCGTGATGTTCGCCGTCCACCGTTGGCGCCGCGGCCGTGTACGTACAGTGGGGCTTGGACAACTATGAAGGGCGCGTGGCAGCGTATCCCGCGCACGGTGTGGGTCCTGGGCGGGGTCAGCCTGTTCATGGACATGTCATCGGAACTCGTGCACGCCATCCTGCCGGTCTACCTCACCGGGGTGCTTGGCTTGTCGGTGCTGGCAGTGGGCGTCATCGAAGGCATCGCAGAGGCCACGGCCTCGATGCTCAAGATCGTGTCGGGGTTCGTGTCCGACCGCTTCGCGCGGCGCAAGCCGCTGGCTCTGCTCGGCTATGGCCTCGCCGCACTGACCAAACCCGTGTTCCCGCTGGCCGACTCCGTCATCGGCGTGGTGACTGCGCGCTTCGTCGATCGCATCGGCAAAGGCATCCGCGGAGCACCGCGCGACGCCATCGTCGCTGATGTGACCCCCGTCGGCCTGCGCGACGCCGCCTACGGCTTGCGCCAGGGCCTGGACACCGTCGGTGCCTTCCTCGGCCCCCTGCTGGCCATGTTCTTCCTCTGGCTCTGGGCAGGTGACATGCGCGCCGTGCTGTGGGTTGCGGTGGTGCCGGCCCTGCTGGCGGTTGCGCTGCTGGCCCTGGGTGTCGACGAGCCCGAGGCGGCGGCGAATGAACCTGCAGCGGCTCGCGCACCCCGTCTCGGCTGGGCGGACATCTGGTCAGGGGTTCGCGCGCTGCCGGCAGCGTTCCGGCACTTGCTGGTGCTGGCCGCGCTGTTCGCGCTGGCACGCCTGTCGGAGGCCTTCCTCGTCCTTCGGGCGCAGCAGGACCAGCTGGCGCTGGTCTGGATTCCGCTGGTGCTGATCGTGATGAGCGTCGTCTACGCATTGGTGTCGTACCCGGCCGGCGCCTACGCGCCGCGACTCGGCAGGCAAAACCTGCTGGCGGCGTCGCTGCTGGTGCTGGCGGCGGCTGAAGCCGCGCTCGCATGGTTGCCCGGTAGCACCGGGCTCTGGCTCGGCGTGGTGCTGTACGGGCTGCACATGGGCCTGTCTCAAGGGGGCCTTGCCGCCGCGGTGGCAGAGCAGGCGCCGCCCGCGCTGCGGGCCACGGCTTTCGGCTTGTTCCACTTCGTCACCGGCGTCTTCCAGCTGATCGGGGCGGCCTTGGCGGGCTGGCTGTGGACGGGCTATGGCAGCACGGTGGCGTTTGCTTGCGGGGCCTTCTGGTCGCTGCTGGCGCTGTGGGCGCTCCTCTTGGCGCCTCAGGTGCGCCGACCGGGACCGACCGCGTGACGGTCCTCCTTTAAGAAGAGGGGCAGCCGAAACAGCCGCCCCTTCTCGACACTTGATCAGACGACCTCTCCAGAGGCCGCCTGCCGGGTCAGTCCTCGTCCTTCTCGCCGCGATCGGCCTGATCGAGCTTGCTGGACAACACCTTGCCATCGGCAGCATCGACCTTGACATCGAAGACCTTGTTGTCGGGCGTGACGACTTCGACGTCGAACACGACCGTACCCCGCTCGCCATCGAGCTCAGCCTTGGTGGCCCTGCCTCCGGCTTGTGCCTCAGCAGCGCTCACGGCCTGCACCAAGGTGATCTTGGCCTTGGCCAGATCGGTGACGGCATCGTTCTCCGCCGGACTTGACTGCTTGGCATATGCCAGCCCGCCTGCGGTGGCCACACCTGCGGCCAGGATGAGTGCGGGGATCATGAGGGTTCGTTTCATTTCGAGCTCCTTGCTGGATTGCCTACCAGGCGAAATTGCCTGTCGACAAGTCCACTGTGGCCTTCGACACTTAGACGTGACTTAGGCATGCCGCGCTGGGCAACCGCCTGGACCTTCATCGAGTCTTCAGACGCAGTTCGCGCAGTTCAGCGCCCAACAGCTCGCCTGTGAGTTGCTCACTGCCGTCCTGCCTTCGCACGCGATAGGGTTGAAGCGTCACTTCCGACCGTGTGCCACACAGACGTATGAAGTCCTCGGCTGTCACGATGTCTCGCCGAAAGTACGCGTACTTGTCGCGCATGTGATTGGCAGCCTCTGCCGACGTCGCAGTCGCGCCGTTGCGGATGAACTTCACGTTCGTCATCGCAGCTACACGCTGGATCAATGCCTCGATCAGGGCATCTTCGGTGTTCGTTGGCGTTGCTGAGGCGCCCTGAACGCCACTCAGCACAGACACCGTAGCGATCGCCATCATCACCGCCAGGACACTTCGCCGAGTCCAGCGCAGCTTCGCTTTGAAGGGGCTCATGGACGGAGTCGCTAAACCTGCGGGTGCGGTCAAGGGAGATCCTGCAATCGAAGCACGACAGTCTCAGGCCCATTCGCTTTCGCCTGGGCGGTGACGACCGAGTCGATCACTTGCTGGTGTGCGAGATACACGGTGACCCAGCCGTGGCCTTCGGCTGAAACACCGAAACGCTCGGCCAGAACGCGCCGGCCGACATGGGCCAGGATGAGTTGACCATCGACCCGAACGCCAAAGTGGACGCCTTGCGTATCGTCGGCAAAGTAGGGTTCGAACGAGTCCATGTGCATCCACCCGATCCGCGGCGCCGCCGGTGTACAGGTTTCGATCGTGGCAGCCCGTCACTTAAGTGGCGCTTATGGCTGCGGCATCGCGCGCACTTCGTGCTGGGCGAGGCCCACGCCGTTCTCGGTCATGGCGGCGGCGGCGCAAACACGACCCGCACCTCCAGGCCTTGGCCCGATGGTGCCCGGTGGAGGCTGACCGTGGCGCCATGCCGGTTGGCGATCGCCTTCACGATGGCCAGCCCCAGGCCAGTGCCGCCGGGTGCTGAGGCCTGCTCACTCGCCTGTGGCCCACGGTAGAAGCGACCGAACACCCGCTCACGCTCTGTCTCCGGGATACCCGGGCCGGTGTCGACGACGCTCAGCGTCGAGCGGCCCTCCGACTCGGCGGCCACCACATCGACGACGCCGCCCGCTGGCGTGTACCGCAGTGCGTTCTCGACCAGGTTGTTCAGCAGCACGGTGAGTTGACCGGCATCGCCGTCCACAAGCACGGGCGCATCGCCGGCGGCCCCGAGGTCGAGCCCGCCGTGGTCGGCCTTCGCGCTCATCGCACCCACCACCGTGCGTGCCAGTGCGGCGAGATCAACGCGTCCGCGCTGCATCGGCTCGCCGTCAGGCTCGAATCGCGCCACGTGCAGCAATTGCTCGACCAGGCGCTGCGACCGGTCGATGCCCCCCTGCAGATCCTCGACCGCTTCGGCGCGGCCGGCTTCGTCTTTCGCACGTTTGAGCAATTGCAGCTGCAGGCGCAATGCCGTCACTGGGGTTCTGAGCTCGTGGGCTGCATCGGCCAGAAAGCGCCGCTGGTTGGACAAAGCCAGCGCAAGTCGCTCCATCATGCCGTTGATCGATGCGACAAGCGGGACGATCTCGCGCGGAACTTCGTCCGTGGGTATCGGCGCCAAGGACGATGCCGTTCGGGACGCGACATCCTGCGCGGCTGCGTCCAGCGGCTTCAGCCCCCTTCGCAGGGCCACCACCATGAGGGCCGCAACAAACACCACGAGCGCACCCATCGGAAGAACGATCTTCGATGCGGCCTCAACGGCTGTTTCGTGGCGCGCGAATACCCGCTGCGCGGCCTGCGCCACACCGCTGACCGTGACGTCGGTGTAAACGATCCAGTCCTCCTCGGCCACGCGCACCTGTTGCAAGGCCTCGCGGTTGCTGAACGGTATAGCCACACGTGGATCCGACGAAAAGACCGGCTGGCCAGCCAGCGTCCAGGTGATGGTCACGATCTCCGCGGGATCTGCCACATCGGTGCGCTGCGGCATGACCGGCAGAGCCGGCTCGCGCAGGTCACTCTCGGGATGATTGTGGTTGCCCAGAGCTTCGGCCACGTTCTTCAGCCCGGCATCGAAGATCTCGTTCATCTCGTCGAGCGTGATCAGGTAGGTCACCATGACGATGACCACCGCGCCCAGTGCGAGCGCCCCCATGATCCAGCCCAGCAGATAGCGCTCGAGCGAGCGCACTCAATCCTCCGTGACGCGGTAGCCCACGCCCCGCACGTTCTTGATCACGGCTGCGCCCAATTTCTTGCGCAGGTGGTGCAGGTGCACCTCGATGGCATTGCTGCCGACTTCATCGCCCCAGCCGTAGACCGACTCCTCCAACTGGGCGCGTGACAGCACCGCACCCGGACGTCGCATCAGCGCTTCGAGCACGGCGAACTCCTTGGCGGACAAGTCCACGGTGGCATTGCCCCGAGTCACCAGCTTGCGCAGCGGGTCGAGGATCAGCGATCCGAACTTGAGCAGCGGACACCCACTCCCCGCGTTGCGCCTCAGCAGCGCACGTACCCGGGCCACCAGTTCATCGAGGTCAAACGGTTTGAGGACGTAGTCGTCAGCGCCTGCCTCCAGGCCGGCGATGCGATCGCGCACCGCATCTCGCGCGGAGGCAATCAGCACCGGCATCGCGTTGCCCATGCTGCGCATCGAGGCCAGGATCGCCATGCCGTCCTTCTTGGGCAATCCGAGGTCCAGCACAGCCAGATCGTAGACGTCGTTGGCCAAGGCCAGCTCGGCCGCCCTGCCGTCGGTGACCCAGTCCACGGCAAAGCCGGCATCGGCCAGGCCGCTGCGTACGGCCTTGCCGATCATGGCGTCGTCTTCGATCAACAGGATTCGCATGGGGCCGGGCTCGCAGGGTTCAGGTCTTTCGATGGGCTCGAATCCGGCCTCGCAGCAGAAGGACCCATCGATCGTGCAGCATCAGCATCCGCATGCAGGTCGGCGTCAAGGGCTTACGCAGCGCAACCGCGAGCATGGTACCCGCCCACGCCACAGGCAAGGCTGCACCGATGTCCAGCGGGAAGTGCAGGCCCAGGTAGATGCGGCTCCAGCCGACCAGCAGGCCGACCGCCAGCAAGGGAAACCCCCAAAGCGCGAACTTCCGGGTGCGCAAGGTGGCCAGGGCCAGGCTCCAGAACAGCGTGACGTGATCGCTGGGCAGCCCCGGGCGCTGGCTTGGTTCGAGATACTGCGTGCCCACGTGCAGTGCAAACGGCCGCGGTTGCGGCCAGACAAAAGTGATCGCCTCTGCCAGCACCAGGGCGAGGCCGGCAGCGAGCAGGATCTGCAGCAAGTCGAGGCGGGCGGCCTGGTCAGCGCGAACCCACGCGACCGCCATCGCGACAGGCGCCAGCACGATGAGCCATCTTGCCATCAGCGTGGCGAGCAGCAGTTGCTGGTGGCTCAGCCCCGGCGGCGCATTGATCAGTTGGAACAAGTGAAGGTTGCTCATCGCCCTGGGCTACGTTGGCGCCGCGCTCCGAACAGAGACACGCAGCAGTCCTTCATGCTCGGAGGCAGTTGCTTAACCGGGACTTAATGCGTGGCGGCAAAACCACTGGCCCAGAGCGGCCCTTGATGGGCGATGGCGCTCCCGGCCCCGGCACGGGTCGCCCGAGGCTTAAGTCGCCGCTAAGTCGGCGCACTCGACGATGTCTGGGTGATACGCCACCTAGACATTTCCTGTGCTGCCCGTCGCTCTCCTACGCGGGCGGGCCCCGTCAGGTGGTTCCGACCGAGAAGGCTTGCCTGGCTGCGCGCTCTGAGCTTGCTTGCCAGCCTCTATGGGTTGGCCCACGGGCAGGCACTGCCTGCGCAGCCCTTGCCTAGTTTTGCTGAGCTGGAAGCAGCCGGGGCCACGATCGGTGAGATACGTGTCATTCCACAGGACATCTTCGACACCAGCGACCCGAAGGAAGACAAGTTGCTCTTCCGATGGGCCAACGCGCTGCACATCCAGACGCGACCCGGCGTCATCCAGCGCGCTCTGCTATTCAAGAGCGGCGACCGTGTCTCGAAGCGCCTGCTCGACGAGACAGAGCGACTGCTGCGCAGCAACCGCTACCTCTACGACGTGCAGTTTCGTGCCGCCGCCTATCACGACGGCGTGGTCGACATCGAGGTGCTCACACGCGACACCTGGTCGCTGGATCCGGGCTTCAGTGCAGGCCGCTCCGGCGGTGCCAACTCCAGCGGCATTCGACTCAAGGAGTACAACCTGTTCGGCACCGGCACGTCGGTCAGCTTTGGGCACTCCAGGAACGTCGACCGCTCCAGCAACGAGTTCCAGTTCTCCAGCGACCGCGCCTTTGGCACCTCGACCTCGATCAGCCTCAGCCACGCCACCAACAGCGACGGCCGGCGCGATGCGGCGTCGGTCGTCCGGCCCTTCTATGCACTGGATTCGCGCTGGAGTGCGGGCTTGTCGGCATCGAAGGACGATCGCATCGATGCCGTCTACAACGCCGGCAATGTGGCGAGCCAGTACCGCCATCGGCAGGATCAGGCCGAGGTCTTTGCGGGCTGGTCGCCGGGCCTCGTCGACGGCTGGGTGCAGCGCTACACGCTCGGGCTGGCCTCCCGAACCGACGCCTACGCCGCGGAACCCGGCCTGGTTGCGCCGGCGCGGTTGCCCACCGATGAAAAGCTGGTCACGCCTTTCGTCCGATACGCCCTGATCGAGGATCGCTTCGAACGTGAGTTGAACCGCAACCTGATCGGCCGGCCCGAATTCTTCGCCCTGGGACTGGCTTCGACCGTGCAACTGGGGTGGGCCTCGACGGGGCTGGGCTCCAGCCGCGATGCGCTGGTCTACGCGGGCAAGATCAGTCGCGGCTTCGAGCCGGCTGACAACCAGACCCTGATCGCGGCAGCCACCATCGAAGGGCAATACGCCGGCGGCCGGATTCGGCGCCAGCGCCTGGGTGCCCAGGCGCAGTACTACCTGCCGCAGAGTCCGCGTTGGCTCTTCTATGCCTCCGCCGCAGGTGACCTGCTGACGAATCCTGACCCGGCTGACACCTTGCTGTTGGGTGGTGACAGCGGTCTTCGGGGCTACCCATTGCGCTACCAGAGCGGGACCCGGCGCGCCTTGTTCACCGTGGAGGAGCGCTTCTACACCGACCTGTATGTCTGGCGGCTGTTCCGCGTCGGTGGCGCGGCCTTCTTCGATGCCGGGCGGGCCTGGGGCGGCGACAACCCCAACACCCTGAATCCAGGCTGGCTCAGCAACGCGGGATTCGGGCTGCGCATCGTCAGCGCACGTGCGGCGTTCAGCAATGTGCTGCACGTCGACATCGCCTTCCCGTTGAATGCCACGGCAGATGTCAAGAAGGTCCAGTTCCTCGTCAAGACCAAGACGAGCTTCTGATCCCGCGCCGGCGCCTTGACCTGCACGCCTCGCTCAACCAACGCCGCGCTTGGCGCAAATCCATGCTCACGACATTGACCTTCTCCGCGCTGTCCCTCGACCAGACCCTGGCACAGTGGGTTGCGGCCTACGGCGCTTGGGCATTGGCCGCAGTCGCCATCGTCATCTTTGCCGAGACCGGTCTGGTCGTTGCGCCCTTCCTGCCCGGGGACTCCCTGCTTTTCCTCACCGGCACGGTCGTGGCAGCCAACGGGCTCAACGTCCACGTCACCGTGCTCGTTCTGACATTGGCAGCCGTCCTGGGCGACGCCCTGAACTTCGCCATCGGCCGGCGGGCAGCGCCCATGGTCATCGCGCGCCTGCGCGGACGATGGCTGCGGCAATCACACCTCGACGCCACGCACCGCTACTTCGACCGATTCGGATCGTCCACCGTCGTCATCGCGCGCTTCGTCCCTGTCGTCAGGACACTGGCACCCTTTCTGGCCGGTGCCGGCAGCATGCCCTACCTGCGCTTCGCCATGTTCAATGTGGCCGGCGCTGTCCTGTGGGTGGCCTTGCTCGTGTATGCAGGCGCATTCCTGGGCGCACAGGCGCTGGTGCGCGATCACCTGAGTGCCATCACCATGGGCATCGTGGCGCTGTCGATGCTGCCGATCCTCGTCACCGGCAAACGCGCACTGCTTGCCAGGCGCGCGATGGCACGTTGACCTGCAACCGCCTTCGGGATCGCTCCGACCCGAATCAACCCGTTGGCGCCGTCGACTGCCGTGTCAGCGAAGGCGACACCCGACGTCTCCTCAACATCACAGGAACACACCATGTTCAAAGCCTTCATGTCGGGCGTCGCACTGACTCTCGCAGCCTTGCTGCTCGCCTCGTTTGCGCTGCTCAAGAGTGGCCTCATTCCGGCCAACGCCGACGCCGAACCCAGCGCGCTCGAAACCTGGATGGCACGTACCTCGCTTAGTGCCACGATGGACCGTTTGGCACCCACCGAGCAGAACCCTGTCGCGGCGACCGAACAGAACCTGACAGAAGGTGTGCACCTCTTTGCACAGAACTGCGCGATCTGCCACGGCTCCGCCGCCGGCGATACGTCGGCGTCACCGATCGCGAAGGGGCTGTTCCAGAAGCCGCCACAGCTGGCGACAGAAGGCGTGGAGGACGACCCCGAGGGCGAGTCGTTCTGGAAGATCAAGCACGGCATCCGGCTCACGGGCATGCCAGCGTTCGGGTCATCGTTGAGCGACAAGCAGATTTGGACGCTGGCCATGTTCTTGAAGCACATGGACAAGTTGCCGCCATCTGCACAGCAGGTCTGGCAACAGGTGCAGAACTGGCCACTGGCGTCCAAGTAGCCGCTGCTTGAACCATCAACCCTGATGTCGGCGTGTTGAGGCGGCCATGGATTTGGCTTTACCAAATGACGTCCTGATAAGAACACTTTTCAGGGCGTCGGAAGCAGTTCCACGCGACGTGCGTCAGGCACCGTCGAGAAAGATTCAGGGGTCGACGTCCTCATCGATGGGCAGGCAGCGCTGGCATGCTCTTGGCGGTCATCCATACCCACGCAGCAGGCAGACCGGCCAGCACCTTCTCCTTCGCCGACCGCTCTTTCGCCTCCATGAGGGGACTCATCACATGCAGCGGCATCGGCACAGTT
>CAMTUD010000046.1:0-17561 GCA_947084805.1 uncultured beta proteobacterium | reverse complement strand
CTCGACACTCTTTCCCTACACGACGCTCTTCCGATCTCGGGCAGGCGCGGTGACTGCGCCGCCGCGCCGCCGTTGCCGGCCTGGGCGGCACCGGTGCCGGCGGCACGGCCCTTGATCTTCTCGTAGGCCGATTCACGGTCGACCGTCTTCTCGTAGGTGCCGGCCACCAGCGAACCGGTGAGCAGCGCCTTGCGCTGTTCAGGCGTGATGGGCCCGATCTGGCTGCCCGGCGGCAGCACGTACACCCGTTCGGTGACGCTGGGCCGGCCCTTGACGTCGAGAAAGCTCACCAGCGCCTCGCCCACCGCGAGTTCGGTGATGGCGGTGGCCATGTCGCCGATCTTGGGGTTGGCGCGCATGGTCTCGGCGGCCGCCTTCACCGCCTTCTGGTCGCGCGGCGTGAAGGCGCGCAGCGCGTGCTGCACGCGGTTGCCCAGCTGGGCCAGCACGGTGTCGGGCACGTCGAGCGGGTTCTGCGTCACGAAGTACACGCCCACGCCCTTGCTGCGCACCAGGCGCACGACGAGCTCGATGCGTTCGGTCAGCGCGGCCGGCGCGTCCTTGAACAGCAGGTGGGCCTCGTCGAAGAAAAACACCAGCTTGGGCTTTTCCAGATCGCCCACCTCGGGCAGCAGTTCGAACAGCTCGCTCAGCATCCACAGCAGGAAGGTGGCGTAGAGCCTGGGCGCGTTCATCAGCTGGTCGGCGGCCAGGATGTTGATGACACCCTTGCCGTCGACCGTCTGCATGAAGTCGCTGATGTCGAGCATGGGCTCGCCGAAGAACTTGTCGCCGCCCTGTTCCTCGATCTGCAGCAGCCCGCGCTGGATGGCGCCGACGCTGGCCGCGCTGATGTTGCCGTACTCGGTGGTGAACTGCGAGGCGTTCTCGCCGACGTACTGCAGTGCGGCGCGCAGGTCCTTCATGTCCAGGATGAGCAGGCCGTTGTCGTCGCAGATCTTGAAGACGAGGCTCAGCACACCGGCCTGGGTTTCGTTCAGCGCCAGCATGCGCGTCAGCAGCAGCGGGCCCATGTCGCTGACGGTGGCGCGCACCGGGTGGCCGTCCTTGCCGAAGACATCCCACAGCGTGGCCGGGCACGTGACTGCTTCGGGCGTAGGCAGGCCGCGTTCCTTCAGCACCGCGGCCAGCTTGCCGCCGATGCTGCCGGGCTGGGTGACGCCGGTGAGGTCGCCCTTCACGTCGGCCATGAACACCGGCACGCCGATCTTGCTGAAGTTCTCGGCCAGCGTCTGCAGCGTGATGGTCTTGCCGGTGCCGGTGGCGCCGGTGATCAGGCCGTGGCGGTTGGCCAGCGCCGGCAGCAGGTGGCACTGGATGTCGCCGTGCTGGGCGACGAGGATGGGGTCGGGCATGGTGACGTCACTCCGGGCAGGGGTTCGCGGCAAGTCTAGCCGCTGGCCCTGCCGGCGCCGCCCCTGGCGTCACTGCACGAAGCGCCCGTCGCGCCCCACCAGCGCCAGGTCGACGAAGCTGCAGCCGGTGTGTTCACCCTTGCGCCAGCGCAGCGTCAGGCCGCCGAGGTCGGTCTCGAAGCGTTCCAGCGCCGTCGTCAGGCTGGCGCGGGTGGGGTTCGTGCCGGCGGCACGCAGCGCGGCGGCCAGCGCCTTGGCGGTCATGTAGCCCTCCAGGCTGCCGTAGGAATAGGCCTGGCCAGGCGCCGAGCGCGCCATGCGTTCCTGGTACTCGCGCACCAGGGCGGTCTTGCCCGAGTTCGGGTTGGGCACGATCTGCGAAAAGACCATGCCCTTGGCCAGCGGCCCCAGGTCGGCAGCCAGCGGCGTCGAGCCCGAGTTCACGCCCCAGAAGGTGATGCGCGAACCGGCCGCGCGTGCGGCACGGATCAGGCGGCCGTAGAGCGCCGCCGAGCCGTGGTTCATGACGAGGTCGACCTGCTGCTGCGCGAGCGCCGCGGCGGCGGCGGCGAGTTGCGCGTCGCTGATGTCGCCCTTGAAGGGCACGCCGCCGCCGAAGGCCATGCCGGCTTCGGCGGCCAGCTTCTGCACGTTGGCCAGGTGTTCGCGGCCGACGTCGGAGTCGGCGTGGAAGAGCGCCACACGCTGCAGCCCGATGCGCCTGCCCTGGGTGATGAGGGCGCGGAACTCTTCGCGGTGCTCGGCGCGCACGGGGTAGACCAGCGCCTGGTGCGGCAGGCGCAGGCCGGGTGAACCCGCCATCGGGCCGATGAAGGGCACGCCGAGTTCCATCGCCGCCTTCATCACCGCGGTGCTGGGGCCGCCTTCGATCGAGCCGAAGAGCACAAACGCCCCCTGCTGCACCAGCGCACGTGCGTTGGCTTCGGCCTTGGCGCTGGTGTTCTCGTCGTCGAGCGTGCGCAGCACGATGCGCCGGCCGTTGACGCCGCCGCCGCGGTTGACGGCGTCGAGGCAGGCCTTCACGCCGGTCATGGCCTCGCCGCCGTAGACGTTCTTGCCGCCCTGCAGCGTGATGCTCTGGCCGACGAGGATCTCGTTGGCGCTGATGCCGGGCTCGGCGGCGTGGCCGCGGCGGGCCGTGCTCGCCAGGGCCAGCGCGGGCAGCAGTTGCAGCAGGCGGCGGCGGCCGACATGGGGTGAAAGCGGATTCATGACGCGCATGCTGTCATCTGACGCCAGGCCTGGCATGTGCGGTTTCCCTGAGCAGCCGGTGCCGTGTGCGCGCGCTGGCGCACGACCGCGACGGGCGTGCAGTTTGTTACGCAGCACGTGGCGGCCCGTCGTTTTCCGGCGCCTGCTGCGGAATTGGGGATGGATCCAGCGCCGTCAATGTGGCGCGGCACCAGCCCTTGTCGCCTTCGTCCAGGGCGGCGAAGGCGTCGTGCGCCTGGGCCAGCGTGTCGGCGAACGCGCCGGCATCGCCTTGGGCCTGCTGCGCCAGGCCCAGCACTTCCAGGCCGAAAAAGCGCTCCAGCGCCACGCTGCCGTTGGCCTGCACGATGTCCAGACACTGCTGGGCATGGTGTCGCGCCCGCACCGCGTCGCCGCCTTTCAGCCAGGACTTGGCCAGGCGGTACTCGGCACGTTCGGTCTCCAGCCAGGTGCCGGCGCGCGCCCACCATTGGCGGCCGGCCTCGGCGGCCAGGATCATCAGCGCCCGTTCGGGCTCGCCGCGCACGGGCAGGTCTTCCAGCGTACCGGCCAGGTTGTTGGCCGCGATGGCCAGGGCGCGCACGGCGGGGTCGGCATCGGGCAGGGCGTGGGCCTGGACCGCAGTTGCGGCCTCCTCCAGCAGCGCGCGCGAGCGCGCCGTGGCGTGGGCATTCAGTGCCGCGGCTGTCATCGCGGTGATGCGCGTGGCTTCGCTGGCGCTCTGGCCCAGGCGTTCGTCGGCCAGCCCGCCGGCCAGCTTCATCACGGCCGCGAAGCGCTGCAGCGATTGCACCGTGCTGCTGCCCGCGGCCACCAGCGGCAGCGCCGCCAGCCGCTGCTGGAAGGCCAGGCCTTCGGCCCAGCGACCCAGGTGCTGGCCGTGCACGTGCTGGGCCAGGAAGGCCAGCGGCAGCACCTGGTCCTCTTGCTGCAACAGGGCCAGGCCGGGGTCAAGGAGGCGTTCGGCCACGGTGGCGGCCTGCTCGGCGTGGTCGGTCCAGGCCTGGTCGAGGAAGCTGTCGAAGTCCATCCGTCGTCTCCTTCCAAGGGTGCACGAGCTTACGGTTGTCGGGGCGCCGTGGCGAGCCACCCACGGCGGGTGGAAGCCGGCGGGGCGCGCGCGACTAAAATCCGCGCTCTCTCACTTCAGCAGTCTCCATCTCATGGCCGGTCATTCCAAGTGGGCCAACATCCAGCACCGCAAGGGCCGGCAGGATGAAAAGCGCGGCAAGGCCTGGACCCGCGTGATCCGCGAGATCATGGTCGCGGCCCGCCTGGGCGGCGGCGACGTGTCGGCCAACCCGCGCCTGCGCCTGGCGGTGGAGAAGGCCAAGGCCGTGAATCTGCCGGTCGAAACCGTCAAGCGCAACATCGACAAGGCCACCGGCAACCTCGAGGGCGTGAGCTACGAGGAGGTGCGCTACGAGGGCTACGGCATCGGCGGCGCGGCCATCATCGTCGACTGCATGACCGACAACCGCGTGCGCACCGTGGCCGAGGTGCGCCACGCCTTCAGCAAGTACGGCGGCAACATGGGCACCGAAGGCAGCGTGGCCTTCCAGTTCAAGCACTGCGGGCAGCTGATCTTCGCGCCCGGCACGAGCGAGGACAAGGTGATGGAGGTGGCGCTGGAGGCCGGCGCCGACGACGTCGTCAGCGACGAGGAGGGCGCCGTCGAGGTGCTGACCTCGCCCACCGGGTTCGAGACGGTGAAGGCGGCGCTGGAAGCCGGCGGCCTGAAGCCCGAGGTGGCCGAGGTGACCTGGCGCGCCGAAAACGACATCGAACTCGCGGGCGAAGACGCCGCGCGCATGCAGAAGCTGCTCGATGTCATCGAAGACCTGGACGACGTCCAGAACGTCTTCCACAACGCCTTGCTGCCCGAGTGACGGGCGCATGAAGGTCCTCGTCATCGGCGGCGGCGGCCGTGAACACGCGCTGGCCTGGAAGCTGGCGCAGGGCGAACGGGTGCAGCGTGTCTACGTGGCCCCCGGCAACGGCGGTACCGCGCTCGACCCGGCGCTGCACAACGTGCCGCTGGCCACGCCCGAGGAGCTGGCCGACTTCGTCACCGCCGAGAAGATCGCGCTCACCGTCGTCGGCCCCGAAGCCCCGCTGGCCGCCGGCGTCGTCGACCTCTTCCGCGCCCGCGGCCTGCGCATCTTCGGCCCGACGAAGGCCGCGGCGCTGCTGGAGAGCAGCAAGGCCCACGCCAAGGCCTTCATGCAGCGCCACGGCATTCCCACCGCGCTCTACGCCAGCTTCACCGAAGCCGCGGCGGCGCATGCGCATGTCGACAAACACGGCGCGCCCATCGTCATCAAGGCCGACGGGCTGGCTGCCGGCAAGGGCGTCGTCGTGGCCATGACGCTGGCCGACGCGCATGCCGCCATCGACGACATGCTCGGCAGCAACGTTCTCGGCGTGCAATACGGCGCCGACGGCGCACGTGTTGTCATCGAGGAGTTCATGCAGGGCGAGGAAGCCAGCTTCATCGTGCTGTGCGACGGCAAGCACGTGCTGACGCTGGCCACCAGCCAGGACCACAAGCGCATCGGCGACGGCGACACCGGCCCCAACACGGGCGGCATGGGCGCGTATTCGCCGGCGCCGGTGGTCACGCCCAACGTGCACGCCAAGGTGATGCACGAGATCATCCACCCCACCATCGCCGGCATGGCCAAGGACGGCGTGCCCTACACCGGCTTCCTCTACGCCGGGCTGATGATCGACGCCCAGGGCCAGCCGCGCACGGTCGAATTCAATTGCCGCCTGGGCGACCCCGAGGCGCAGGTCATCCTGATGCGCCTGAAGAGCGACCTCTTCGAAGTGCTGATGCACGCCACCGACGGCACGCTCGACCAGGCCGAACTGAACTGGGACCGCCGCACCGCGCTGGGCGTGGTGATGGCCGCGCACGGTTACCCGGCCGCGCCGCGCAAGGGGGACGTCGTCACCGGCCTGCCTGCGCTGGGCGCCGAGGGTGCCGACCTGCAGGTCTTCCATGCCGGCACGGCGCAGCACGACGGCCAGTTGCTCACCAGCGGCGGCCGCGTGCTCTGCGTCACCGCGTTGGGCGATTCGGTGCGGCTGGCGCAGCAGCGCGCGCTGGCCGCGGTGCGCGGCATCCATTTCGACGGCGCGCAGTGGCGCAGCGACATCGGCCACCGCGCCATCCGGCATTGATGGCCGCGGCGCCGCAGCCCCTTTTGCCTCGCCCAGTGCCACGGCAGGGCCGCGCGCTGGCGCCTGCCGCGCCGCGCCGTCCTGCCATGAACGAGAAACGAACATGATCGACACCGCCGCCGTGCGCAGCTACCTGCTGGGCCTGCAAGGCCACATCGTCAGCACCCTGCAGGCCGAAGACGGCAAGGCCTTCCTCAGCGACGGCTGGACGCGGCCTGCGGGCGGCAAGCTCGAAGGCGACGGCCTGTCGCAGCTGGTCGAGGAAGGCGGCTTGCTCGAACGCGGCGGCTGCAACTTCAGCCACGTGAAGGGCGCCAGCCTGCCGCCTTCGGCGACACAGCACCGCAGTGAACTCGCCGGTGCGCCCTTCGAGGCGCTGGGCGTGTCGCTCGTCATGCACCCGCGCAACCCGTATGTGCCCACGGTGCACATGAACGTGCGCCTGCTGGCCGCCTTCCCCGAAGGCAAGGCGCCGGTCACCTGGTTCGGCGGCGGCATGGACCTCACGCCCTACTACGGTTTCGAGGACGACGCGCGCCACTTCCACCGCGTCAACGCCGACGCGCTGGCGCCCTTCGGTGCCGACAAGTACCCGCGCTTCAAGACCTGGTGCGACGAGTACTTCTTCCTCAAGCACCGCAACGAACCACGTGGCATCGGCGGCGTGTTCTTCGACGACTTCAACGAAGGCCCGTTCGAAGACGGCTTTGCGATGATGCGGGCCGTGGGCGACGCCTTCATTCCGGCCTACCTGCCCATCGCGCGGCGTCGTCGCGAAACGCCTTATGGCGAGCGCCAGCGCGACTTCCAGGCCTACCGGCGCGGCCGCTACGTCGAGTTCAACCTGGTGTGGGACCGCGGCACGCACTTCGGCCTGCACGGCGGCGGCCGCACCGAGAGCATCCTGATGAGCATGCCGCCCATCGTGAAGTGGCGCTACGACTGGAAGCCCGAAGCCGGCACCGCCGAGGCGCGGCTTTACAGCGACTTCCTGCGCCCGCGCGACTGGCTCAACGAATGACACTGCATGACTAGGCGGGTGGGCCTCTTCGGGGGCACCTTCGACCCCGTGCACAACGCCCACGTGGCGCTGGCCCATGCCGCGCTGCACAGCCTGGCGCTGGACGAGGTGCGCTGGGTGCCCACCGGTCATTCGTGGCAGAAGGGGCACCACGCCACGCCGGCCGAACACCGCGAGGCCATGGTGCGCCTGGCGATGGCCGGCGAGCCGCGCTTCGTGCTCGACCGCATCGAGATCAAACGCCCCGGCCCGAGCTACACGCTCGACACCGTGCGTGCGCTGCACGCCGCCGAACCGGCCACCGAGTGGGTGCTGGTCATCGGCCAGGACCAGTACGCCGGCCTGCACACCTGGCGCGACTGGCCGGTGTTGCTGGGCCTGGTGACGCTGGCCGTGGCCAACCGGCCGGGCACGACGGCCACGCCGCACGCCGAGGTGCTGGCCCATCCGCACCGCGCCGTGCCGCTGCCCATGCTGGACATCAGCGCCACGGATGTCCGACAACGGGTCGCGGCGGGCGCCGACATTTCGCATCTGGTGCCACCGCAGGTGGCGCGCTATATTGAAACTCACGGCCTGTACCGGGCCCTCGCCGCAGGCGAGTCAACACTTCATGGGAGCTGACCCTGGACATCCGCAAGCTGCAACGCGCCATCGTCGATGGCCTGGAAGACGTCAAGGCCCAGCACATCGCGGTCTTCAACACCGAGCACCTGAGCTCGATGTTCGAGCGCGTGATCGTCGCCAGTGGCACCAGCAATCGCCAGACCAAGGCCCTGGCCGCCAGCGTGCGCAACAGCGTGCGCGGCCGCGACATGCCGGTGCTCAGCACCGAGGGCGAGGACAACGGCGAATGGATCATCGTCGACTGCGGTGCGGCCGTCGTGCACATCATGCAGCCGGCCATCCGCGAGTACTACCACCTCGAAGAGATCTGGGGCGGCAAGGCGGTGAAGATGAAGCTGGGCGAGGTCAACACCCGGCTCGTGAAGGCCAGCGAACCCGAGCCGGCACCGCGCAAGAAGACCCAGCCCGCCGCGCCGGCGGGTGCTGCGCCGGCCAAGACGTCGGCGCCGCGTGCACCCGGCTCACGCGCTGCGGCCCGCGCCGTGAAACGCGGCAACGCCAAGGAAGAGGCCGAGAAGAAGTCGACCAACCGCACCGCCGCCTTCAAGCGCGTGGCCGCCAAGTCGGCGCCGCGCAAGGCCGCGCCTGCGGGTGCGGCGGGTGCCGCGGGTGCACGGCCGACGGCGGCCAAGGCGCCGGCGAAGAAGTCGACGACGAAGACCATCGTCGTCAAGCCGCCGGCGAAGAAGGTGGTGGCCGGCAAGGCGCCCGCCAGGAAGGCGGCCCCGGCGCGCAAGGCGGCGCCGGCCAAGAAGGCCGTCCGCAAGGGCTGAAGCAGGGCTTGCAGACAGGCCTGACGGGATGAAGTTGCTGGTGGTGGCGGTGGGCCAGCGCCAGCCCGCCTGGGCCGACACGGCCTGGGACGACTTCGCCAAGCGCTTCCCGCCCGAGATGCGGCTGGAGCTGAAGGCGCTGAAGGCCGAGCCGCGCGGCGCGCACGGCGGCGGCAAGACCGCCGCGCAGTGCATGGCCGCCGAGGCCACACGCTTCGAAGCCACGCTGGCGTCGGCGGCCAAGGGCGCGCGGCGCGTCGTGCTGGACGAACACGGCACGCGCCGCAGCACGGCGCAACTGGCCGAGCGTGTGCTGGCCTGGCGCGGCGAGGGCTGCGACGTCGCGCTGCTGGTCGGCGGCCCCGACGGGCTCGACCCGGCGCTCAAGGCCAGCGCCGACGAAACACTGCGCCTGAGCGACCTGACGCTGCCACACGCGTTCGCGCGTGTGCTGCTGGCCGAGGCGCTCTACCGTGCCTGGACGCTGGCCAGCGGTCACCCCTACCACCGCGAGTAAGGGGCCGGCAGCGCGCCACGGCCGGCGCCGGGACCCGTGAAGGTGCCGATGTCGGTGCGGTGACATGCCCCTGACAATGGACGCCATGTCGCTGCACGCCTTTGTCTACCTGGCTTCACAGAGCCCCCGCCGCGTCCAGCTGCTGGAGCAACTGGGCGTGGCCCACCGCATGCTGCTGCCCGACCGCCACGAGGACGCCGAAGCGCTGGAAGAAGAACGCAGCGGCGAACTGCCGCTGGACTACGTGCGCCGCGTCACGCTGCTGAAGCTGAACGCCGCGCGCGCGCGGTTGCGGCGCCGCAAGCTGCCCGAAGCGCCCATCCTCTGCGCCGACACCACGGTGGCGGTGGGCCGGCGCATCCTGGGCAAGCCGCAAGGCCCCGAACAGGCCGCCGAGATGCTGCGTGCGCTGTCGGGGCGCACACACCGCGTGATGACCTGCGTGGTCGTCGGCGCGGGCCCGCAGCACTTCCTGGACACCAGCCTCTCGCGTGTGCGCTTCGCCGACCTGTCCGAGACCACCATCGGCCGCTACATCGACAGCGGCGAGCCGATGGGCAAGGCCGGTGCCTACGCCATCCAGAGCCGCATCGCGGCCTGGATCTCCCACATCGAGGGCAGCTACAGCGGCATCATGGGCCTGCCGCTGCACGAGACCGCCAACTTGCTGTCGCGCGCCCGCGTGCGGCTGGAGCTGTGAGATGACGCCCCCAAGCTCCCTATCGCTCGCTACCCCCCAAGGGGGGCGAGCCGGACGAGGAACAGTCCCTGCGGACTGTTTCTCGCCTGCGAGCGCCTGGGGCGTCCTCGCCGCAGGCCGTCCGCCAGCGGCCCGGCAGAGCCGGTTCCGCGGCGGGAAGCTGGGTGGAACTCGCTCGCTTCCAGGGCCGCGGGTTGCGCACAGCGCGGTGGACAACTGACATGGCGACGCAGGACATCCTCATCAACTGGGCGCCGCAGGAAACGCGCGTGGCCGTGGTCGAAAACGGCGCCGTGCAGGAATTGCACGTCGAACGCACGCTGGAACGCGGGATGGTCGGCAACGTCTACCTGGGCAAGGTGGTGCGTGTGCTGCCGGGCATGCAGAGTGCCTTCGTCGACATCGGGCTGGAACGCGCGGCCTTTCTGCACGTGGCCGACCTGCTCGGCGGCCCGCCCAGGCATGACGCGCGCCCCGACGCGCCGCTGGTGCCCATCGAGCGCCAGGTCTTCGAGGGCCAGACGCTGACGGTGCAGGTCATCAAGGACGCCATCGGCACCAAGGGCGCGCGGCTGTCGACGCAGGTCAGCATCGCCGGGCGCATGCTGGTCTACCTGCCGCACGACAGGCACATCGGCATCAGCCAGAAGATCGGCAGCCTGGAACTGCGCGAGCAACTGCGCGCGCGCATGCTGGTGCTGGCAGGCGACGCGGGGGGTGGTTTCATCCTGCGCACGAATGCCGAAGAGGCCAGCGACGCCGAACTGGCCGACGACATCGCCTACCTGCGCCGCGCCTGGGCGCTGATCCGCGAACGTGCGCAGCAGCGCCCGCCGGCAAGCCTGCTGCACCAGGACCTGAGCCTGGCCGAGCGTGTGTTGCGCGACCTGGCCAACGACCACACCGGCACCATCCGCATCGACAGCCGGCTGCAGTGCGACGCGCTCAAGGCCTTCGGCGACACCTTCATGCCCGGCACGGTGGCCAAGCTCGAGCACTACAAGGGCGAGCGGCCGATCTTCGACCTCTTCGGCATCGAGGAAGAGATCGTGCGCGCGCTGGCGCGGCGTGTCGACCTGAAGAGCGGCGGTTACCTGATCATCGACCAGACCGAGGCCCTGACCACGGTGGACGTGAACACCGGCGGCTTCGTCGGCGCGCGCAACTTCGACGACACCATCTTCAAGACCAACCTCGAGGCGGCGGGCGCCATCGCGCGCCAGCTGCGGCTGCGCAACCTGGGCGGCATCATCATTGCCGACTTCATCGACATGACGCGCCCCGACCACCAGGAAGCGGTGCTGGCCGAACTGCGCAAGCAGCTGGCGCGCGACCGCACGCGCACCACCGTCAGTGGCTTCACGCAGCTGGGTCTGGTGGAGATGACACGCAAGCGCACGCGCGAAAGCCTGGCGCACATGCTGTGTGAACCGTGCCCGACCTGCCAGGGCCGCGGCCAGGTGAAGACGGCGCGCAGCGTGTGCTACGACATCCTGCGCGAGATCTTGCGCGAGGCGCGGCAGTTCGCGCCCAAGGAGTTCCGCGTCATCGCCAGCGCCACGGTGGTGGAGATGCTGCTCGACGAAGAGAGCGTGCACCTGGCGGGCCTGAGCGAATTCATCGGCCGGCCGATCTCGTTGAGCGCCGAAGCGACGATGAATCCGGAGCAGTACGACATCGTGCTGATGTAGCCCCTGCCCGGGCCTCGCGGCGTCCCGCGCGACCCGGGCAGAACGGCGTGGAACGGGGCGTTCCTCAGTGGCATGAGCCGCAGCACGGTGGCCGATCCGGCACCGCTTCGCTGAGCGTCGCTTCGACCGCCAGCGGTGTGTAGCCGGCCTCGGTGATGGCGTCGCGAATGTCCTGGGCGTCAGCCTCGGTCGGCTCGACCGTCACCAGGTGCCTGGCGAGGTCGATCGTGACCTTGGCGCCCTTGTCGGTGGCCTTCACCGCCTTGGTGATGGTGCTGGCGCAGTGGCCGCAGGTCATGTCGTTGACTTGGAATGAAAGCACGGGGAGCTCCTTGGAGGGGTTGAAGTGCAGGTCGACTCTCAGGCTTCCAACCGTTGGAAGGTCAAGCGACTTGCGTCAATGCCCACCACGACAGCTCGGGTTTGCAGCACACCGCCTTGACCTTCCAGTGATGGGAAGGATGAGCATGGCGCCTTCTTCACCTCCGGCCTCTGCGCAGACCCCCATGAACACACTCGTCCTACCGACGGACTTCGAGCTCCAGATCGATGGCATGACCTGCGCCTCCTGCGTGGCGCGTGTCGAGAAGGCGCTGCTCAAGGTGCCCGGCGTCACGAAGGCATCCGTGAATCTGGCCACCGAGAAAGCCAGCGTTGAAGCGCTGGGCGAGGTCTCCTTCGCGACGCTGGCCGCCGCCGTCGACAAGGCGGGTTATGCCGCCAAGCCCGTGGCCCCGGTGTCCGCTGAACCGCCGCAGAAGCGGCTGCCGGGGTGGTGGCCGGTGCTCGTGAGCGCGGCACTGACGCTGCCCCTGGTCGCGCCCATGTTGCTGCAGTTGGTCGGCATCGACTGGATGCTCGATGGCTGGGCGCAGTGGCTGCTGGCGACGCCGGTGCAGTTCGGGTTCGGCTGGCGCTTCTACCGCGCCGGCTGGAAGGCCGTGAAGGCCAGGGCGGGCAACATGGACCTGCTGGTCGCGCTGGGCACCAGCGCGGCCTATGGCCTGTCCGTCTACCTGCTCTTCAAGCACGCCGGGCACGGCATGGTGCACCTGTACTTCGAGGCCTCGGCAGCCGTCGTCACGCTCGTGCTGCTGGGCAAGTGGCTGGAGGCGCGTGCCACGCGCCAGACCGCAGATGCCATCCGCGCCCTCAACGCGCTTCGGCCCACCGTCGCGCGTGTGTGGGTCGACGGCGTGGAGGTCAGCACGCCAGTCGAGCAGGTGGCTGTGGGTGACGTCGTCGCCATCCGCCCTGGCGAGCGCGTTCCCGTGGACGGCGAGATCATCGACGGCGAGAGCCACCTCGACGAGTCGCTGATCACCGGCGAGAGCCTGCCGGTCGCCAAGCGCGTCGGTGACAAGGTGACCGGCGGCTCGGTGAACGCGGAAGGTCTGCTGCACGTCCGTACGGCCGCCGTCGGGGCCGAGACGACGCTGGCACGCATCATCCGCATGGTCGAGTCGGCGCAGGCCGCCAAGGCGCCCATCCAGCGCATCGTCGACCGCGTCAGCGCCGTCTTCGTGCCCGTGGTGCTCGGCATCGCCATGGCGACGTTCGCCGGCTGGTTTGTCGCCAGCTGCGACTGGGAGCAGGCGCTCATCAACGCGGTGGCCGTGCTCGTCATCGCCTGCCCCTGCGCCCTCGGTCTGGCGACGCCCACGTCCATCATGGCCGGAACCGGCGTGGCCGCGCGGCAAGGCATCCTGATCAAGGATGTGCAGGCGCTGGAGGTCGCGCACTCGGTGACGGCGGTGGCCTTCGACAAGACCGGCACGCTCACGGAAGGCAAACCTTCCCTGGTCGCTTACGAGGCGGCGCCCGGCTTCGACCGGCAGGTCGTCCTGGCGCTGTCCGCGGCCCTGCAGCAGAGCAGTGACCACCCGCTGGCACACGCCGTGATCGAGAAGGCCCGCGAGCTGCGCGTCGGCGTGCCACCGGCCCATGCCGCCAAGGCGCTGCCCGGACGCGGCGTCGAGGCCACGGTGCGCGGCCAGTCCATCCAGCTCGGCAGCACGCGCCTGCTGCACGAGAGCGGGGCCATCCCGGGCGACCTGATGCCCCAGGCGCAGCGGCTGGAAGGCGAGGGCAAGACCGTCTCCTGGCTGCTGCGTCGCGACGTAGCCACCAGCACAGTGCTGGGCCTGCTGGCCTTCGGCGACACCATCAAGCCGGCGTCCTTCCAGGCGGTGGCCCGCCTGCGTGAACTCGGCATCCGGACCCTCATGCTGACCGGAGACAACCACGGCAGTGCGCAGGCCGTGGCCAGGGCACTGGGCATCGACGAGGTGCGCGCCGAACTGCTGCCCGGTGACAAGGCCGCCGTGGTTCGCGAATTGCGCCAGCAGGGCCATGTCGTGGCGATGGTCGGCGACGGCCTGAACGATGCACCCAGTCTCGTGGCAGCCGATGTCGGGCTGAGCATGTCGACCGGCACCGACGTGGCGATGGAGGCCGCCGGCATCACCCTGATGCGCGGCGACCCGCGGCTCGTTGCCGACGCGTTCGACGTGTCCCGGCGCACCTACGCCAAGATCAAGCAAGGCCTGTTCTGGGCGTTTGCGTACAACATACTGGGCATCCCCTTGGCCGCACTCGGCATGCTGAGCCCGGTCATCGCCGGCGCAGCGATGGCGTTCAGCAGCGTCAGCGTTGTCGCCAATGCCCTGCTGCTGCGCCGCTGGCGCGGTGCGGCAGCAGGTGGCGTGAACCCGGCCCGCGCATCGACAGGAGTCC
Organism: uncultured beta proteobacterium; assembly: GCA_947084805.1. Lineage (GTDB taxonomy): Bacteria > Pseudomonadota > Gammaproteobacteria > Burkholderiales > Burkholderiaceae_C > Rubrivivax. The sequence goes on along the minus strand of CAMTUD010000046.1, from coordinate 3,701 downwards.
GTCCATGAACATCGGCGAAGCTGCAAGCGCCTCTGGCGTATCGGCCAAGATGATCCGCCACTACGAGAGCGTGGATCTGTTGCCACCCGCTGCCCGCACGGATGCCGGCTACCGGCAATACACGGACAAGGACGTTCACACGCTGCAGTTCATCCGGCGTTCACGAGATCTCGGCTTTTCCATCGACGAGATCCGCGGCCTGCTGAGCCTGTGGCAGGACCGCCGGCGCCCCAGCCGGCAGGTCAAGGCGCTTGCCCAGGCGCACATCGCCGACCTGGAGCAAAAGGCGCAGGTGATCCTTGCCATGAAGTCCACCCTCGAGCACCTGGTGCATTGCTGCCACGGCGACGAACGACCGGAGTGCCCGATCCTCGACCGGCTGGCCGATCCGACTGCAAGCTTGGGCGCGCCGCCCTCCACGGCTCGGAACGCGCTGCCGAAGCGGCCTCGGGTGCGGAAATAGAAGCGGCTCGAGGGCGCGGCTTCCGGGTGATGTGCGCCAGCGTACATGGCCGCGCCCGCCCGCGTCGGGAATGTGGGTGAGCCCCGGGGTGCCTTGTTGCACGGTAAAGTAGAAACATGGGTTGGCTGATCCGAACGCTGTTGATCTGGTTGCTGGTGCTTGCGATTCCCGCGCAGGGTGTCGCGGCAGCGACCATGGCGTTCTGCGGGCCGAAGCATCATGGCGGCGCCACCGCAGCGACGGCAGGCCAAGCTGAAGCTGTCAGTCACGGGCATGAACACAGCGGTCCTGATGCCGCCGCGGTGCATGAGCATCCGAGCGCCGACGCCCACGCGCCCGCGGCTGACGGTCACGACGTTTCGGCCAAGGCCAAGGCCAAGGCCGGTTCGGCCGACCCGCACAAGTGCAGTGTCTGCGGCGCGTGCTGCTCGACCGGCGCGCTGATGAGCGCCATGCCGACCTTGCCCGCCGCCGACGCCACATCGGCCGCGTTCGCTGCCGTCGTGGCCACCGTCGACCCGTTTGCGGCCGACGGGCCCGAGCGCCCGCCCCGAAACCTTCTCGTGTAGCCGGCGGCGCGCGCCGCGCGAGTCATCGCGCGCTCGCCCGCCCGGCCCCAGTCTCGCCGGCGCTGCTTCGCAGCCCCGATGCTCCCAGACTCTCACGCGAGGTTTCCATGGCCCCCACCTTGTCGCGCCGGCGCATGCCACGCGCACTGCCTAGCCTGCTGTGTTCGGTCTTCCTGACGGCGCAGGCGTTTGCCCAGCCCGCCCCGCAGGTCCGCCGCGCGGACCCGCTCGACCCGAAGGCGGCGGTGCCTGCGCTGCGCTATGAATCCGCAATCGCGCAGTACCGCGCGCTGAGCGACGAGAAGCGCGTGTCCTGGCGCGAGGCCAACGACGCCGTCGCGCGCATCGGTGGCTGGCGGGTCTATGCGCGTGAAGCCCAGCAGGCCGAGCCGCCTGCACTCGCGCCCGCGTCCACGCCCACGCCCACGTCCACGCCCGTGCCTGTGCCTGTGCCTGTGCCTGTGCCTGTGCCTGTGCCTGTGCCTGTGCCTGTGCCTGTGCCTGTGCCTGCGCCTGCGCCAACGCCAACGCCAACGCCACCCGCGCCCAAGCCACAGGTTGGCATGCCGGCCGACATGACGCACAAGCCGATGCCTGCCGGACACGGCCACCACAAAAAGCCATGAGGACGCTCGCCATGCCTCTTCACACCCGAACACCGGATGCCGCTGCGCGTCGTCATCACCCGCACCCCCACCCCCGCCGCCTGCGCCTGGCCGCGCTGCTGGCCAGTGCCGCCGTGCTCGGTGGATGCGCCAGTTTCAGCCCCGACGGCGGCTTCGGCCCTGTCGAGCAGACGGCCAAGGACCGACTCGGCAAGGACCTGCGCTGGGCGCGCAGCGAGGCCGACCTCGACACCATCGCGCAACGTGTCGCCGAGCTGCTGGCCAGACCGCTGACGGTGGACGACGCGGTGCAGATGGCGTTGCTCAACAACCGCGGGCTGCAGGCCAGCTTTCAGGAACTGGGCATCACCGAGGCCGAGGTCGTGCAGGCAGGCCGTGTGCCGAACCCGGGTTTCAGCTTCGGACGCAACAGCCGGGGTGAAGAACGGGAGATCGAGCGCGGCCTGCACTTCAACCTGGCGCGCCTGCTGGCCATGCCACTGGTCCAGCGCATGGAGGCGCGGCGCTTCCAGGAAACGCAGGGACGTGTGGCGATGAGCGTGCTGAGCCTGGCGGCCGACACGCGCAAGGCCTACTTCAACGCGCTGGCCGCCGAGGAGACCGTGCGCTACATGCGGCAGGTCAAGCAGGCTGCAGACGCCAGCGCGGAACTGGCCCGGCGCATGGAGCAGGTCGGCAACTTCAACAAGCTGCAGCGGGCGCGCGAGCAGGGTTTCTACGCCGACGCGACGCTCAAGCTGGCCCAGGCGCAGCAGGCGCAGCGCGCCACGCGTGAGCGCCTGACGCGCCTGCTGGGCGCATGGGGGCCGCAGACCCGCTTCGCGCTGCCGGAACGCCTGCCCGACCTGCCCAAGGCGCCGCTGGAGCTGCCCGACATCGAGCAGGTGGCGATGGCACAGCGGCTGGACGTGCAGGGCGCCAGGCTCGCCGCAGAGCAGACAGCCAGGAACCTGGGCCTGACGCGCAGCACGCGTTTCGTCAACGTGCTGGAACTCGGTGTGCTGCGCAACAGTTCCAACGAGGCCCCCACACAACGCGGCTGGGAGATCGGCTTCGAACTGCCGCTGTTCGACTGGGGCGGTGCGCGTGTCGCGCGGGCAGAAGGCATCTACATGCAGACCCTGCACCGGGCCGCAGAGACCGCCATCAACGCACGCTCCGAAGTGCGCGAGGCCTATACGGGCTATCGCTCGGCCTACGACATCGCGCGCCATCACCGCGACGAGATCGTGCCCCTGAGCCAGCGCATCGCCGAGGAGAACGTGCTTCGCTACAACGGCATGCTGATCGGGGTGTTCGAACTGCTGGCCGATGCCCGCACGCAGATCGCCAGCGTCAATGCATCCATCGAAGCGCTGCGCGACTTCTGGATCGCGCAGGCCGACCTGGACATGGCGCTGATCGGCAAGCCCAGCCTGGCTGCGGCAGCCGGCCCTACCGGCATGGCATCAGCTGCTGAAGCCGCCGGCGCGGGACATTGAACATGAAGGAATCTCACATGCTTTCCCGACGCAGGATGCTCGGCGGCGCAACCGCCTGCACAGCGGCCATCACCGCAGCGGCCGCAGCCGCCTCGGTCAGCAAGGTGGCGATGGCGGCGCTGCCCGAGCCCATCATCCAGACCCGGCCCGACACCATGCCGCCGCTGGTGCCCAACACCGGGCGCCCCTACAACCCGGTGGTCACGCTCAACGGCTGGACGCTGCCTTGGCGCATGAACAACGGCGTCAAGGAATTCCACCTCGTCGCCGAGCCCGTGGTGCGCGAAATGGCCCCCGGCTTCAAGGCCCACCTGTGGGGCTACAACGGCCAGAGCCCGGGACCGACCATTGAGGTGGTGGAAGGCGACCGCGTTCGCATCTTCGTCACCAACAAGCTCGGCGAGCTGACCAGCATCCATTGGCACGGCCAGCGCCTGCCCAACGGCATGGACGGCGTGACGGGCTTGAATCAACCCGGCATCCCGCCCGGCAAGACCTACGTCTATGAGTTCGTGGCGCGCCGGCCTGGCACCTTCATGTACCACCCGCATGCCGACGAGAT
>CAMTUD010000045.1:0-11152 GCA_947084805.1 uncultured beta proteobacterium | reverse complement strand
TGCGCGCTGGCCGCCGGCCTGCCCTTGGCCGCCGTGGCCCGCGGCCTGGCCGGCTTCCAGGCCGTCAAGGGACGCTCGCAACTGCAGCGGCTGCAGCTGGGTGGCCGGGCGGTGACGCTGATCGACGACAGCTACAACGCCAACCCCGATTCGGTGCTGGCCGCCATCGGCCTGCTGGCCGAACTGCCGCGCCCGCGCTGGCTGGTGCTGGGCGACATGGGCGAGGTGGGCAGCGAAGGCCCGCGCTTCCACGCCGAGGTCGGCGCTGCGGCGCGCGTGGCCGGCATCGAGCACTTCTGGGCCGCCGGTGCGCTGAGTGCACACGCCGGCGCCGACCGCCACTTCGACACCGTGGCCGAGTTGCTGGCTGACCTGCCTTCGGGCCGGCCGGCGGCGGTGTCGGTGCTCGTGAAGGGTTCGCGATTCATGAAGATGGAGCAAGTGGTGCAAGCCCTGCAGCAGATGACGACGGCGCCTGCGGCGCCGGGGGCCGCACGATGCTGCTGAGCCTGACGCAATGGTTGATGGCGGAGCACCCCGATCACCTGGGCTTCCTGCGCGTCTTCCAGTACCTCACCTTCCGCGCCGTGCTGGCCGCGCTGACCTCGCTGCTCATCGGCCTGGCCTTCGGGCCCTGGGTCATCCGCCGCCTGACCGAGATGAAGATCGGCCAGCCGATCCGCGAGTACGGCGTGCAGAGCCACCTGGGCAAACGCGGCACGCCCACGATGGGCGGCGTGCTGGTGCTCATCGGCATCGGTGTCAGCACACTGCTGTGGTTCGACTGGACGAACCGCTTTGTCTGGGTCGTCATGCTCGTGACCTTCGGCTTCGGCGCCATCGGCTGGGCCGACGACTGGCGCAAGGTCGTGCGCAAGGACCCGGAAGGCATGCGCAGCCGCGAGAAGTTCTTCTGGCAGACGCTGATCGGCATCGTCGCCGCGCTGTATCTGGCCTTCAGCGTCAGCGAGACCAGCAACATCCGCGTGCTGGAACTGTTCATCCGCTGGGTGACGAGTGGCTTCTCCAACGACCTGCCGCCGCGTGCCGACCTGATGGTGCCTTTCTTCAAGACCGTGAGCTACCCGCTGGGTGTCTTCGGCTTCATCTTCCTGACCTGGTTCGTCATCGTCGGCTGCAGCAACGCGGTGAACTTCACCGACGGGCTGGACGGCCTGGCCATCATGCCGGTGGTGATGGTGGGCAGCGCCCTGGGTGTGTTCGCCTACGTGGTGGGCAACGTCAACTTCAGCAAGTACCTGCTCTTCCCCTACATCCCCGGCGCCGGCGAACTGCTGGTGTTCTGCGCCGCGATGGCCGGCGCGGGGCTGGCCTTCCTGTGGTTCAACACCAGCCCGGCGCAGGTCTTCATGGGCGATGTCGGCGCGCTGTCGCTGGGCGGCGCTTTAGGCACCATCGCGGTCATCACGCGCCAGGAAATCGTGCTCGGCATCATGGGCGGCATCTTCGTGGCCGAAGCACTCAGCGTGATGATCCAGGTCGGCTGGTTCAAGTTCACGAAGGCCAAGTTCGGCGTCGGCAAGCGCATCTTCCTGATGGCGCCGCTGCACCACCACTTCGAGAAGAAGGGCTGGGCCGAGACGCAGGTCGTGGTGCGCTTCTGGATCATCACGATGCTGCTGTGCCTGGTCGGCCTGGCGAGCCTGAAGCTGCGCTGATCGCCATGTTCTTCCTGCGCGATCTTCCCGTCCTCATCCTGGGTCTTGGCGACAGCGGCCTGGCGATGGCGCGCTGGTGCGCACGTTGCGGCGCAGCCGTCACGGTGTGGGACTCGCGCGACGAGACCCCGGGCGACGCCGTGCTGGCCGCCGAATGGCCGGGTGTGCTGCGCATCGGCGGTGAACTGCGTGGTGAGCGCCTCGCAGGCTTCCAGCTGGTGCTGAAGAGCCCCGGCCTGGCGCCCACCGACGCGCGCGTGGCGCCGCTGCTGAACGAGGCACGCGACACCGGCATCGCGGTGATCGGCGAGCTCGACCTCTTCGTGCGTGCGCTGGTCGACTTGAAAGCGGCCTGGGCGTACGCGCCGAAGCTGCTGGCCATCACCGGCACCAACGGCAAGACGACGACCACCGCGATGACCGCGCTGCTCGTCGAACGCGCCGGTCGCCGCGTGGCCGTGGCCGGCAACATCGGCCCGACCTTGCTGGACACGCTGAGTGCGCAGCTTGCCGAACTGCCGGCCGCGCCGGCGCCCACGGCCGAGGCGCCGCCGCCCGTCGGCGCCGAGCCTGTCGCCGAGGCAGCCGCCATGCAGGCCGACGAGGCCGCGGACGAGGGCCCGGCGGAAGCTGTGCCGGCCGTGGCGGCTGAAGACGACGACAGCCTGGCTCCACCCGCCGAAGACGCAGCCTCGGCAGCCGCCCCGCTCGACGACGACACCCCGGTCGCCGACGTGCTGGCCGCGCTGCTGCCGCCGCCCGCAGCCGAGCGCGAAGCGACTCCCGCCGACGCGCTGCCCGAAGTCTGGGTGCTGGAACTCAGCAGCTTCCAGCTCGAAGGCGGCGGCACCGGCGTGCGCGGCTTCGAGCCCGCTGCGGCCACGGTGCTGAACATCACGCAGGATCACCTCGACTGGCACGGCACGATGGCCGCCTACACGGCGGCCAAGGCCCGCGTCTACGGTGGCAACGGCGTGATGGTTGTCAACCGCGACGACGCAGCCGTCGAAGCGATGGTGCCGCAGCCGCTGCCCGTGAAGGGCAAGCTCAAGCCCAAGCCCGTCACGCGGCCAATCCTGCGGTTTGGTCTCGACGCACCGCGCCGCCCGGGCGACTTCGGTCTCGTCACCGAAAACGGCATGGCCTGGCTGGTGCGCGCGCTGCCGGCCGACGAGACGATCAAACGCAGGAAGGGCGACGACGAAGAAGAGCTCCACCTGCAGCGCCTGATGCCCGCAGATGCCTTGCGTGTGCGCGGCCGCCACAACGCCGCCAACGCGCTGGCCGCGCTGGCGCTGGCCACCGCCATCGGCTGCCCGCTGGCGCCCATGTTGCACGGCCTGCGCGAATACAGCGGCGAGCCGCACCGCGTGGCCTTCGTCACCCGCATCGGCGAGGTCGAGGCCTTCGACGACAGCAAGGGCACCAACGTCGGCGCCACCGTGGCCGCCATCAACGGGCTGGGCGAGGACAAGGCGCCGGGCAAGCTGCTGCTCATCCTGGGCGGCGACGGCAAGGGGCAGGACTTCGCGCCGCTGCGTGAACCGCTCGCGCGCCACGCGCGCGCCGTGGCCACGATCGGCCGCGACGCCGCCGCCATCGAGGCCGTCGTCCTTGGAACTTCGGGCCCCGTGCCGTTCGCACGCCATGCCACGCTGCAGGCCGCCGTGGCCTGGTGCTTCGCGCAGGCCGAAGCCGGCGACGCCGTGCTGCTGAGCCCGGCCTGCGCCAGCCTGGACATGTTCCGCAACTACGGTCACCGCGCGCAGGTCTTCGTGCAGGCGGTGCAGGCCCTGGCGGCCGACGCGGGGCAGGCGGCATGAGCGCGTCATTCGCGGCCGTCAAGGGCTGGCTCGCTGCGCGCCGCGACGCCGTCGGCGCGTTGCCCGTGCGCGACCGCATCCACGTCGGCGGCGACCGCCCGGTGCGCCTGATGGCCTTCGACCAGACGATGGTGGCCGTGGTCGGCGCGCTCATCGCGCTGGGCGTGGTGATGGTCTATTCGGCCAGCGTCGCGCTGCCCGACAACCCCAAGTTCGCCAACTACACGCAGGGCTTTTTCCTGCAGCGCCACCTGCTGTCGCTGGCCATCGCCTTCATCGCCGCGCTGACGGTGGTGCAGGTGCCGATGAGCGTGTGGGAGAAACACGCGCCGGCGATCTTCGTCATCGCGCTGATGCTGCTGGTCATCGTGCTGCTGCCCTTCGTGGGCAAGGTCGTGAACTACTCGCGGCGCTGGATCCCGCTGGGCTTCATGAACTTCCAGCCCAGTGAACTGGCCAAGCTGGCGATTGCGATGTACGCCGCCAACTACATGGTGCGGCGCATGGACGCGCGCGAGAACTTCTTCCGCGCCGTCACGCCGATGGTGGTGGCGGTGGCCTTCGTCGGTGTGCTGCTGCTGCGCCAGCCCGACATGGGCGCCTTCATCGTCATCGCGACGATCGCGATGGGCATCCTGTTCCTGGGCGGCGTCAACGCGCGCATGTTTTTCCTCATCGCGGCGGTGATGCTGATCGTGCTGGGCCTCTTTCTGGCCTTCGACGACCTGCGGCGTGAACGCATCCTGGCCTACCTCGACCCCTGGAACCCGAAGTACGCACAGGGCAAGGGCTACCAGCTCACGCACAGCCTGATCGCGCTGGGCCGCGGCGAGATCTTCGGCCAGGGCCTGGGCGCCAGCGTCGAGAAGCTGCACTACCTGCCCGAGGCCCACACCGACTTCCTGCTCGCCGTCATTGGCGAAGAGCTGGGCTTCATCGGCGTGGCCACGGTGATCCTGCTCTTCTTCTGGCTGACACGCCGCATCTTCGTCATCGGCCGCCAGGCGATTGCGCTCGACCGCGTCTTCGCCGGCCTGATGTGCCAGGGCATCGGCATCTGGATGGGCTTCCAGGCCTTCATCAACATGGGCGTGAACCTGGGCGTGCTGCCCACCAAGGGGCTGACGCTGCCGCTGATGAGTTACGGCGGCTCGGCGATCCTGATGAACCTGGTGGCGCTGGCCATGGTGCTGCGCGTCGACATCGAGAACAGAGCCCTCATGCGCGGAGGCCGCGCATGAACGCCATGCGAAGCGTGGCGTCGGCGCGCAGCGCCAGGGGGCTGCTCCGGCGCAGCCAGAACCGCGCGCTGATGCGGGGTGGCCGCGCATGAGCCATCTCGTCGTCATGGCTGCGGGCACCGGCGGGCACATCATCCCGGGCCTGGCCGTGGCTGCGGAAATGCAGCGCCGCGGCTGGAGCGTCAGCTGGCTGGGCACCTCGCACGGCATGGAGAACCAGCTCGTGCCGAAGAGCGGCATCCCGCTCGACACCATCACTTTCAGCGGCCTGCGCGGCAAGGGTGCGCTGCACACGCTGACCGGCGGTCTGCGCCTGATGAAGGCCTTCTGGGACTGCCTGGGCATCCTGCGCCGGCGCGGCGCCAACGCCGTGCTGGGCATGGGCGGCTACGTGTGTTTCCCCGGCGGGCTGATGGCCAGCTGGCTCAACAAGCCGCTGCTGCTGGTGAACGCCGACGCCGCGCTGCTGCTGTCCAACCGCAGCCTGCTGCCGGTGGCCGACCGTGTCGCCTTCGGCTTCGACGGCGTGGCGGCGCAGAACACGAAGAACGCCATCGTCACCGGCAACCCGGTGCGCGCCGAGATCGCTGCGCTGCCGGCACCCGCCGAACGCTGGGCCGGCCGGCAGGGCCCGCTGCGCCTGCTGGTGGTGGGCGGCAGCCTGGGTGCGCAGGTGCTCAACGCCACCGTGCCGGCTGCGCTGGCGCTGATGCCCGCCGATGTGCGACCGTCCGTCGTGCACCAGACCGGCGCCAAGCAGGCCGACGAAGTGCGCGCCGCCTACGCCCAGGCTGGCATCGCGGCCGAGGTGCTGCCCTTCATCGACGACATGCCGCAGCGTCTGGCGGCCTGCGATCTGATGGTCTGCCGCGCCGGCGCCATCACCGTCAGCGAGCTTTGCGCGGCCGGCGTGCCGGCGCTGCTGGTGCCGTTGATCGTCAGCACCACCGCGCACCAGCGCGACAACGCGGCGTGGATGGCGCGCCAGGGCGCTGCAGTGCACCTGCCGCAGGACGAACTGTCGCCGCTGGCGCTGGCCGGCATCCTGGCGGCGCAGACGCGTGAAGGCCTGCTGGTGATGGCCGGCGCCGCGCGCAGGCTGGCGCGCCCCGATGCGGCTGCGAAGGTCGCCGACGAGATCGAGAAACTGGTGAAGCGCGCATGAAGCACGCCATCAAGCACCGCCACTTCGTCGTGAACTTGACGATGCCGACGAAGACGCCTGCACGGGCGGAGGTCGTGTCGTGAAGCACGCCATCAAGCACATCCACTTCGTCGGCGTGGGCGGCGCCGGCATGAGTGCCATCGCCGAGATCCTGCACAACCTGGGTTACCGCGTCAGCGGCTCCGACCAGCAGAGCAGCGCGGTCACGCGCCGGCTGGTCGAACTGGGCATCACCGTGCACATCGGCCACGCCGCGGCGCACATCACCGGCGCGCAGGCGGTGGTCACCAGCACGGCGGTGCAGGCCGACAACCCCGAAGTGCAGGCCGCACACGCGCAGCGCGTCCCGGTGGTGGCGCGTGCGGTGCTGCTGGCCGAACTGCTGCGCTTGAAGACCGGCATCGCCATCGCCGGCACCCATGGCAAGACGACGACGACTTCGCTCACCGCCAGCGTGCTGGCCGAAGCCGGCGTCGACCCCACCTTCGTCATCGGCGGCCAGTTGCTCTCGGCAGGTGCCAACGCGCGCCTGGGCAGCGGCGACTACATCGTCGTCGAGGCCGACGAAAGCGACGCCAGCTTCCTGCACCTCAGCCCCGTGATCAGCGTCGTCACCAACATCGACGCCGACCACATGGAGACCTACGGCCACAGCCTGGCCCGCCTGCACGGCGCCTTCGTCGACTTCATCCACCGCCTGCCCTTCTACGGCCGCGCGGTGCTGTGCAGCGACGATGCCGGCGTGCGTGCCGTGCTGCCGCAGCTGCAGCGCCCCGTGACCCGCTACGGCCTCGATGAAGGTGCCGACCTGCGCGCCGTCGACGTGGTGGCGCTGCCCGGCGGCCAGATGCGCTTCACCGCGCGTGAAGCGGGCCTGCCCGACCTGGCCGTGACGTTGAACCTGGCCGGCGTGCACAACGTGCGCAACGCGCTCGCGGCCATTGCCGTGGCGCGTGAACTGGAACTGCCCGATGCGCCCATCGCCGCCGCGCTGGCGAAGTTCGAAGGGGTGGGCCGCCGCTTCCAGCGCCACGGCGAGCTGCCGGTGCCGGCGGCGCAGGGTGGCGGCAGCTACACGCTGGTCGACGACTACGGCCACCACCCGGCCGAGATGGCTGCGGTGCTGGCCGCAGCGCGCGGCGCCTTCCCGGGGCGGCGCCTGGTGCTGGCCTTCCAGCCGCACCGCTACACGCGCACACGCGACTGCCACGCCGATTTCGTTGCCGTGCTGCAGGGTTTCGATGCCGTGTTGCTGACCGAGGTCTACGCCGCAGGTGAAGCGCCCATCGCCGGCGCCGACGGCCGCAGCCTGGCGCAGGCCGTGCGGGGCGCCGAGTTCGTGCCCGACGTGCAGGCCCTGCCCGCGGCCATCACGGCTGCGGTGCGCGCCGGTGATGTCGTCATCACGATGGGCGCGGGTTCCATCGGCGGCGTGCCGCGGCAGCTGCTGCAGACAGGGGAGGCCACACGATGAGCAAAGACGTGCAGAGCCTGGGCAAGGTCGCTGTGCTCCTGGGCGGCCGCAGCGCCGAGCGCGAGGTCTCGCTGATGTCGGGCGGCGGCGTGCTGGCCGCGCTGCGCTCGCAAGGTGTCGACGCGCACGCCTTCGACCCCGCCGAGCGTGAGCTGGCCGAACTGAAGCGCGAAGGCTTCGTGCGTGTTTTCATCGCGCTGCACGGCCGCCACGGTGAAGACGGCACGGTGCAGGGCGCGCTCGAGCTCATGGGCCTGCCGTACACCGGCAGCGGCGTGATGGCCAGCGCCATCGCGATGGACAAGGTCATGACCAAGCGCGTGTGGGTGGCCGAAGGCCTGCCCACGCCGCGCTGGCAGTGGCTGGCGCCCGAGCACCAGGCGCGCGAGGACGTGATGGCGGTGCCCGACGCCATCGGCCTGCCGCTGATCGTCAAGCCGCCGCGCGAAGGCTCGTCCATCGGCATCACCAAGGTCAGCGGCTATTCGCAGATGCAGGACGCCGTGGCGCTGGCCGCGAAGTACGACGCCGACGTGCTGTGCGAGGAGTTCATCGACGGCATCGAGCTCACCTGCCCGGTACTGGGCCAGGGGGCCAGCGCGCGGGCGCTGCCGGTGATCCGCATCGACGCGCCCGACGGCAACTACGACTTCGAACACAAGTACTTCAGCGACGACACCGGCTACCGTTGCCCGAGCGGCCTGCCGCCCGAGGAAGAGGCCGAAGTGCAGCGCCTGACGCTGGCCGCCTACCGCGCCCTGGGTTGTCGCGGCTGGGGCCGCGCCGACCTCATGCTGCGTGCGAGCGGACCCAAGGCAGACCGCAGGATCTTCCTGCTGGAGATGAACACCAGCCCCGGCATGACCGGCCATTCGCTGGTGCCGATGTCGGCACGCGCCGCGGGCATGAGCTACGAACAGCTCTGCCTGCACATCCTGCAGCACGCCACGCTCGACGCCCATCCCGGCGTGGCGCGCCGCTGAGGCACACGATGGCCCGCATGCCCAGCACCCGCACCCCGGCCCGGCCCGCCGCCGCGCCGCTGCCGCCCGACGTGCGGCTGATGAACACCATCGCCAGCGCCGTCTACCTGGCGGCGGGGGTGGGGGCGGTGGTGGCCGGCGTGCTGTGGCTGATGCGCAGCCCGCTGCTGCCGATACGCGCGATCCAGCTCGACGGTGAACTGGCGCGCAACAGCGTGCCCACGATCCGCGCCAATGCCGCGCCGCTGCTGGCCGGCAACTTCTTCAGCGTCGACCTGCAGCAGGGCCGCGTCGCCTTCGAGACCGTGCCCTGGGTGCGCCGCGCTGTGGTGCGCCGCGTCTGGCCCGACCGCCTGGCGGTGCGGCTGGAAGAACACCACGCCGCCGCGTTGTGGGAAGGCAGCGAAGCCGGCAGCAGCGCCGACCGCCTGGTGAACAGCTTCGGCGAAGTCTTCGAGGCCAACGTCGGCGACGTCGAGGACGACAGCCTGCCCGTCTTCGCCGGCCCGGAAGGAACCGCCGTGCAGATGCTGGCGCTGTACCGCCGCCTGCAGGGCGCGCTGGCGCGGCTGGAACTGGGCGTGGTGCGTGTCGAGCTTTCCGGCCGCGGCAGCTGGCGCGTCGAGCTCGACAGCGGCGCCGCGCTCGAGCTCGGCCGCGGCAGCGAAGCAGAACTCATGGCGCGCAGCGAACGCTTCGTGCGCACCTACACCCAGGTGGCGGCGAAGTGGCACCAGCCGCTGCTCTACGCCGACCTGCGCCACGCCGACGGTTATGCCGTGCGGCTGCAGGGTGTCAGCACCAGCCCGGCCGGCGGCACCGCCGCGGCCGCGGCCAGGAACAACTAGAAAAGGACAGCACATGGCCAAGGAATTCAAGGACATGGTGTTCGCCCTGGACATCGGCACCGCCAAGGTGATGGTGGTGGCCGCCGAGGTGTTGCCCGACGGCAGCCTGCGCGTGGCCGGCCTGGGCGTGGCACCGACACACGGCCTGAAACGTGGCGTCGTCGTGAACATCGACGCCACCGTGCAGAGCATCCAGCAGGCGCTGAAAGAGGCCGAGATGATGGCCGCCTGCAAGATCGACCGCGTCTACACCGGCATCACCGGCAGCCACATCCGCGGCCAGAACAGCACCGGCATGGTCATCGTGCGTGACAACCGCGAGGTCACGCCGGTCGACGTCGGGCGTGTGGTCGAAACCGCCAAGGCCATCAGCATCCCGAACGACCAGCGCCTGCTGCTCGTCGAGCCGCAGGAATTCGTGATCGACGGCCACGAGGTCAAAGAGCCCATCGGCATGAGCGGCAGCCGGCTCGAGGTGAAGGTGCACATCGTCACCGGCGCGCAGAGCGCGGCCGAGAACATCATGAAGTGCGTGCGCCGCTGCGGGCTGGAAGTCGAGCGCCTGGTGCTGAACCCGAGCGCCAGCGCGGCGGCCGTGCTCACCGACGACGAGAAGTCGCTCGGCGTGGCGGTGGTCGATATCGGCGCCGGCACGACGGACGTGCAGATCTACACCGACGGCAGCGTGCGCCACACGGCGGTGATCCCGATCGCCGGTGACCTGATCACCAGCGACATCGCGATGGCGCTGCGCACGCCGACCAAGGACGCCGAGGAGATCAAGGTCGAGCATGGCGTGGCCAAGCAACTGCTGGCCGACCCAAGCGACCAGGTCGAGGTGCCGGGCCTGGGCGACCGCGCGCCGCGCATGCTGAGCCGGCAGGCGCTGGCCGGGGTGATCGAGCCGCGCGTGGAGGAGATCTTCTCGCTGGTGCACCAGGTCATCCGCGAGAGCGGCTACGAAGAGCTGCTGTCCAGCGGCATCGTCATCACCGGCGGCGCGGCCGTGATGCCGGGCATGGTCGAGCTTGGCGAAGACATCTTCCTGAAGCCCGTGCGCAAGGGCATACCGACCTACCACGGCGCGCTCTACGACATGGTCTCGAACCCGCGTTCGGCAACCGTGATGGGCCTGCTCGAAGAAGCCCGCATCGCGCGTTCGCGCGGCCAGCGCGCGGCGCAGCAGGCCGGTTCGGTGAAGACACTTTTCGGTCGCGCCAGGGACTGGTTCCTGGGCAACTTCTGACACAGGGGCGAGCATGAACAACAACCTGCACTTGCGCCAGCTCGGCCACCCCTGCCACGGGCTGGACCCTCCGGCCCGGCCACACCAGCGACCTCGGACCCCGGCACCGCCGGGTCACCAAGGCGAATAGCGCAAGTGGAATTCACGAGGCGGGCTCGCGGCCCGTCGACACAACGGCAACTGCATTGAAGTATTTTTGGAGAATCACATGGCCATCGAAATGATCGAAGAATTCAGCTTGGGGACGCAGATCAAGGTGATCGGCGTGGGCGGCGGCGGCGGCAACGCGGTCGAACACATGATCGCGCAGGGCGTGCAAGGCGTGGAGTTCGTCTGCGCCAACACCGACGCGCAGGCGCTCAACCGCTCGGCGGCGCACAACCTGATCCAGCTCGGCACCACCGGCCTCGGCGCCGGCGCCAAGCCCGAAGCCGGCAAGGCCGCGGCCGAAGAAGCGGTCGACCGCATTCGCCAGGCGATCGAAGGCTCGCACATGCTCTTCATCACCGCCGGCATGGGTGGCGGCACCGGCACTGGCGCCGCGCCGGTGATCGCACGGGTCGCGAAGGAAATGGGCATCCTGACCGTGGGCGTGGTCACCAAGCCGTTCGACTGGGAAGGCGGGCGCCGCATGACCAACGCCGACCACGGTCTGGCCGAGCTGGAGGCCAACGTGGACTCGCTGATCGTGGT
>CAMTUD010000044.1:0-53817 GCA_947084805.1 uncultured beta proteobacterium | reverse complement strand
GTTCGTGACTGGAGTTCAGACGTGTGCTCTTCCGATCTCGCCGGCCGCCGCGGCAGTCGTGGCCAGCATCAACGCCAGTTGCGCGATCAAGGCCGAACCGCCCACCGCCGCCAGCCCGGCCAGCCCCAGCGCCGCGGCCACGATCACGACGGCCCAGACTGCGGCGTCTGCCGGCGCACCGTCACGCCGGCGCCCGACCGCCTGCAGCAGCACGCCGGCAGCCAGGGCTGCCAGCGCGATCCATGGCACTTTCAGGTGCCGTGCCTCGGCCGGCCAGTGGAAACCGGGCAGCCACGCCAACGCGCCCAGCAGCCCGATGAGCGCACCCCACAACGCAAGGCGCCCGCCTCGCCAGGCCTGCAGCGCCGCCATGGCCGCCAGGGCCAGCAGCAGCGGCAGAGCGAGACTCTGGAATGCCGGGTGGTGCAGCAAGCGTCGTGGTCCAGGTCGGTCAAGCTGGCGCCTATGCCGTTCAAGACAGCGGATCTTGCCGAGCCGGGCGCGCTGAGGGCGCTTGTCGACGGTCGACCCAGAGGCTTCCGACCCGTACCGCGCGTCGCACACCCCGTACGGGTGTTCTACGCCATGTTCACGTGCGCGAGGAATTTGGCCAAGGCGGTGATGGACCCCACGATGACCGTGAAGGCAATGATGCCGACGCCGTAGACCTTGGCAAGCCGGTTTCTCGTGTTCTGCATCCGTGTCGCTGGCATTTGAACTGCTTTGTACAAGACTTCGGCCCATCGACGTGATGAGGCTGCGGTGGGCACAAGCTTGAACCCTTGCGCCCGCCGAGTGTGATCGACATGGACGCGCCGCGCTCGACAGCGGCCAAGAGCCAGTGCCCGGAACACGCCTACATCCTGACCGAGACGGGGGTCATCCGAGGCCTGAGGAAGCGCTGAGCTCCCGGGTCGAGCGCGATGGCGCGGCACAACGACGCCGGGGATGTTCGAGGCATGAAGCAGACGCGCTTTGCCAGCCTGGAATACGCGGGCGAACTGCGCCAGACGAGGCGCGCGACGTTCCTGGGCGAGATGCCGCAGGTGGTGCCGTGGTCGGGGCCGCCCGCCCATCGGCGTGCCACGCATGCTGCGCATGTGCTTTCTGCAGCCGTGGTGCAGCCTGAGCGACGAGTGCCTGGAAGATGCCAGCCACGACAGCCAGGCGATGCGCGACTTCCTGGGCAGGTCAACGCCCACCCGGACGAGCGCGGGCTGCTCACGCGCGAGGGCACGCCGGTGGGCGTGGCGGCAGTTCCACGAGAGCTTGCGCATCCCGCAGGGGAGCCTGCTCGCAAGGCACGGCGGCGTCACGTGAAATGATGCGGCATGCCATTGAGTCCCGAAGACCTGCAGCACATCGCCGCACGCACGCTGGCGCACTACGAGCAGCATGCCCAGAGCTACTGGGAAGGCACACGCGGCCACGACGTCAGCCAGAACATCGCGGCGCTGCTGAAGCACGTGCTCGGGCCCCCGCCCTTTGATCTGCTGGACTTCGGCTGCGGGCCGGGGCGCGACCTGCACACCTTCAAGGCGCTGGGCCACCGCGCCGTGGGCCTGGAGGGTGCACCCAGTGCAGCGGCGCTGGCACGTGCACACAGCGGCTGCGAGGTGCTCGAGCAGAGCTTCCTGCAACTCGAACTCCCCTCGCAGCGTTACGACGGCGTGTTTGCCAACGCCGTGCTGTTTCATGTGCCCGGCGAGGTGCTGCCGCAGGTGCTGCGACAGCTGCAGGCCTGCCTGCGGCCCGGCGGCGTGCTGTTCAGTTCCAACCCGCGCGGTGAGGGCCAGGAGGGCTGGAACGGTGATCGCTACGGCGCATTCCATGACTGGCCGACGTGGCGCGCCCTGGTGACGGCGGCCGGTTTCGACGAGCTGGACCACTTCTATCGGCCGTCGGGCCTGCCGCTCGAGCAACAACCCTGGCTGGCGAGTGTGTGGCGCAAGCGCTGAGCGTGTGTGGCGCAAGCGCTGAGTCACCGCGGCGCCACTGCGGTGCGTGGCTGGGCGGCTGCGTCGGCGTGACGGGTGCGGCAGCAGGAACGACGGCTCTGCGGTGGTCGAGCACGGCGGTCGGATGCGCGAGGTACCGACCGGCGCCCTCGACGGCATGCGATGCTCGGCCTCATGAACCAGGATTTGCGCAGCCTCACGAGCCAGTGGCCCCGGCCCGGGCGGCTGGAGGCCATCGTGTTGCGTCCGGCGCGGGGCCGGCCGTCGCTGCTGCCAGGCGAGGTGATGGCCCTTGCCGGCCGCGGCTTGCAGGGCGACCGATCGGCGGCGGCGGCCGTGCCGGACGGCGGCAAGCGGCAGGTCACGCTGCTGCAGGCCGAGCACCTGCCGCTGCTCGCCGCGTGGTGTGGCCTGGCGACGCTGGATGCGGCGCTGCTGCGGCGCAACCTCGTCGTCTCGGGGCTGAACCTGCTGGCCGCGCGCTCACCCTTCGCCGACCAACGGGTGCACCTGCATCTGGGCGATGCCGTGGTGCTTGAACTCAGCGGCCCATGCGACCCCTGCTCGAAGATGGAGGCGGTGCTCGGCCGTGGCGGCTACAACGCGATGCGCGGCCACGGCGGCGTCACCGCGCGTGTGCTGCAGGGCGGCGTGCTGCGCCTGGGCGACGCCGTGTGGGCCTGTCTGGCCGATGCCGACGAGGCTGCGCGGTGCGCAGACGCCGGCCCGACGGCCGCGCGTTCCGTGCCATTCACCGGGAAGGAAACTGATGCAAGTTCGTGAACTCGGCCGCTCCGGCCTGCAGGTTTCGCCGCTGTGCCTGGGCGGCAACGTCTTCGGCTGGACGGTGGACGAAGCCACCAGCTTCAGCCTGCTCGACGCCTGGCTCGATGCCGGCTTCAACTTCATCGACACCGCCGACGTCTACTCGTCGTGGGTGCCGGGGCATGTGGGCGGCGAGAGCGAAAGCGTGATCGGCAAGTGGCTGCGCCAGCGCGGGCGGCGCAGCCAGGTGGTGCTGGCCACCAAGGTCGGCAAGCCGATGGGGCCCGGCAAGGACGGGCTGAAGCCGGCCTACATCCGCGCCGCGGTGGAAGACTCGCTGCGCCGCCTGCAGACCGACCACATCGACCTCTACCAGACCCACGCCGACGACGAAAACACGCCGCTGGCCGAAACGCTCGGTGCCTTCGACGAACTCATCCGCGCGGGCAAGGTGCGCGCCATCGGGGCGTCGAACTACAGCGCCGCGCGGCTCGGTGAGGCGCTGCGTGTCAGCGGTCAGCTGGGGCTGCCACGTTTCGAAAGCCTGCAGCCGCTGTTCAACCTGGTCGACCGCAAGGTGTTCGAGGATCAACTGCAGCCCTTGTGCCTGGCGCAGGGTGTGGGCGTGATCAACTTCTACGGCCTGGCCGCGGGTTTCCTCACCGGCAAGTACCGCCGGCCCGAAGACGCGGCGAAAAGCGCGCGCGGCGACAACGTCGTCAAGCGATATCTCGACGCACGTGGGCTGCGCATCCTGGCCGCGCTGGACACGGTGGCCGCGCGCCAGGGCGCCATGCCGGGGCAGGTGGCGCTGGCCTGGCAGATGCGGCAGCCGGCGATCACGGCGCCCATCGCCAGCGCCACCTCGCTGACCCAGCTGGCCGAACTGGTGGCAGCGGCCCGCGTGCCGCTGACGGCGCAGGACATGGCCGATCTCGACACCGCCAGCGCGTAGGCGTGCCGCGCGGCTTCCGGGTGCGAACCCCGAAGCGTGCAGCGCCCTTCAATGGTGGCGGGCAGCGCCGGCGGTACTGCACCGCAGCCGCGCCGCGTCAGGCGTCGCCGCTGCGGCCCAGCGTGTGGATGCGCGCCAGCAGCGCCGCGGCGTGGGCGGTGCTGGCTTCGACTTCGGCCAGCAAGGGCGGCACGGCCGCAGGCGCACCACCTTCGGTGATGTCCATCGCGGCCAGGCCGGCGTTGGCCAGCAGCGCGCCGAGCAGCGCCTCACCGTCGGTGATCTGCAGTTCGCGCCGTGTGCGCCCCAGCGCGGCGTCGAGCCGCGCGCGGGCGGCCTCGGCACGCTTGGCCTCGCTGATGTCCTCGAAGATGAAGATGGTGCCCAGCAGCGTGTGGTCGCTGGCCGGCACGGGTTCGGCACGCATGGCCACCGGCAGTGCGCTGCCGTCGGCGCGACGCAGGCTCAGCTCGCCGCGCCAGGCACGCTGCTCGGCACGCACCTGGCCGATGACGCGGTACGCGGTCACGGGGTCGGTGAACAGCGTGGCCAGCGCTTCCAGGCCAGGGAGTTCGTCGCGACCGCAGCCCGTCAGCTGGTGGAAGGCGGCATTGGCGTAGCAGGCCTGGCGCGTCGCGTCGGCCACCACCACCGCTTCCTGCGAGCCGGCCACGGCGGCGCGCACGCGGGCGAGGTGGCTCTCGGCGATGAGCAGCCGCACGGCGTTGACCTGCAGCATCATGTCCACCAGCGCCGTGCCGAAGGCCGCCGCCAGCGCCAGGTCGCTGCCCGTCCACGGCAGTGCGGTGCCCGACCGGGCGTGTTCGGGGCGCACCCACAGCAGGCAGTCGGGCTGGGTCTGCGACAGCCGCACCGCCAGCACGCCGCAAACGCCGGCACGGCGCGCCGGGTGGGCCTCGTCCAGGGCCGCGCAGTGCACGGGCGCCGTGCCGCCGGGCTGGGCCTGCACCCACTGCAGCAGCGCCTGCCGCGCGGTGCCGGCGGGCAGCTGGCCGCAGCCCAGGGTCTGGCCCTCATGGCACAGCAGGGCGCCGCTGGCACCCAGGGGCTGCAGCAACGTGTGCGGATGGCGCAGCAGCGCGCCTTGCCAGTCGCCGTCCTTCGCGGTGGCCTCCAGCAGGCGCTGTTCCAGCTGGCGCACCTCGGCCAGCACCTGGGCGCGGGCATAGCTCTCCAGCGCCAGCACCCGGGTGGCGAAGGCCTCGGCCAACAGTTCGATGGCGGCACGTGTGCCGTGGCGAAGGTTGCGCGCCTGGCCGTGGTGGCAGGTGATCAGACCCCACAGCCGGCCGTCGCAGACCACGGCGGCCACCACCGAGGCGGCGACGCCGCGCGCGCGCAGGCGCTGCGCCAGTGCCGGCGAGGTGCAGCGCAACTGGCTGTGCGCCAGGTCGCAGGCGCCACCCTGGCCGGGCGGCAGTTCGGGCAGCAGCGTCGACGGTGCGGCGTCGACGTCGACCAGCACCCGCAGCCGCTGGCGCAGCATCACCTCGCGCGCCAGCGGCGTGGCGTCGATCACCGGGTCGTCCTGCACGAGCAGCGGCGTCAGCGTCGGGTTCAGCGCCTCGGCGATGATGAGGTTGCGCCCGTCGCTGCCGAACTGGCTGACCACGACCCGGTCGTAGCCGATCAGCGCACGCACGCAGCGCGCTGCGGCGGCGGCCAGCGCGATGAGCGAACCGGCCTCGCCGAAACCTTGCACGGCATCACCCAGGTGGGCCAGCAACGCCGGGCTGGTGTGGTCGACGGCGGGCGCGGCCGTGGCGTCGGCCGCCAGCGGTTCGAGTTCCAGCAGCAGCGCACCGGCGGCCATGCGGTGCACCGTGCCCTCGAAGCGCAGTGCCTGCGCGCCGTCGCCCACGCGGCACTGCAGCGCCTGCGATGACAACAGCGGGTCCTCGGCCAGCAGGGCGCGCAATCGGGGGTCGAGGTCGCCGCCCAGGTCTTGCGCGGTGGCCAGCAGCAAGGTGTCGAGCGGGCGCTGCAGCATGGCGGCGGCGCTGGTGCTGGCCTGCACGATGCGCAGCAGCGGTTCGTGCAGCACCAGCAGCAGGCCGTGCGGTTGCACGGTGGCCTGCAGTCCGTCCGGCGTGAGCCCGTGGACGGACAGGTCGGCCTGACCGGATGCCGAACTGCGCGACAAACGACTACCTCGGATGCCGCGGGCTGTCGGGTCCGGTTTCCTGGCGCAGCGCGCCCAGCTGCTCGGGGCTGATGCCGAGCAGGCGCGCAGCGGCCGCGGGGTCGCCGGTATGGCGGTCGAGCGCGGTCAGCACGAGATGGCGGCGGGCCAGCACCTGCGCCTGCTGCAGCAGTTCGGGCAGCGCCAGGCTGCCCAGTTCAGCGGCCAGCGCGTCGATGGCCCGCGCCAGCGCCGCGGCACGGGCGTCGGCGGCCAGGGTGTCGGTGCCGCACGGCCGCAGCGTGAAACCGGCGTCGCCACCGGCCACGTCGGCCAGTAACGCACCGGCCATGTCCAGCGGCAGGCGGGTGCCGTCGCGGCGGCGCAGCAGCACACGCTGCGGCGTGGCCAGGCCCTGCGCGTAGACGTTGCGCACCACGGCCTGGCCGGCATCGGGCAACCAGTTTTCGAGTGACTGCCCGAGTACGGCGGCGACGTCGGCGGCCTGCGCCATTTGCACGAAGGCGAGGTTGGCTTCGCGCACACGGCCATGCGCGTCGGTGACGACGATGGCCTCGGGCGTGCCGTCGACATGGCGGGCCAGCGTCGAGCCGACGGCCAGCGGGTCGTCTTGCGGCGGGTCGGCCTGACGCAGGCGCAACAGCACCGTGGTGCTGTCGACCGCACCCGGCAGCCGCGAGGCCACCAGGTTGACCGAAGCGTGCGAGCCGGACAAGCGCGCCAGCCCTTCGATGGGCTCGTTGCCCGCCAGCGCGCGCAGCAGCAGCGCCGCCACCGTGGGCCGCGAGCGTGCGTCGAACTGCAGCGCCAGCGGACGCCCCGAAGCGGCGGCACCGTCGGTCTGCAGCAGGCCCGTGGCGCCGGCGTTCAAGGCGACGAGGCAGCCGCTGGCGCTGTCGACGGTGAGCACGGCGTCGGTGGCCACCTGGTAGAGCAGGCGATGACGCACTTCGTCGTGGCGGGCGCGCCAGTAGCTGCGTTCCAGCGCGGCCTGCGTCTCGAGGAAACGCTGCTGGATCGCAGCCATGCTGCGCAGGTCGCGGCCCACCGCCAGCACCGGGCCGCGTTCGCCCAGCCGCAGCGCGGTGTAGGCCACTGGCAGGTCGGCGCCCGGTTCGCTGGCCAGGTTGACCTCGCGGCGGCGGCCCAGCCCACCCGTCGTGGCGTCGGCGAGCAGGCTTTCGATCTTGCTGCGTGTGTCGCCGGTGACGGTCTCGGCCCAGTGACGGCCGACCCACTGTGATGCAGTGGCGCTCATCGGCGACTGCTCGTTCTGCGCCACTGCGGTGACGATGCCGTCTTCGTCGATGACGAGCGCGATGTCGGAAGCCAGCGACACAAACGCGCGCGCCAAGCCCGCAGCGCATCCGGAGAGGGTGCCCAGGTCAGCCGACTGGTTCTCGCGGCGACTCAAGTGGAAATCCTTCCGAAGGGGGTGAGGTGTGGCGTCCGGGGTGGAAACGACAGAGTGGCGATTGTAGGTTGGCCTGCAGGGCCGGGAGGCGGTATCTCGGCCTCGGGGCCGGGTCAGATGGGCTGGCCTTGATGCGCGTCAGGCGCGGGCCAGTCCGAGCAGGTGCGCCATGTCCTTGAAGAAGATGCGCACGTGGGCCATCGGCTTCTTGCGCACCAGTTCCTTGTTCATGTAGGACTCGAAGGTCAGCTGCTGCACGTCCTTGTCCTGGCAGATCTTGACGAAGCTCTCGCGGCGCTTGTCGGTGCTGTACCAGAAGCGCTGCATGATGCCGAGCACCCAGAACACGCGGCCGTGGGCCTTCATGAAGCGTTTGCGCGCCTGGGCGAGCGCGGCCGTCTTGCCGGTGCGCAGGAACTCCTGCGCCGCTTCGGCGGCCAGCCGGCCGCCGTACATCGCGTAATAGATGCCTTCGCCCGAGGCCGGCGCGACGACGCCCGCGGCGTCACCGGCCAGCACGACGTTGCGGCCATCGTCCCAGCGCTTCAGCGGCTTCATCGGCAGCGGTGCACCCTCGCGGCGGATGGTCTCGAAATCGGCCATGCCCGCGGTTTGGCGCAAGGTGGCGGTGGCGGTGCGCAACGAGAAGCCCTTGTCGGCGCTGCCGGTGCCGATGCTCAGTGTGTCGCCGTGCGGGAAAACCCAGCCGTAGAAGTCGGGGCTGAGTTCGCCGCGGTAGTAGACGTCGCAGCGTGTGCCGTCGTAGCCGGCCGGCTTGTCGGCCGGCGCGCGCACGATCTCGTGGTAGGCGAAAACGTACTCGGTGTCCTTGGCGCCGGGCACACATTGCTGCGCGACGCCCGACTTCGCACCATCGGCCCCGATCACGCAGCGGGCACGCACCGAAGCCGCGTGGCCGGCCTTCGGGCCGTCGTCGGTGCGTGAGCGGAAGTGCACCACGGCCATGCCGTCGTCGGTGCGCTCGATGCGTTCGAAGGTGCCGTTGACACGCACCGCGCCGCTGGCGGCGGCGCGCTCGCGCAGCCATTCGTCGAAGACCTCACGGTCGACCATGCCGACAAAGCCGTTGTCGATCGGGATGTCGACCCTGACGTCCTTGGGCGAGATCATGCGCGCCGAACGGGCCTTGGCCACCAGCAGGTGGTCGGGGATGTTGAAGTCCTTGATGGCGCGCGGCGGTATGGCGCCGCCGCAGGGCTTGATGCGCCCGGCGCGGTCGAGCAGCAGCACGCTGCGGCCCTGGTTGGCGAGGTCGTGCGCGGCGGTGGCGCCGGCCGGGCCGCCGCCGATGACGACGACGTCGTAGGCCGAGGGGGTGTCGGTGGAGTACATCAGGAACCTCCGGCCCGCAGGGCCTGTGGGTCGGCGGCGCCGACGAGGGGAAGGGTGGGCGCCGGGTGCGCCGTGGCGGTGATCTGGGTGTGGGGGCCACCGACCTTGGCGGCGAGCCAGGCGGCCACCACGAACATGCCGGCTTCGAGCAGGAAGACGGCGGCGTAGGCGCTGCCGGGGCTGCCGATGAGCCAGCGCGCCAGGTCGCTGGCGGCGGCGCCGAAGAGGCCGCCGACCGCAAAGCCGATGGCCTGCGCCGCGCCCCACAGGCCCATGCGTGTGCCTTCGCGCGGGCTGCGGCCGGGTGAGCCGTTGCCACCGGCCAGGCTCATCATCGAGCCGATGGCGGCGATCGAGAAGGCGCCGTTGGCCGCGCCGAGCAGGAAGACATTGGCGCGCAGCGGCCAGTGCGGTGCCAGCGCGCCAGCCACCACCAGGCCCAGCAGCGCCACGCCCGAGGCGATGCAGCCGCCCACCGTCCACGCGCGCAGTGAACCCAGCCGCGCGCTGCCAAAGCGCCGGCCGGCCAGCGCGGCCAGCAGCATGCCGGTGAGCGTGCCGCCGTGCTGCACACCCGAGAGCTGCGTCGACGCGCCCGGCGAGTAGCCGAACACGGCCCCGGCGAAGGGCTCGAGGATCAGGTCCTGCGTGCTGTAGGCCAGCATCGAGACGAAGACGAAGACCGTGAAGCGGCGCGCGTCGGGCTCGGCCCAGACCTCGGCCAGCGCGGCGCGGAAGTCGACACGGCCCTGGCGATCGGGCGCCGGGCCGCGTGCGTGGCCCTCCAGTCCCCACAGCGCCAGGCCGGTGACGGTCACGGCCACCAGCGAGACCACACCCGACACCGCCACCAGGCGCTGCGGCGTGTAGGGGTCGAGCCACTGGCCGGCCAGGCCCGCGGTGACCGCGAAGCCGACGATCATCATCACCCACACCAGCGCGGCGGCCGGTGCGCGGCGGGTCTCGTCGACACGCTTGGCCAGCAGCACCAGCAGCGAGGTGCCGCCGGCGCTGACGCCGATACCGACCAGCGCGAAGCTCAGCACCGCCAGCGCGATGCCGGCGCTGCGATCGGTGGCCATCCAGGTGGTGGCGACAGCGGCACCGAAGCCGCCGAGCGCCAGCACGGCGATGCCGCCCAGGATCCACGGTGAACGCCGGCCGCCGACGTCGCTGCCGTAACCCATGCGCGGCCGGCTCAGCTGCACCGCATAGTGCAGCGCCACCAGCAGCCCGGGCAGCAGCGCGGGCAGCGCAAGTTCGACGACCATCACGCGGTTCAGCGTCGAGGTCGTCAGCACCACCACCGCGCCCAGCATGGCCTGCACCAGGCCCAGGCGCGCGATGCCCAGCCAGCCCAGCGGTGCCGGCACGCCACTCACGCGCCGGCCCCTGACAGCCCGCGCAAGGCGAAGGCGCTGACCATCATGCCGGACACGAAGAGCGGCACGCCGAAGCCGCTGTACCAGAGTGCGTGGCGCACCGGGTCGGCCAGGAAGCGCCTCATCATCAGCCCCTGCCCGATCAGCAGGCCGACGATGCCCAGCGCGTGCACCGGCTGGCCCCAGTGCAGCAGCAACCCCAGCACCACGAACTGCGGCAGCGCCATGATCACGCAGGCGGCGCGCGCCGCGCCTTGCACACCCAGGCGCACCGGCAGCGAGCCGATGCCCGTCTGTCGGTCGCCCTCGATGGCCTTGAAGTCGTTCAGCGTCATGATGCCGTGGGCGCCCGCGCTGTACAGCGCCGCGAGCAGCAGCGAAGCCACCGCCGGCGCCTGGCCGCCGGCCATCACGGCGCCGCCGGTGACCCAGGCCAGGCCTTCGTAGCAGATGCCGCAGGCCAGGCAGCCCCACCAGCCGTTGCGCTTCAGGCGGAACGGCGGCGCGCTGTAGGCCCAGGCCAGCAGCAGGCCCACCACGGCGGCGCCGAAGCCCCAGGGCCCGAGCGCGGTCGACACCGCCAGCGACAGCAGCGTCCAGACGATGGCGACGTAAAGACCCCAGCGGCCCGGCATGCGCCCGGAAGGGATGGGGCGCTGCGGTTCGTTGATGGCGTCGACGTGGCGGTCGAACCAGTCGTTGACGGCCTGGCTGGTGGCGCACACCAGCGGGCCGCTGAGCAGCACGCCGACGAGGATCAATCCCCAGTGGCCCGCCAGCGGCACACCCGAGGCGATGACACCGCAGCTGAAGGCCCACATCGGCGGGAACCAGGTGACCGGTTTCAGCAGCTCGGCGATGACCGAAGGCGCGGGAAAGTTCGGCGGGGGCGCCTGGGCCGTGGAAGTCATGAGTGCATATTGCACTTGACACTTCCTGACGTCAACCTACGTTTACACCTGGACTTCCCCGTTTAGGGGTATCGCCTATTCCTCGCCGCCCAGACTGCCCAGGCCGTAACGCCGCAGCTTGACGTACAGGCTCTGCCGCGACAGGCCCAGCAGCAGCGCCGCCGAGGCCCGGTTGTCGTGCGACATCTCCAGCGCCGTCTCGATGCACAGCTGCTCGATGAGGTCGGTGGTTTCCGAGACGATGTCCTTCAACGGCGTGCGACCCACCAGTTCGGCGAGCTCGCCGACCGAGCGTGTCATCGCGCGGCCGGTATCGGCCTCGGGCTTGAGCCGGCGCTCGATGTCGCGAATGGCGAAGGCCAGCACCGTGTCGCCGCCAGGCGCCAGTTGTGCCGCCGAGATCTCGACCTCGATCTCGGTGCCGTACTCGCCGCGCAGCGCCGTCACGAAACGGCCCACCGTGCCGCGCTGGCGCAGGTTGGTGATGAGCACGCCGAGCTCGACGCCAGTGCGGCCGAGCCAGCGGTCGAGGGCCTGGCCGCGGGCCTGGTCTTCGGTGCTCAGCTCGGCCAGTGTCAGGAACGCGCGGTTGGCCGACAGCACGCGGCCGCCGTCGTCGCAGAAGACCAGACCATCGGGGGAGTTCTGCACGAAGGTGGCGAGCGTGGTTTCCCAGGCGTGCTCGCTGGCCGCCGCAGCACGGCGCCCGGCGCCGGCCTTGCCGGTGGCGCCGGGCGTGGCCACCGGGGCCAGGCGCACGAGCACGAGCACGGCGTCTTCTTGGCGAAACACCGAAGCCGAGACGTTGACCTCGGAGGAACCCTCGGCCAGGCGGGCGCGCACGGCGTCCTTCTTGCCCACCGAACGTGCCGCGGCCAGCAAGTCTTGCAGGCGTTCACCGTGGGCGGCGTCGAAGAGCGCGGTCAGCG
Organism: uncultured beta proteobacterium; assembly: GCA_947084805.1. GTDB lineage: Bacteria > Pseudomonadota > Gammaproteobacteria > Burkholderiales > Burkholderiaceae_C > Rubrivivax. Next base: position 41,986 of record CAMTUD010000044.1, on the reverse strand, counting down.
CCACGCCGACCAGCTTGGGCCGCGTGTTGCCGCACAGCGTGCGCGCTGCGGGGTTGGCTTCCAGCACCTTCTGCGAACTGCCGTCGACGATGAGCACGGCCTCGGAGGAGGTTTCCAGCAGGTGCCGGTAGCGTGTCTCGGCCTCGCGGGAACGCCAGTAATCGCGTTCCATCGCCTGCTGGGTTTCGATGAGACGGCGCTGCAGTGCCACCATGGCGCGCAGGTCGCGGCCGAAGGCCACGATGCGGGCCTTGCCGCGCGCCGGCGTGCCGCTGTCGCCCAGCCGCACTGCTGAATACAGCAAGGGCAGGTCGTCGCCGTCGGCCACGAGCTGGTTGATCTGGCGCGAGCGCCCGATCTCGGCGTCGGCTGCGGCATGTGCGTCGCGCAGCAGGGCTTCGACCTTCTGTCGGCTGTCGGTGGAGACCGTCTTGACCCAGGGCTGACCGCGCCAGGCCTGCGCCTGCTTCGACGCGGCATCGTCACCGTGAGTGACGACGTCGAGGATGGTGCCCTCGAGATCGAGCACCAGCGCGATGTCGCTCGACGCGCGCATCAGGCGCGATGCGCTCCTGGCGTCGAGGGCGCCTAGAGGCGGCGGCTCGCCTGAGGTTCTCGGCATGGGCTTCGGCTGTTAGTTTGCGTTGACAGTTGTTATTGTCAGCCAAAGTTTACAGCGCTGCCAAGCCCTGATTCTAGGTTGTTCGGAGTCGGGCGCGTCCAAGCAGCCTTTCGGCCACCAGTGGGGCTTCCTTGCCGTTGCGCGCCGTGCCATCGGCACCACACTCGGTGGCCCACTCGGGGTGGGCGACAAAAGGCGGGCCGCCCACCAGCACGGCCAGCGTCGGGTTGCGCGATGCGGCGCGCACGGCGGCGATGCTTTCGCGCAGCCACGGCAGACGGCCGTCACTGCCGACCGAGAAGCCGACGACGTCGACCCACTCGTCGCGCACCAGCGTCTGCGGGCTGGCGACGGCGCCACCGACACCGCCGATGACGTCCCAGCCGTCGCGGCGGAAGAACTCGGCCACCATCGACAGGCCGAAGCTGTGCTGCTCGTCGCGCGGCTGCACGAAGAGCGCGCGGCGCCCGTTGGCCGGGTGTTCGATCTCGGTACCGAAGGCCGGGCTCAGTTCACGCAGCAGGCGCTGCAGGCGGCCGAGCGCGACGGTGACGGTGCTGAAGTCGCAGCTGTCGTCTTCCCACATCTCGCCCAGGCGGCGGGCGGTGGGGCCGAAGAGATCGAGATAGATCGACTCGATGGCCACGCCGCGTTCGCGCAGGCCGTCGATGGTGCGCACGGCGTCGGCTTCGCTGGCATGGATGATGAGATCGACGAAGGTGTCCACGTCGGCCGCCGACGTGACGGTCGAACCGGGTTGCGGGTTGGCAGCGCCGGGCCGGTGCGCCTGCACGAGGCGCGGAATGACGTCGGTCTCGATGGTGCGTGCCAGGCGCGCCAGGCGGTCTTTCGCGGCCACGCGGCCGGCGGCGGTGTCGGGCCAGAAGGCAGCCGGCTCTTCGTTGGCCCATTCACTTTCCCGGCCTTGGGCATCCGAGGCCACGCTGCCGCCGTTGGGTTCACTCTGCATCGCTGCCTCCTGCAACTGCGGCCATGTCATGGCGGGCCAGGAGAGGGCGGGCATGCGGCGACACGGCAAGGCGACGGTCGACAGGCGACCAGCGCGCCTGTGAACCGCCGGTGTGTGCTCGCCCGCCCAACTTCAGCGGCTCGATCCGGGGATGTTTTTCTTTCACGTCGGGCAGGGTTGTAAACCGCAGCAGGGCGGCCGTCAAAGAAAGTATTTTCCTCGGTGTTTCCACCAAGCCCCGGACCGACCCGGCGACTGAGCAGTGCTTGTCGGGGTCGATGCGGACGGGGTGGAGCGGCTGTCCAGGGGCTGTCCAAGGGGCGTCGATAGTGTCAACCGGGATTTACGTCTACCTGAATTGACAGTTGCCGTTTCAGCGCCTAGTCTCTGCGCCATGAACCGATCAGAGCGGCCGACCCTGGCCCCCCGCGCAGCTGCACAGCGCCCCCCGCTGTACACCGCTGAACAGAGAGTGCGGCGCGACCAGACCGTCTGGACGCTGGTGCAGGGCGTGCTGGCGCCGGTGCAGTTCGGGGTCTTCCTGGTCAGCGCCGTGCTGGTGCTGCGTTTCCTGGCCAGCGGCGAAGGCCTGGTGGCCGCCACCGTCTCGGTGCTGGTGAAGACGGCGGTGCTCTACACCATCATGGTCACCGGCGCGATCTGGGAGAAGGTCGTCTTCGGCCGCTACCTCTTCGCCCCGGCCTTCTTCTGGGAAGACGTGTTCAGCATGCTCGTGCTGGCGCTGCACACCGCCTACGTGGTGGCGCTGCTGACCGGGGCCCTGGGCCCGCGCGGCCAGATGCTGCTGGCGCTCGCGGCCTATGCCACCTACGTCGTCAACGCCGCGCAGTTCGTCTGGAAGCTGCGCCTGGCGCGGCTGGACGAAGCGGCCCGCCGCAGTGCGGCGCCGCTGCGCGGGGTGGCCGCATGAGCGTCGTCATCCCCTTGCATGTCGATGCTGGCGGCGGCTGCAGCACCGCCCCGGTGCTGAAGGAGCGCGGCCAGCGCGAGGTCTTCTGCGGCCTGACCGGCATCGTCTGGCTGCACCGCAAGATCCAGGACGCGTTTTTCCTCGTCGTCGGTTCACGCACCTGCGCCCACCTGATCCAGAGCGCCGCCGGCGTGATGATCTTCGCCGAGCCGCGTTTTGCCACCGCCATCATCGACGAGCGCGACCTCGCCGGCCTGGCCGACGCGCAGGACGAACTCGACCGTGTCGTCACCCGCCTGCTCGAACGCCGCAAGGACATTCGCACGCTGTTCCTGGTGGGGTCCTGCCCGTCGGAAGTCATCAAGCTCGACCTGTCACGCGCCGCGCAGCGCCTGAGCACACGCTTCACCCCCCAGGTGCGGGTGCTGAACTACTCGGGCAGCGGCATCGAGACCACGTTCACGCAGGGCGAAGACGCCTGCCTGGCGTCGCTGGTGCCGGGTTTGCCCGTGCCGGCGGCAAACGCCGCGCCTTCGCTGGTGGTGGTGGGCGCGCTGGCCGATGTGGTGGAAGACCAGTTCACGCGGCTGTTCGCGCAGATCGGCTTGCCGCCGGTGGCCTTCCTGCCGGCGCGCCGCAGCGACGCCATGCCGGCCGTGGGCGCCAACACGCGTTTCCTGCTGGCCCAGCCTTTCCTGGCCGACACCGCGCGGCTGCTCGAAGCGCGCGGCGCGCGCCGCATCGCCGCACCCTTCCCGCTGGGCGCCGAAGGCACGACACGCTGGCTGCAGGCCGCCGCGGCGGCTTTCGGCATCGGCGCCGACAAGGTGGATGCCGCCACCGCCGCCCCCCGCGCCCGTGCCGAGGCGGCACTGGCGCGCCACCGCACGGCGTTGGCCGGCAAGCGCATCTTCTTTTTCCCCGACTCGCAGCTCGAGATTCCGCTGGCGCGTTTCCTGGCGCGTGAACTGGGCATGCAGCTCACCGAGGTCGGCACACCCTACCTGCACCGCGAGCACCTGGCCGAAGAGCTGGCGCTGCTGCCCGCCGGCACCGTGCTCAGCGAAGGCCAGGACCTGGAAAAGCAGCTCGACCGCTGCCGCGCCCAGCAGCCCGACATCGTGGTCTGTGGTCTCGGCCTGGCCAATCCGCTGGAGGCCGAAGGGCTGACCACGAAGTGGGCGATCGAGCTCGTGTTCAGCCCGATCCACGGCTACGAGCAGGCCGGTGACCTGGCCGAACTTTTCGCCCGCCCGCTGCGCCGCCGTGCGCTGCTGTCCACCCCGATGGCGGCCTGACCATGCAGCTCACGCTCTGGACCTACGAAGGCCCGCCGCACATCGGCGCGATGCGCATCGCCACCGCGATGAAGGGCCTGCACTACGTGCTGCACGCCCCGCAGGGCGACACCTACGCCGACCTGCTGTTCACCATGATCGAGCGCCGCAACGTGCGCCCGCCGGTCACCTACACCACCTTCCAGGCGCGCGACCTGGGCGGCGACACCGCCGAACTGTTCAAGAACGCCGCCCGCAGCGCCTACGAGCGTTTCAAGCCGCAGGCCATGATCGTCGGCGCCTCGTGCACCGCCGAGCTGATCCAGGACGACCCAGGTGGCCTGGCCGCGGCGCTGAACCTGCCCTGCCCGGTGGTGGCGCTGGAACTGCCGGCCTACCAGCGCAAGGAAAACTGGGGCGCGTCGGAAACCTTCTACCAGCTGGTGCGCGCGCTGTGCACGCCGCATGTGCCCACGCGCGCCGAAGGCGCACTCGGCAGTTCAGCCGGCACGAAGCGCGAACGCGAAGCCGGCCAGAAGATCCGCTGCAACGTGCTCGGCCCCACAGCGCTGGGCTTCCGCCACAAGGACGACCTGCGCGAAGTGCTGGACCTGCTGCGCCGCCTGGACGTCGAAATCAACGTCGTCGCCCCGCTCGATGCCACGCCGCACGACCTGACGCGCCTGGGCGAGGCCGACTTCAACGTCGTGATGTACCCGGAAGTGGCGATGCAGGCCGCGCAGTGGCTGCTGCGCAACTTCGGCCAGGCGGTGGTGAAGACGGTGCCGATCGGTGTCGGCGCCACGCGCGACTTCATCCGCGAAGTCGCGGCGCTGAGCGGCGCCGACGCCGCCCCGCTGCTGGACGACCCGCGCGCACGTTCACCCTGGTATTCGAAGTCGGTCGACTCGACCTACCTCACCGGCAAGCGTGTCTTCGTGTTCGGCGACGCCACGCACGTGGTCGCGGCGGCGCGCATCGCGGCCACCGAACTCGGCTTCGAGGTCGTCGGCCTGGGCACCTACAGCCGCGAATTTGCGCGTGACGTGCGGGACGCCGCCAAGCTCTACGGCTGCGAAGCGCTGATCAGCGACGACTACCTCGACGTCGAGGAACGCGTGGCGCAACTGCACCCCGAGCTGGTGCTGGGCACGCAGATGGAACGCCACATTGCCAAGCGCCTGGGCATTCCCTGCGCGGTGATTTCCGCGCCGATGCACGTGCAGGACTTCCCGGCGCGTCACGCCCCGCAGATGGGTTTCGAAGGCGCGAACGTGATGTTCGACGCCTGGGTGCACCCGCTGATGATGGGCCTGGAAGAGCACCTGCTGAACATGTTCCGCGGTGACTTCGAGTTCCACGACGAAGCCGCCCCGTCACACCTGGGATCGGCCGCGCGCCGTGCCGAGGTCGAGCCCGCTGCGCCTTGCCACGACGTGGCGGTTGCCGAACCCGTGGCCGCCCCGACCCCTGCGGCCGCACCCGCCCAGATCGTTCTGCCCGGTGGCACCGCGCCCTGGACCGCCGACGCAGAGAAGGAACTCAAGAAGATTCCCTTCTTCGTGCGTGGCAAAGCGAAGCGCAACACCGAAGCCTATGCCGTCGAACGCGGCGTGGCCCAGATCACCGTCGAGACCCTCTACGATGCCAAAGCCCATTTCAGCCGCTGAGCCCGCCGGCGCCAGCCTGTCCCTGAGCAGCAGCACGCTGCCGGCGGTCAGCGCCCTGTGGTCGCGTGCGAAGCCGGCCAGCCGCGCGGCAGAAAAGCCGGCGCCGATGCGCGTCGTGCTGGTCACCATGGACAGCCACCTGGCCAGCGCCGCCCAGCGTGCCGGCCGCACGCTGTCGCGGCAGCTGCCGGGCCTGGAGTTCAGCGTGCACGCCGCCGACGAGTGGGGCAACGACGACCACGCGCTGGCGCGCTGCAAGGCCGCCATCGCCGTTGGCGACATCGTCATCGTCACGATGCTCTTCCTGGAAGACCACTTCCTGCCCCTGCTGCCCACGCTGCAGGCGCGCCGCGAACAGTGCGACGCCATGGTCTGCGCGATGAGCGCGGCCGAGGTGACGAAGCTCACGCGCATGGGCAAGTTCGACATGTCGGCGCCGGCCAGCGGCTTCGTGTCGCTGCTCAAGCGGCTGCGCGGCAAGGCCAAGCAGACGGCCGACAACAAGGCCGACAACGCGGGCAAGACGACTGCGGGTGCCGAGCAGATGAAGATGCTGCGCCGGCTGCCGAAGATCCTTCGTTTCATCCCCGGCACCGCGCAGGACGTGCGCGCCTACTTCCTGACCCTGCAGTACTGGCTGGCGGGCAGCGAGGACAACGTCGGCCACATGGTGCATTTCCTGGTCGACCGTTATGCCGACGGCGCGCGCCGCACGCTGCGTGGCGTGGCCCGCACGCACGAGCCGGTGGACTACCCGGAACTCGGCGTCTACCACCCGCGCCTGCCCAGGCGCTTGTCCGAACACGCGGCCGACCTGCCGCGCACGGCCACCAGCGGCCAGCGTGGCACCGTGGGCGTGCTGCTGCTGCGCTCCTACCTGCTGGCGGGCAACGCCGGCCACTACGACGGCGTGATCACCGCACTCGAAGCCCGCGGCCTGCGTGTGCTGCCAGTGTTCGCCACCGGCCTCGATTCCCGCCCGGCCATCGACAAGTTTTTCTTCGACGGCGAGCAGGCGCTCGTCGACGCCGTGATCTCGCTTACCGGCTTCTCGCTCGTCGGCGGGCCGGCCTACAACGACGCCAAGGCGGCCGAGACCATCCTGGCCAAGCTCGACGTGCCCTATCTGGCGGTGACGCCGGTGGAGTTCCAGACGCTCGAACAGTGGGGCGGCAGCGAACGTGGCCTGCTGCCGGTGGAAGCCACGATGATGGTGGCCATCCCCGAACTCGACGGCGCCACCGGCTCGATGGTCTACGGCGGCCGCGGCAACGTGGCGCACGTCGCCTGCACCGGCTGCGAGCGCGCCTGCACCTTCAACGCCACCGACGGCAACGGCGAAGACAAGGACAGCGCGCACGACATGTTCGCCTGCAGCGAACGCGCCGACATGCTGGCCGCCCGCGTGGGCCGTCTGGTCGACCTGCGCCGTTCGCAGCGCGCCGAGCGCAAGGTGGCGCTGGTGATCTTCAACTTCCCGCCCAACGCGGGTGCCACCGGCACGGCGGCTTTCCTGTCGGTGTTCGAGAGCCTCTTCAACACGCTGGCCGCGATGAAGGCCCAGGGCTACACCGTCGACATGCCGGCCAGCGTCGACGCGCTGCGCCACAGCGTCATCCAGGGCAACGCCGAGCAGTGGGGCGCGATGGCCAACGTGCACGCGCGCATTCCCGCCAACGACCACGTCAAGCGTGAACGCTGGCTGAAGCAGATCGAAGCCGCCTGGGGCCCGGCGCCCGGCAAGCTGCAAAGCGACGGCAGTTGCATCCAGGTGCTGGGCGAACGTTACGGCAACGTCTTCGTCGGCATCCAGCCCGGCATGGGCTACGAAGGCGACCCGATGCGCCTGCTGTTCGAGAAGGGCTTCGCCCCGACGCACGCCTTCTCGGCCTTCTACCGCTGGCTGCGCGAGGACTTCGGCGCCCACGCCGTGCTGCATTTCGGCACCCACGGCGCGCTGGAGTTCATGCCCGGCAAGCAGAACGGCATGACCGCGCAATGCTGGCCCGACCGCATGATCGGCGACCTGCCGAACTTCTATCTCTACGCCAGCAACAACCCCAGCGAAGGCACTATCGCCAAGCGCCGTGCCGCCGCCACGCTGGTGAGCTACCTGACGCCGCCCACCGCGCAGGCGGGTCTCTACAAGGGGCTGGTCGACCTGAAGGCCGCGATCGAGCGCTACCGCAGCCTGGAGCCCGAGGCCGAGCGTGAACGCACCGAACTCGGCGAGATGATCCAGAGCCAGGCCGCCGTGCTGGAACTGGCCGCGGCCGAGCCGACCTGGGGCGCAGAGGGCCCGGACAGCGCTGGCGAACACGTGGCGCGGCTGAGCGAGGCCGTGCTCGAACTCGAGTACACGCTGATCCCGCACGGCCTGCACATCGTGGGCACGGTGCCCACCGCCGAACAGCGTGTCGACCTGCTGCTGTCGCTGGCCGAGGCCAGCCACGGCCAGCGCCTGGAGCGCGCCACCGTGCAGGCGCTGGTGGCCGGACAGCCGGCCGCGGCGCTGGCGGCTGGCAACGCCGAGCGCGAGGCCCTGCTGCAGTCGCTGGCCGACAGCAACCGTCTGATGGCCGAAGACCACGAGATCCCCGGCCTGCTGCGTGCACTCGACGCCCGCTTCATCCGCCCCGCGCCGGGCGGCGACCTGCTGCGCACCCCGGCCATCCTGCCGACCGGCCGCAACCTGCACGGTTTCGACCCCTTCCGCATCCCCAGCGCCTACGCGGTGAAGGACGGCGCGCGCCAGGCCGAACGCCTGCTGGCCCGCCACATGTCCGACGGCCACGCGCTGCCCGAGAGCATCGCGCTGGTGCTGTGGGGCACCGACAACCTGAAGAGCGAAGGCGGGCCGATCGCGCAGGCGCTGGCCCTGCTGGGCGCCAAGCCGCGCTTCGACAGCTACGGCCGCCTGGCCGGTGCCGAACTCATTCCGCTGGCCGAACTGGGCCGGCCGCGCATCGACGTCGTCATCACGCTGTCGGGCATCTTCCGCGACCTGCTGCCGCTGCAGGTCAAGCTGCTGGCCGAGGCCGCCTTCATGGCCGCCAGCGCCGACGAGCCCGTCGAGCTCAACTTCGTGCGCAAGCACGTGCTGGCCTTCATGGCCGAGCAGGGTGGCGACATCGAGACCGCCTCGCTGCGCGTCTTCGGCAACGCCGAAGGCGCCTACGGTGCCAACGTCAGCCTGCTCGTCGACAACGCGCGCTGGGACAACGAGGACGAACTCGCCGAGACCTATTCGCGCCGCAAGGGCTTCGCCTACGGCCGCAGCGGCCGCCCGGTGCAGAACGCGCAGCTGCTGCAGTCGGTGCTGTCGGGTGTCGAGCTGGCCTACCAGAACCTCGACTCGGTCGAACTGGGTGTCACCACCATCGACACCTACTTCGACACGCTGGGCGGCATCAGCCGCGCCGTCAAGCGTGCGAAGTCGATCAAGCAGGGCGAGGCTGCCACGGTGGCCCCGGTCTACATCGGCGACCAGACCCACGATGCCATCGGCGGCGGCACCGTGCGCACGCTGGGCGAGCAGGTGGCGCTGGAAACGCGCACCCGCATGCTGAACCCGAAGTGGTACGAAGGCATGCTGGAACACGGCTACGAGGGCGTGCGCCAGATCGAGGTGCACCTCACCAACACCATGGGCTGGTCGGCGACCACGGGGCAGGTCCAGCCCTGGGTCTACCAGCAACTCTCGGAGACCTTCGTCCTCGACCCCGCGATGCGCGAGCGGTTGGCGAAGCTCAATCCGACGGCGTCCGCGAAGGTCGCGAACCGTCTGCTCGAAGCACATCGGCGGCAGTACTGGCAGCCGGATGCACAAACGCTCGAGGCCCTGCAACGTGCAGGCGAAGAGCTGGAAGACCGCCTCGAAGGCGTGTTCGAAGAAAGGGCTGCCGCATGACCGAAACCGTGACTCTCCCGTACCCCAAGGTACGCAAGGCCTCGCCGCGCGAGGATGGCGAAGGCAGCCTGCAGGTGCAGCTCGACCCCAACGTGAAGATCGGCACCGCCAAGGTGTTTGCGATCTACGGCAAGGGTGGCATCGGCAAGAGCACCACCAGCAGCAACTTGTCGGCGGCCTTCAGCATGATGGGCAAGCGCGTGCTGCAGATCGGCTGCGATCCGAAGCACGACAGCACCTTCACGTTGACGAAGAAGATGCTGCCAACCGTCATCGACGTGCTCGAGACGGTGGACTTCCACGCCGAGGAACTGCGCGTCGAGGACTTCGTCTTCCCGGGCTACAACGGCGTGATGTGCGTCGAGGCCGGCGGCCCGCCGGCCGGCACCGGCTGCGGCGGCTACGTCGTCGGCCAGACGGTGAAGCTGCTGAAGGAGCACCACCTGCTCGAAGACACCGACGTGGTGATCTTCGACGTGCTGGGCGACGTGGTCTGCGGCGGATTTGCTGCGCCTTTGCAGCACGCCGACCGGGCCATGATCGTCACCGCCAACGACTTCGATTCGATCTTCGCGATGAACCGCATCGTGCAGGCCATCGGCGCGAAAGCGAAGAACTACAACGTGCGCCTGGGTGGCGTGATTGCCAACCGCAGCGCGGCCACCGACCAGATCGACAAGTACATCTCGAAGATCGGCCTCGAGCTGGCCGCGCACTTCCCGGATCTGGATGTCATCCGCCGCAGCCGCCTGAAGAAGAGCGTGCTCTTCGAGATGGAGACCAGCCCCGAGCTGGAAGCGGTGAAGAAGGAGTACATGCGCCTGGCCGCCAACCTGTGGCTCGGCGACAAGCAGTACAGCGCGGTGCCGATGAAGGACCGCGACATCTTCGACCTGCTGGGTTTCGATTGAGTCGGCCCGCCATGGAAGCCGCCAGCTACGAAGCCCGCCGCGGGCAGATCGAAGACTACTTCGATCGCACCGCGTTGAAGGCCTGGGAACAGCTCACCAGCACCGCGCCGGTGGGCCGCATCCGCGCCACGGTGCGCGCCGGTCGCGACCGCATGCGCGCCACGCTGCTGGGTTATCTGCCCGACGACCTGCACGGTGCGCGCGTGCTCGACGCCGGCTGCGGCACCGGCGCACTGGCGCTGGAAGCGGCGCGCCGCGGTGCCGACGTGGTGGCCATCGACCTGTCGCCTTCGCTGGTCGACGTGGCGCGGCAACGGGTGACCGAGCTGCTGACCACGCACCCGGTGCCGGGCAGCATCGAGTTCCGCAGCGGCGACATGCTCGAACCGCAGCTCGGCGGCTTCGAATACGTGGTGGCGATGGACTCGCTGATCCACTACGACGAACACGACATGGTGCGCGTGATCGAGAGCTGGTCGCAGCGCACACGCCACGCCATGGTCTTCACCTTTGCGCCGCGCAACCCGGCGCTGGCCGCGATGCGCGCGGTGGGCCGCCTGTTCCCGCGCAGCAACCGCGCGCCCTGGATCGAACCGGTGGCCGAGAAGTCGCTGCACAAGCGCCTGGCCAAGGTCGTGCCGCAGTTCGACATCGGCCGCACGCAACGTGTGGCCAGTGGCTTCTACACCTCGCAAGCGCTGGAACTGGTGCGGCCCTGAAGACCATGAGCACGCAGCAGCCCTCGCGCCTGGCCCTGAAGTGGAAGAAGCTCGGGCCGCGTTTCCTGCCGTTTGCCGACGCGGCCACGGCCGACCTGCCGCTGCCACGCCTGTTGCGCCTGAGTCTGTTCCAGGTCAGCGTGGGCATGGCCACGGCGCTGCTGGTGGGCACGCTGAACCGCGTCATGATCGTCGAGCTGGGTGTCGCGGCCTGGCTGGTGGCGCTGATGGTGGCGCTGCCCATCATCGCCGCGCCCTTCCGCGCGCTCATCGGCCACAGGAGCGACACCTACGCGTCGGCCATCGGCTGGCGGCGTGTGCCTTACGTCGGGCTCGGCGCCTTCCTGCAGTTCGCCGGCCTGGCGCTGCTGCCCTTTGCGCTGCTGCTGCTGACAGGGCAGGGTCGCTTCGGCCTGGCCTGGGTGGGCCATGTGGTGGCGGGTGTGTCCTTCCTGCTCGTTGGCGCGGGCCTGCAGGCCACGCAGACGGCCGGCCTGGCGCTGGCCTCCGACCTGTCCACCGAGGCCACGCGGCCGCGCGTGGTGGCGCTGATGTACGTGATGCTGCTGGTCGGCATGGTCGGCGGCGGCACGCTGTTCGGTCTGCTGCTGGCCGACTTCTCGGCCACCCGCCTGGTGCAGGTGGTGCAGGGCGCTGGCGTGATGACCGCCGTGCTCTGTGTCGTGGCGGTGTGGAAGCAGGAAGCGCGCAACCCCAACCGCCGCCGCTCGGCCGCCGAACCGGCGCCGGCCTTCGCGCCGCGCTGGGCCAGTTTCATCGCCCAGCCCAAGGCGCGCCGCTTCCTCTGGACCACCGGCCTGGGCACCGCCGCCTTCAGCATGCAGGACGTGGTGCTCGAGCCCTACGGCGGCGAGATCCTCAAGCTGAGCGTCGGCGCCACCAGCGCGCTGACTGCGGTGATGGCCCTCGGCGCGCTGGTGGCCTTTGCGCTGGCGGCGCGCTGGCTGGCGCGCGGCGGCGACCCCTATCGCGTCGCGGCCGTCGGCCTGCTCGCCGGCCTGCCGGCCTTCGCGGCCGTGATCTTCGCCGCGCCGCTGGACGCACCGGGGCTCTTCCGCTGCGGCACCGCGCTCATCGGCTTCGGCGGCGGCCTGTTCGCCGTCGGCATGCTCACCGCGGCGATGACGCTGGAACACCGCGACCACGTCGGCCTGGCCCTGGGTGCCTGGGGCGCCGTGCAGGCCACGGCCGGCGGCCTGGCCATCGCGCTGGGCGGCGGGCTGCGTGACCTGGTGTCGACCCTGGCCACCCACGGCGCTCTAGGCGAAGTGCTGGACAGCCAGGTCACCGGCTACAGCTTCGTCTACCACCTCGAGCTTTACCTGCTGTTTGCGGCGCTGATTGCAGTCGGCCCGCTCGTCCGTTCGCTGGGCCAGCCCGACCGGGCCCCCGGCAGCAAGTTCGGCCTGGCCGACCTCCCTGGCTGAATCACGATTGAAGGAGACCCTCATGGGTACCGGAGCCATCACGCAAAACATCGACGTCGCGCAACTCGTGCTGTATGCCTTCTGGCTGTTCTTCGCCGGGCTCTGCTACTACCTCGTGCGCGAAAACCATCGCGAGGGTTACCCGATGGAAACCGACAACGGCGTCAAGGTGACGGGTTTCCCCATTCCCGAGCCCAAGACCTACCTGCTGGGCCATGGCCACGAGGTGCAGGCGCCGCGCTACAACGCACCGGAGTCGAACTCCGGCTCCGAGCCCGCGCACCGCTGGGCCGGCGCGCCGCGTGTGCCCGTCGGTGACCCGCTGCTCGCGGGTGTCGGCCCGGGTTCCTGGGCCAACCGCGCCGACCGCCCCGACGTGAACTTCGAAGGTGCGCAGAAGATCCTCCCGCTGCGCATCGCGCCCGACTATGCCGTGCAGCGTGGCGACACCGACCCGCGTGGCCTGCCCGTCGTCGGCGCCGATGGTGTGGTGGCCGGCACCGTGGTCGACCTCTGGGTCGACATCGCCGAGAGCCTGTTCCGTTACGCCGAGATCGAACTCGCCGCCGGCGGCCGCCGCGTGCTGCTGCCGATGAACTTCGCGCGTGTGCGCCGCAACGAGGTGGCGGTGGGTGCGCTGCTGGGCGGCCAGTTCGGCAACGTGCCCGGCCTGCGCCAACCCGATGTGGTGACCTTGCTCGAGGAAGAGAAGATCTCGGCGTATTACGGCGGCGGCCTGCTTTACGCCGAAGCCGGCCGCGCGGAGCCGCTGCTGTGAAAGCCGTGCGCCGGACCGCCCCCTCGGCCGGGCAGGAACACGAGTTCGAGCCCGTGCACGGCCTGCCCGAGGTGCTGCCGGCCGGCGAGCACCTGCTGTGGCAGGGCAGCCCCGACTGGAAGCGCCTGGCGCAGCGCGCCTTCCACGTGCGCAAGCTGGTCGTCTACTTCGCGCTACTGATGGCGCTGCGTCTGGCCGTGCTGCTCGACGGTACACCCACGCTGCGCGAGGTGGTGCTGTCGGTGGTGTGGATGGCCGTGCTGGCCGGCACTGCGCTCGGCCTGCTCTCACTGATGGCCTGGCTGTCGGCGCGTGCCACGGTCTACAGCGTCACCAACCGGCGTGTCGTGATGCGCATCGGCATCGTGCTCACGCTCACCTTCAACATTCCCTTCAAGCGCATCACCGGCGCCGGCCTGCACCTGGAAGCTGACGGCACAGGGGACCTGCCGCTGGCCCTGAGCGGTGAAGACCGCATCGCCTGGTTGCACCTGTGGCCGCACGCGCGGCCCTGGCACCTGGCGCACCCCGAACCGATGCTGCGCAGCGTGCCGCAGGCGGCCGAGGTGGCCCGCCTGCTGACCGAAGCGTGGTCGCGCAGCACCGGCCTGAGCGTGGTGACGCAGGAAACCACGGCCGCGCCGCGCGCCGCCGACAACACTGCCGGCACACCGGCGCTGGCCGGCCGCTGAAGGAGCCCTGGTCATGACCCCCACCCACAGCCACAACGAAACCATCCCCAGGGGCCTGCTGATCGCGGCGGCCGCGCTGGTGCTGGTGTCGCTGGTCAGCGTCGCCGCGGTGCGCTTGTCGGGCACGCAGATCCGCAGCCCCGACGCCAGCCCCGTGCTCACGCGCAGCCTGCGTTTCGAAGACCGCGCCGACGGCAGCGTGGCCGTCATCGACGGCAAGACCGGTGTCGAACTCGAACGTGTGCAGGGCGAAGCCGGCTTCCTGCGTGGCGCGTTGCGCGCGCTGGCCCGGGAACGCCGCCTGCGTGAACTCGGCTCCGAGGCGGCCTTCGACCTCATCGGCCGTGCCGACGGTCGTCTGACGTTGGTCGACCCCGCCACCGGCAGCCGCATCGACCTCGACTCCTTCGGTCCGACGAACGCAGGCAGCTTCGTGCGCCTGCTCACCGTGCGCGCGCCCGACCCCGCAGTTCAAGTTCAGAAGAGGACCACGCCATGAGCGCCATCCACGCCGACGCCGCCACCATCGACAGCCCCGAGGACGTGGCGCGCAAGGCGCGCACCAGCAACATGCTGACGCCACGCTTCTACACCACCGACTTCGCCGCCATGGACCGCATCGACGTGGCGCCCATCCGTGCCGAGTGGGACAAGATGATGGCCGAGTACGAGGGCGACAACAACCACGACCACTTCCAGCGCACGCCGGAATTCGCCGACGAAGCGCGTGCCCAGATGGCCGCGATGTCGCCCGAACTGCGCCAGGAGTTCCTCGACTTCCTCATCAGCAGCGTGACCAGCGAGTTCTCGGGCTGCATCCTCTACAACGAGATCCAGAAGAACGTCGCCAACCCCGACGTGAAGGCGCTGATGCGCTTCATGGCGCGCGACGAATCGCGCCACGCGGGCTTCATCAACCAGAGCCTGAAGGATTTCGGCCTGGGGCTGGACCTGGGTGACCTCAAGCGCACCAAGGCCTACACCTACTTCAAGCCCAAGTACATCTTCTACGCCACCTACCTGTCCGAGAAGATCGGCTACGCGCGCTACATCACCATCTTCCGCCAGCTCGAGCGCAACCCCGACAAGCGTTTCCACCCCATCTTCAAGTGGTTCGAGCGCTGGTGCAACGACGAATTCCGCCATGGCGAATCGTTCGCGCTGATCATGCGTTCGCAGCCGCATCTGCTGCGCGGCGCCAACACGCTGTGGATCCGCTTTTTCCTGCTCGCCGTCTACGCCACGATGTACGTGCGCGACCACACGCGGCCGATGCTGAAGAACGCGATGGGCCTGGACGCGACGAGCTACGACTACGAGGTCTTCCGCATCACGACCGAGATCTCCAAGCAGGTCTTCCCGGTCTCGCTCGACACCGATGCCCCGGCCTTCCGCGAAGGCATGACACGCCTCTTCGAACTGTCGCAGCGCATGGACGCGGCCAAGGCCCAGGGCGGGCTCATCGGCAAGCTGAAGCAGGCGGGCCTGGCGGTGGCCGGTGCAGCGACCTTCGCGCGCCTGTACCTGCTGCCCGTGCAGCGCCACACGCTGCCCGAGCAAGTGCGCATGGCGCCGGCCTGGTGAGATGAAGCCCCCAAGCTCGCTTTCGCTCGCTACCCCCCAAGGGGGCCGCCCGCCTATGGCCCGGCAGAGCCGGTTCCATGGTGGTGTGCTTGGTCAAGCGAGCCTATGACGTGATGAGCGTAGCCCTGCCGATCCTCTTCGCGGTGTTCATCTGGTGGTTCTCCACCGGCATCGTGATGCTGCTCGACGGGCTGCCGCGCACCACCTTCCGCTGGAGCCATCTGATCTCTTCGCTGCTGGCGCTGGGGGCTTTCTGGGGCCTGGTGCACACCGCCGACCAGCTGACCACGGCCGGTGTCTTCTGCGCCTTCACCTGCGCGTTGCTGGTCTGGGGCTGGCACGAGCTGAGTTTTCTCACCGGCTGGGTGACGGGCCCGCGCCAGCGCGCGCTGGACGCCGGCGCGCGCGGCTGGCCGCGCTTCGTGCAGGCGGTGAACACCATCCTCTGGCACGAGCTGGCCATCCTGGCGTCGGGCATCGTCATCGCGGTGCTGACCTGGGGCGAAGCCAACCCCGTCGGCGCCGCCACCTTCGCCGTGCTCTGGTTCATGCGCATCAGCGCCAAGCTGAATGTGTTTCTCGGTGTGCGCAACCTCAACCTGCAACTGCTGCCGCCGCACCTGCGCTACCTGGGCAGCTACTTCCGCCAGCGCCGCATGAACCTGCTGTTCCCGTTTGCGGTGACGGCTGCCACCGTGGTGGCCGTGCTGCTGGGCAGCGAGGCCTTGCGCCATCCCGGCGACAGCGCCGCGGCCGCCGGCCTGTGGCTGGTGACGACGCTGCTGGTTCTGGCCATCGTCGAACACTGGCTGCTCGTGCTGCCGCTGGAGGCCACCGCGCTGTGGCGCTGGGCCATGCGCGACAGCACGGCCCGCGACCCGTCCACGAATGCCTCCCTGCCCCTTCCTGCTGTAACCCTCGACGCCGATGACAAGCTTTTTCACGCCCGTTAGCGGGCTGCCGGTGGTGCCCACCTTCCAAGGGGGGCGCGCACCCTTGGGCGCACCCAAGGCGATCGTCATCGGCAGTGGCTTTGGCGGCCTGGCCGCGGCAGTGCGGCTCAGTGTCAAGGGGTACCACGTCGAGGTCTTCGAGAAGCTCGATGGCCCCGGCGGCCGCGCCTACGTGTGGAAGCGGGACGGCTACACCTGGGACGCCGGCCCCACCATCATCACCGCGCCCTTCATGCTCGAAGAGCTGTGGGCGCTGTGCGGCAAGCGCCTTGCCGACGATGTCGAACTGCGTGCGCTCGACCCCTTCTACCGCATCCGTTTCGACGACGGCACGCACTTCGACTACAGCGGCGACGCTGCGGCCATGCGCGCCGAAGTGGCGCGCTTCTCGCCCGACGACGTGCCCGGCTACGAACGCTTCCTGGCCGAAGCCGCCAATTGCTACAAGCTGGGCTTCGAGGACATGGGCGCGCAGGCCTTCGACGGCATCGGCAGCCTGCTCAAGGCCGTGCCTTCGCTGACACGCATGCGAGGCTGGCGCAGCATCTACCGCATGGTGTCGGGGCACCTGAAGCACCCCAAGCTGCGCATCGTGATGAGCTTCCACCCGCTGCTCATCGGCGGCAACCCGTTCTCCGTGACCTGCGTCTACAGCCTGATCAACACGCTGGAACGGCGCTTCGGCGTGCACTGGGCGGTGGGCGGCACGGGCAGCATCGTCAAAGGCATGGTCAAGCTGCTGGCCGAGCGCGGCGTGGCGGTGCGCTGCAACGCCGAGGTCAAGCGCATCACGGTCGTTGGCGGCAAGGCCACCGGCATCGAGCTGGCCGATGGCAGCCACCACCGCGCCGACATCGTGGTCAGCAACGGCGACACGGCCTGGACCTACCGCCACCTCGTCGAGCCGCAGCACCGCAAGCACTGGAGCAACGCGAAGATCGAACGCGGCCGCTATTCGATGAGCCTGTTCGTCTGGTACTTCGGCACCAACAAGCGCTTTGACGACGTGCTGCACCACACCATGGTGCTGGGCCCGCGCTACGAGGGCCTGCTCAACGACCTGTTCAAGCGCTACCACCTGCCCAAGGACTTCAGCCTCTACCTGCACCGTCCGACGGCGACAGACCGCTCGATGGCGCCGGAAGGCCACGACTGCTTCTACGTGCTGGCCCCCGTGCCGCACCTGGACAGCGGCACCGACTGGGCGGCGCACGCCGAACCCTATCGGCAGGCCGTACAGCAGCGGCTGGAAGAGACGCTGATGCCGGGCCTGGGCCAGCACATCACGGCTTCGCACTTCACCACGCCGCAGGACTTCCACGACCGGCTGCTGTCGTACAAGGGCGCCGCCTTCGGTCTGGAGCCGCTGCTGCTGCAGAGCGCCTGGTTCCGCCCGCACAACCGCAGCGAAGACGTGAAGAACCTCTTCATGGTCGGTGCCAGCACCCACCCCGGCGCCGGTGTTCCCGGTGTCCTGATGTCAGCCAAGGCCCTTGAAACGGTGGTACCGCATGTCAGCAGCTTTGTCTGAGCCGAACGCCTTGCCGCCCTACGACGCGGCAGCCTGCAGCGCGCTGATGCGCGGCGGCTCGAAGACCTTCTTCGCGGCTTCGCGACTGCTGCCTGCGCGGGTGCGCGCGCCGGCTTGCGCGCTGTACGCCTTCTGCCGCCTGGCCGACGACGAGATCGATCTCGGTGCCGACCCGTCGGCCGCGGTTCAGCAGCTGCACCTCCGTCTGGACGCCATCTACGACGGCAGGCCGCAGGCCATCGACGTCGACCGCGCGCTGGCCAGCGTGGTGCACCGCTTCGAGCTGCCGCGTGAATTGCTCGACGCGCTGGTCGACGGCTTCTACTGGGACACCACGCCACGTGTCTACGAGACGCTGGAAGACGTGCAGGCCTACGGCGCGCGTGTCGCCGGCACGGTGGGCGCGATGATGGCCGTGGTGATGGGGGTGCGCAGCGAATCGGCGCTGGCCCGCGCCTGTGACCTGGGCGTGGCGATGCAGCTCACCAACATCGCGCGCGATGTCGGCGAAGACGCGCGCAACGGGCGCCTGTACCTGCCGCGGCAGTGGCTGCGCGACGCCGGCGTCGACGTCGCGGCCTGGCTGCACAACCCGGTTTTCACGCCCGCCATCGGCGCTGTGGTGCAGCGCCTGCTGGCCGCTGCCGATGCGCTCTATGCGAAGGCCGACCACGGCATCGCCGCGCTGCCGCGCGACTGCCGCCCGGCCATCCACGCCGCGCGCCTGGTCTACGCCGAGATCGGGCGCGAGATCGAACGCCACGGCCTCGATTCGATCGGCCACCGCGCGGTGGTGTCCAGGCAGCGCAAGCTGACGCTGCTGGCCCGCGCCACCAGCGCCATGGTGATGTCGCCGGCCTCGGGGCGCACGCGCCTTGCGGTGCTGCCGGCGGTGCAGTTCCTGGTCGACGCTGCGGCCACCGCGGCGCCGGCATCGGGGCCGGCTTCGCGCAGTTTCGACGACCGCATCGGCTGGGTCATCGGTCTGACCGAGCGCCAGGCGCGGCAACAGGGGGCCTTCAGGTGAGGTGCCCTGCGGTGGCTCGTCCTACCGTCTATGCAAGACCCGAAATGTCACGTAATACTGACACTGCATGCTGTAAACGTCAGTTGACGGTCAACAGTGTGAAGCGTAGAGTTCCCTTCGAAGTCTTGGGGGAATTTCGTGGCCAACGCAGCCACAAAAGCCCTCGTGCGGGTTCAGCACGGTGTATGTCTGATCTGGAGAGAACAACATGGCAGATGATCCCAACAGAGTTTGGCCATCGGGGCTCACGACCCCGGAAGCCGAAGAGCTGCAGCAGGGCTTGGTCGAAGGGACCCGAATCTTCGGTCTCATCGCCCTCCTGGCGCACTTCTTCGCCTACGTCTATTCCCCGTGGCTTAAGTAAGGAGACCGTATGAACCAAGGCAAGATTTGGCGTGTGGTCAACCCCACGGTGGGCGTGCCCCTTTTCCTGGGTGCAGTGGCCCTGACCTCGCTTTTTGTGCACTACCAGCTGCTGACCAAGACGCAGTGGCTGCCGGCCTACTACCAGGGCGGTGCCAAGGCGACCAAGGCAGCGGAGGCCCCGATGGCGGCACCGACCACCACCGCACAGGCGGCAACCCCAGCGAAGCAGTAAAGACCTCGGCATTGCCGAGGTCCTCCAACGGGGGCCAGGCATCTTCGGATGCGGGCCCCTGTTTTCTTTTTCAGTTGCCCAGCAACTCGCCGATCGGCTGCAGGTCTTCGACGCGGTCGCATACCGCCTTCACCGTGGTCAGGATGGGCACGCCAAGCAGCAGGCCCCAGATGCCCCACAGCCAGCCGAATGCGAGCACGCCAACGAACACCGTCACTGCGTTGAGCCGGTTGGTGCGGCTCGTCAGCCACGGGGTCAGCAGGTTGCCCGTGACACCGTGGATGAGCAGCGTGATGCCGGCCGCCGCCAGCGCCATGTTCAGGCTGCCGAACTGCACGAAGGCCACCAGGCCGGCGCCGCCGGCCAGCGCCAGGCTGCCGATGTAGGGCACGAAGTTCAGCACGAAGGCCGCAACACCCCACACCGCCGCATGCTCCATCCCGATGGCCAGGAAGGCGAGCCAGGTCGCGATGCCGACAAGCACGCTGATCAACACCTGCACCAGCAGGTAGCGGTGGATCTGCTCGGTGATCTCGTCGAGCACCTGCACCGTGATGCGCCGCCGCGCGAAGGTCGGGCCGGCGATCTTCACCACCTTGCGTCGGAAGCTGCTGCCCGAGGCCAGCACGAAGTAGGCGATGAACGCCACCACCAGCGCCTGACCGAGCGCCGTCACCGCACCCAGCGTACCGGTCCAGAGGTAGTCCTTGATGTCGAAGCGCGCCCGTTCGATGGTGACGCGGGTGACACCACGGGGCGCGGCCGGTCGCGGCACGGCGCCTTCCTGCGCGGCCTGTTCGAGGTCGGTTGCGGCCCGCTGCACCTTGTCGATGGCCGATTCGTGGCCGCGCTGCGCGCGCACCGACTCGCGCACCTTCTGCGTCGCGGCGGGCAGTGACTCGATCAGCGCCGTGGCGTCGTCGCTGAGCGAAAACGCCGCCCATCCGATGCCGCCCGCAATGGCGCCGATGAGCAGCGCGGCGCCCAGGGGGCGCGGCAGGCGCAGGCGCTCCAGGCGGTCGACGAGCGGGCTCAGCGCATAGCTCAGCGTCACGCCCAGCAGCAGCGGGATGAACACCGCGCTGCCGACGTGCAGTGCGAACAGCGTCGCGATGGTGGCCAGCAGCGCGAGTGAAACGCTGCGCACGTCGACGGGCGACTGCAGCAGAGAAGGCGGCGCTTCGGTGGCGGGCGCCGGCGGGGAGGAATCGTCCATCAGCAAGGCTAAGCCATTGCACGGCACCGTGCCTGCGAACGCAGCAGGTGCAGTGCCTGGCCGACAGCACGGCGGGTGTGCCTCCTACAAACGACGCCGCAGTCACGGCTGACGATGCCGCCACCATGCACCCCCCTCCCGAGCGACTTGCCGAGGTCGTGAAGCACCCTGGCGCGTTCATGCTGCAGGTGCTGCGCGGCTTCCGCGCCAACCAGGGCCTGCTGCTGGCAGGGGCGGTGGCCTATTACGCGCTGCTGTCGATCGTGCCGCTGCTGATCCTGACGGTGATTGCGCTGTCGCACGTCGTCGACCGCGTCGAACTGCTGCAGACGCTGCGCCTCTATCTCGAGTGGCTGGTGCCGGGGCAGTCGCAGGCCATCGTGGCCGAACTCGCGGGTTTCCTGGCGCACCGCGACGTGCTCGGATGGGTGCTGCTGCTGAGCATGCTGTTCTTCAGCTCGCTGGCCTTCACGGTGCTGGAGAACGCGATGTCGGTGATCTTCCATCACCGCGTGGCGATCCGCCGCCGCCACTTCCTGGTGTCGGCGCTGATCCCGTACTGCTACATCCTGTGCCTGGCGCTCGGGCTGCTGCTCGTCACGCTGGTCGCCGGCAGCCTGCAGGCGATGGGTGAACGGCACGTGCTGTTCCTGTGGCGTGACTGGTCGCTCGGTCACGTCTCGGGGCTGCTGCTCTACCTGCTCGGCCTGGCCGGCGAGGTCTTCGTGCTGACCTCGATCTACCTGGTGATGCCCGTGGGCCGGCCGTCGCTTGCGCATGCGCTGTTCGGCGCCGTGGCCGCGGCGCTGTTGTGGGAGCTGTCGCGCCACCTGCTCGTCTGGTACTTCACGACGCTGTCGCAGATCGGCACCGTCTACGGCTCGCTCACCACGGCCATCGCCGTGCTGCTGAGTCTGGAACTCGCCGCCACCTTGCTGCTGCTCGGGGCGCAGGTGATCTCGGAATACGAACGCTTCGATCCCGCGGGCAGTGCCGTGGCGCTGCCCTTCACGACGCCAGCGGTGTGACGGCGCCGGCCGCAGGACGATCGCGGCCTTGTCCGGCCGCCGGCGGCCTCTTGTCCTACCCGCCGGCCACGGCTTTCACGCGACGATGCGCCCCTACTCAGTGAAAGCGCACGCCATGACCGATCCCAGAAACATCGCCCACGACAAGAAGGTGCAGCAGGAGAAGAAGCACCGCGACGAGGACATCGCACCCGGCGCCGACAAGACGCCCCAGCCGGGCAAGAAGACCCCGATGGAGCACCACGCCTCGGACATCGCCAAGGTGCCCGACGAGGCCGCACCGGTCCCCACGGCCGAAAAGCCGCTGGACTGACAACACCGACGCCCGCCGCCGGCACCGGGGCCGCGGCGTTTCAGCCGATGCGCGTCAGCGAGACCAGGGTCAGCACGGCGGCGGCGAAGGTGAACAGCAGCGCGAAGGTGTAGCGGGCCGCGCGCATCTTGTGGATGTTGAGCGAGAACATGTAGGCGTCGTGGGCGTGACGCAGCGTGTGGCCCGCGTTGCCCGCCCACACCAGCGCCAGGTTGGGCAGCAGCAGCACGCAGCTCACGAGGGCCAATGCAAAGCCCCAGCGGTTGAACTGCGAGAACAGTTCCAGCGCCGTGCTGCCGGCCTTGTACGACAGCATCACCATCACCAGCGCCAGCAGCGTGTTGAACTGCAGCAGCCCGGTGGAGCGGCGCGCCACCTGTTCCAGCGCGTGGTCGACAGCCTCGACCGCAGCGAACTTGCCCGCGGCCACGTCCTCGGCGCGTTCACGCATCGCGGTCTCGAAGGCCAGGGCGTCGGTCTCGGTGTGGGGCGTGCCCCAGAAATGGCGGTTTTTCATGCGGGGTCCCCAGGCGGTGGTGGTGTTGCGGTAGTTGGCGGCGATCTTCATGGTGTGGGGCTCCTGGCCTGCAGGCCGTGGGGGTGTCGGGCCCGCAGCGGGCGGGGCTTCAGGTGGGCACAGGTTGGACGGCACGGCGCAGCAGCGGTGCCATCGCGGCCACCGTGGCCAGCAGCAGCACCACCTCGAGCGTGTAGACGGCGGTGTAGGCGGTGGCCGGCGCGCTGAGCGAAGCCGCCAGCAGCTGGTGTTCGCCCATGCCCGACAGCACGTCGCGGATGACACCGCCCAGTGCCACCGCCACGCCTGCTGCGGTGGCCTGCACCGCACCCCAGGCGCCGAGCGCCAGGCCGGCCTGTTCCTTGGGCGCGAGCTGCATCGTCGCGGTGAGCGTGCCGTGGCCGAAGAGTCCGCCGCCGAAGCCGATCATCCACACGCCCAGCGCAAACATCATCGGCACCTGCACGGCGGAAGCGGCAATCACGGCCAGGAACCCGGGCACGCCGACGAGCGCACCCATGCTGGCCATGCGGAAGGGGTCGGCGCCGCGGCTCAGCACCCGCGAGGCCAGCCCGAAGCCCAGCAGCCCGCCGAGCGCCAGCGTGGCGGTGAGCTGCGTCGTGGCGCCGACGGTCATGCCCAGCACCTCGCCGCCATAGGGTTCGAGCAGCACGTCCTGCATGCCGAAGGCCATCGTGCCCAGGCCCACGGCCACCAGGCGGCGCAGCGCGTGTTCACCCTGCAGGAAGTGCTGCCAGGCCTGCTTGAAGGAGGGCTCCTCGCCGCGCGGTGCACTGAGCATGCCGCGCCGGCGCGACTCCTGCTTCCACAGCGCCAGACCGTTGAGCAGGAGGGTCACCACCGCCGAGCCCTGGATGACCTGGATCAGCCGCGCCGGACTGAAGTCCTCGAGCAGCTTGCCGAAGACCAGGGCGCTGACGATCATGCCCAGCAGCTGCGAGACGTACATCAGCCCCACCACCTTGGGCTGGTTCTCGGTCGGCGTGAGGTCGGTGGCCAGGGCCAGGCCGGCGGTCTGCGTGATGTGGATGCCGGCACCGACGAGCAGGAAGGCCAGGCCCGCGCCGACGTGGCCTATCCACGCCGGCCACTGGCTCGCCGTGCCGCCACCCGACAGCACCAGCAGCGCAAACGGCATGATGGCCAGGCCGCCGAACTGCACCATCGTGCCCTTCCAGATGTAGGGCACACGCCGCCAGCCCAGGGCGCTGCGGTGGTTGTCGGAGCGGAAGCCCACCAGCGTGCGCAGCGGCGCGAACAGCACCGGCAACGAAATCATGATCGCCACCAGCGAAGCGGGTACACCCAGCTCGACGATCATGACGCGGTTCAGCGTGCCCACCAGCAGCACCAGCGCCATGCCGACGCTGACCTGGAACAGCGACAGCCGCAGCAGCCGCGACAGCGGCATCTCGGGTGATGCGGCATCGGCGAAGGGCAGGAAGCGCGGCCCCAGGCGGTGCCAGGTCTGCGTCACCGTGCGGATGAGGTCGAGGTTCATGTGAGAGGCACCTCAGAAGACCACGGCGCGCGACCAGGACCCAGCTTCCCGCCACGGAACCGGCTTTGCCGGGCCGTAGGCGGACGGCCCCCCTGGGGGGTAGCGAGCGCCAGCGAGCTTGGGGGCTTCATGTCACCGTACGCGTGGCATGCGCCAGGGCAGCATCAGGCGCGTGCTGCGTGCCACGACGCGCGGCACGTTCAAGGTCTCGTGCACCGAGGTCACACGTTCGCCCAGCAGGCCCGAGCGCAACACCGAGCGCACGTAGAAGGGGGTGTCTTCCAGCGTCTGCTCGACGACCGCGGGCTCGTGGGCGTCGGTGCGCATCGTGCGGTTGATGCGCCAGGCGGTGCGCGGCAAAGCCTGGCGCGGTGGCGGCGCGAAGTCTTCCGACGCGCCGTCGGGTCTGAAGCGGCGCGCGATGACGCGGTCGGCGCCCGTCTTCTGGCGCACGTCGTAGATGACGGCGGTGCTGCCGTCCTTCATCGCGGCGCGCGACCAGTCCCATTCGGTGAAGGGGCGGTCGATAGGTTCGTCGCCTTCGTTGCTGTCGAGGTAGGCCTGGCCCGACCACTTCGCGCCGGGCTTGTCGAGTTCGACCTCGATGCGTGCGCAGGGTGCGATCGGGCCCCAGCGGTGGCGGCCGGCGTCGTCGAGGGGGGTGACGAAGTTCGACAGGCCCTGGGGCCACACCCGGATGCGGCCGCGCACGCGCCGCGGGATGGGCACGCTCACTTCGTCGAGATCGATGTTCAGCGCGCTGCCGTCCCAGTGCAGGCGGCTGGGGCCCACCACGAGTTCGTCGCGGCTGCGGCGCAGGCTGGTCTTGCTGCGTTCGGTCATGGTCCAGCGCCGGCCGGCGTCGCCGTACAGCGCCACGTTGATGGCGCAGTGGTTCTCGGCCTCGGTGGCCGGGTTGCGGGCGTGGGCCCAGGCGTAGTACGGCGAGAACACACTGCCGACGAAGGCGATGAGGGTCAGGGCATGGCGGCCGTCGTCGCTGATCGCGTCGACGTACCACCAGAGATAGGCGCCGGATGCCACCGGCTGGTCGAAGCGAGGTGCGCCATCAGCGCCCCGGCCGCCAGTTGGCCCGACAGCGCCGCCATCGGCACGCCCGGGCCCGGGTGCACCCCACCGCCCGCCAGGAACAGGCCCGGCACCCGGCAGCTCGAACCGGGGCGCTGGAACAGCGCTGTCCAGCCGTGCGTCGCCTGGCCGTACAGCGCCCCGCCACTGGCCGGAAAGGCCTGGTTGAAGTCCGCCGGCGTGGTGCGTTGCACCTGTGTGGCCGGCATCGCCATCTGCAAGCCGCAGCCATGCAGCAGGTCCAGGCTCTGTCGTTCGCATGGATCCGTCTCCAGGGCATCGAAGGGCCGACGGTCACCGTCGGCCGGGGCATTCACGAGGCACAGCAGGCGCTCGGGGGCGCCCCGCTGCACGGGGTGGGCTTGATCGCGGTCTTGCGCGCAGACGTAGACGGTGCCGGCCTGCGGCAGGCGCCGGCGGGCGAAGATGTCGTCGAACTCGGCCTTGTAGTCGGGCTCGAAGAAGACGTTGTGGCGCACCAGCGGGAAGCCCGCGGTGGCCGTGCGCACGGCCCAGGTGACGGCCGAGAGCGAACGCTTCTTCACTGGCAGCGAGGGCACGGCCTGGCGCACGGCTTCACCGAGCAGACCGTCCACCAGCGCCTGCGGTGTGCCGTTGAAGACCACCGCATCGGCGGTCAGTTCTTCGCCGCTGGCCAGTTGCACACCGCGCACGCTGCCCTTGCGGCTGGCGCCGGTCTTGCCGTCGTGCGTGAGGATGGCGGCGCAGGCCGCGCCGTAACGCAGCGTGGCGCCACGTTGTTCGGCCAGGCGCGCGAAGGTCTGCGCCAGTGCGTGCATGCCGCCGTGCACCGACCACACGCCGTCGAGTTCGACCTGCGCCACCAGCATCAGCGTGGCCGGTGCCTGCCAGGGCGACGCACCGCAGTAGGTGGCATAACGCCCGAACAGCTGGCGCAGGCGAGGGTCGTGGAAGTGGCGGCCCAGCGTGCGCCAGAGGCTGGCGAAAGGGCCCAGGCTGGCCAGGGCGGCCAGGCCGCTGGGGCCGAGGTCGCGTGTCATCGACCACAGGCTGGGCTTGCCGGCGTGCATGTACGGGCCTTCGAGGGCTGCGTAGACACTCTGGGCCTGGTCGCAGAAGCCGAGGAAGCGGCGCGCTTCGTCGGCGCCGGCGAAACGCCCGATGGCGTCGGCCGAACGTGCGCGGTCGGCGAAGAGGTCGAGCGTGTTTTCATGGCCGCGCCAGGCGTGGCGGGCCAGCGTGTCCAGCGGCGTCAGCGCC
Source organism: uncultured beta proteobacterium (assembly GCA_947084805.1). Lineage (GTDB taxonomy): Bacteria > Pseudomonadota > Gammaproteobacteria > Burkholderiales > Burkholderiaceae_C > Rubrivivax. The sequence continues at coordinate 15,438 of CAMTUD010000044.1, read as the reverse complement.
GGCAGTTCGGCGGTCGAAAAGCCGGCGGCGTGCAGGATCTGGTCGAACACCCAGCGCATCGTGAACACGGTGGGACCGGCGTCGATGGCGGCGCCGTCGACATGCTGCTGGCGCATCTTGCCGCCCGGGCCGGCGGCGGCCTCGACCAGCGTGACCTGCAGGCCCTGGCGTGCCAGCAGCAGGGCACTCACCAGCCCGCCGATGCCGGCGCCGATGACCACCACACGCTTGTCGCGCAGCGCTTCAGCCATGCTGCCGCCCCTGCCAGCTGCCGCGCACTTCCAGCGGCACGAAGCGGACGAACATCGACTCGCTGAAGTAGCCGCCGCCGTAGGCCGTGCGGATGGCGTGCTGGTGTGCACCGCTGCGGGCGTAGTTGTCCATGGCCTGCGTGCCGGTCCACAGACTGAAGGTGCACTGGCGCACGAGCGGCGCTTCGCCCAGGCCGGCGGCGAGCAGGCAACCTTCGGCGCCGGCCAGCGCACGTTCGGCTGGCGGTGAGAGGCGCCAGAACTTCAGCGCCTTGCCGGCGTGGATGGAGGCCCGCGTGAGCGCGGCGATGGGCCCGGCCTCGGGTGCTGTCGCCGTGGTCTGCATCGCCGCACCCGCCCAGCTGCCCTTGCTGCTGTAGGCGCGCAGCACGGCCACCAGCAGTTCGCGTGCATGGCTGCGCCAGTCGGCGAGCACGGGGGACTGTTCGACGAAGGCGCGGGCGTGCAATTCGTCGTCGAAGACCAGGAACAGGCCGCGGTGTGTGCCGCTGGGGGCCAGACCGAAGCCGCCGTTGGCGCCGCTGCCCAGCACCTTGACGAAGTTCAGCCCGGGCACGCCGTGCAATGGCCGCGCACCCAGCACCAGCCGGCCCCAGGCCCACAGCCGCGCCGAGCGCTGCATGTCGGCCAGCACCAGCACGGCCACGCTGCCCACCGTGCGCACTGCACCCTGCGCCGCGCCGCCGCGCGCGGTGGTGCGGTCGGGGGCCGCAGGCGCCGTTGCACGCGCTGTCGGCACCGGGCCCTGGAGCGCGTTCGGCTTCATACGGCGGGCTTGCTGTCTAGCCGGCCTTCACTGCGGCGCGCTGGCGGCGGCCGCAGCGGGTGCGGCGGCGCCGTTGACGGCCAGCAGGCCTTGCCAGTCCTTGGCCATCTGCGCGCCATAGAGCGGTTTGTAGGCGCCCTGATGGCAGGTGGCGCAGGCCACCAGCGGCGTGTCGCCGTTGGGGCCGAGGCGGTTCTTCGGCAACGTCGGGCCCAATGGAAGCAGGTAGTCGTTGTTCAGCTCGCGCACCATCGAGATGCCGTGCCAGGCGGTCGTTCGCTGCGGCGGGCTCTCGGCCCAGTTGCCAAAGGATCGGCTGTTGTGGCAGTAGGTGCAGTTCACGCCCAGCGAGCCCGAGAAGTGGAACATCAGCGCGTAGGTGCTTTCGGTGGCCTGGATCGACGTCTTGTTGCCGGTGGGCAGCGACGTCGTGCCGCCAACGCGGATGTTGGTCGGCTTGATCAGGTAGGTCGTGACCGGGTCGGCCGGCAGCGAGGCCAGCCCGACCGAAGGCGAGGCCAGGTTCTGTCCGTTGCGGTTGCCAATGAAGTTGGCCCGCATGTCCTGCGCCGGTGGCTGGTACCAGGTTTTCTCGGGCACCGGGTTGCCACGGTGGCAGGTGTAGCAGGTGACGCCGGTGGCCGCCACGTGCGGCTTCCAGTCGGCGTTGACCTTCTGCGTCATCTGGATCATGCGGCGCGCCACGATCTTCGTGTACTTCGAGTCGTCGGCCAGGTTGGCCAGGTTGTGGCAATAGGCGCAACCCTCCTTGGGCGACACCCAGGCGGTGATGGCCGCCATCTGCGCCGTGAACTGGCCGATGCTCAGGTCGCCCAGCACCTTGACGTTCTGCAGCACCTGCCCGGCCTTCGGGCCGTCGGGGCTGCCGACATCCATCGCCGCGGGCGGCTGGTTCAGCGGAATTTGCTGGGCCAGCGTGCGCGGGTTGTAGACCTGCTCCATGGCCGTGCCGCGGTACCCCCGCTGCACGGTGTCGATCGGCGGCCGCTCGCAGCCCGCGAGCAGGACAGCGGCGCACAGGGTGGCCATCAGGCTGGTGAATCGCATCAGGTTCCTCATCACGGCTTGACTCCTGACAGAGTGGCCGGGTCGACCATGTTGCCGAAGACCGGCGGGTAGGGCGGGGCCACGCCGTGCTGCACGGCCCACAGGTACCAGTTGTCGACCACGGTGCCGGTGAGCAGGATGCCGATGCCACCGGTCAGCGGACACAACACGGCGAACCACCAGGCCCAGCGGTGGATGGACTCGGTGGTGGCGTTGAAGCCCATCGTCCAGCGCCAGAACAACGCCATGCGCTCGCCACCGGTGCCGCGGTCGACGATCTGTTCCAGCTCCCGTTCGGCGCCGTAGCGGCTGCATGAAAGCACCGTGCCGGCGTGCATCGCGAACAGCAGTGTCGAGCCGTAGAGGAAGGCGATCGACAGCGCGTGGAAGGGGTTGTAGAAGAGGTTGCCGTAGCGGATGGAGAAGGCCGCTGTCCAGTCGAGGTGGCTGAAGATGCCGAAGGGCACCGCCTCGCTCCAGCTGCCCATCAGCACCGGGCGGATGAAACCCAGCACCAGGAAGAGCCAGATCGCCGCGGCGAAGGCCCAGGCGACGTGGGTACCCAGCCCGAGGGCGCGGGCGCGGGTGTACATGCGCACCCACCACAGGCCGATCGACAGCGTGAGGAAGAAGCCGGCCATCAGCCACCAGCCGCCATCGTTCAGCGGCGGCAGGCTCAGGCCGTACTTGGGCGACGGCGGGTCGAGCGAAAGCCAGAACAGCTGGCGGATGAACTGCACCGGGTCCCAGCCCACCGAGGCGAGCATGTTGAAGCCGATGATGACGAAGGACAGCGTGCCGAAGAACAGTGACGCCAGGCCCAGCCGGCCCAGGTAGATGGGGCCGATCTGCGCCATGCCCAGCCAGGCCATCGGGCTGAAGCCGACGGGCGCGAAGTCGCGCGGCAGGTCGGCCTTGGGCAGCGGCACGCCGCCGTGCAGCGGGCCGACGGCGCGAACGGTCGTGAACAGGTTCTGGTATTCCATGCGTTTACTCCTGGCTCACTTCAGCGGCCACTGCGACCAGATCGGCATGTTCAGCCACCAGCCCCACCACTCGGGCCAGCCGCGGGTCCAGAACGGGCCGCTGATGACGATGCACACCGCGCTGAAGAAGACCGCGGCCAGCGCCAGGAACAGACCCAGGCGGTGGATGCCCAGCGAGCCGATCGAGTAGCCGATGGCGTCGCGGAAGAAGGTGTCCTCGTGGTCGGTGGTCTTAACCGACTGGCCCTTGGGCGGGTTGCTGGCCGACAGGATCAGGCCGCCGTGCATCGACAACGCCAGCGTCGTCGTGAAGAAGAAGCTGATGGCGATCATGTGCGCCGGGTTGTAGTGGAAGTGCAGGTACTGGTAGCCGACGTTCGACACCCAGTCGAGGTGGCTGAAGATGCCGTAGGGGAAACCGTGGCCCCAGGCGCCTAGCAGCACGGGGCGGATGACCACCAGCGTGACGTAGGCGAAGATCGCCATGCCGAAGGCGATGGGCACGTGCAGCTGGATGCCGAGCTTGCGGCAGATCTCCACCTCGCGCAGCGCCCACGAGACGAAGGCCCCGATCGCGCAGACGGTGATGAGCTGCCAGAGGCCGCCTTCCATCAGCGGCGCGATGCGCAGGCCGTATGAAAGATCGGGCGGCGCGATGTTGATCTGCCAGAGGTTCCAGGTCGGCCCTTGGGCGGCGCCCCACAGGATCAACGCGGTGCCGACAAAGGAGAAGAAGATCGTCGTGACCCCGAAGAAGCCGACGTAGAACGGCCCCACCCAGAAGTCGAACAGATCGCCCCCGACGAGCGTACCGCCGCGAACGCGGTACTTCCTCTCGAAACTCAACATGGCCATATTCAGTCCTCCGACCGCAGGGCATGCGCCCTAATGCGGCGAGTAATTTGTTGCAGCGGGGCGAAGCCGGGAACCGGCCCCGCCCGCTGCCGCTGACGCGACTTGCTTTAAGGCTTCGTCGTCGACAGCGACGCCAGGGCCGTCGGCATGGGCGAATTCGCCGATGCCACGGCCTTCTTGGCCTGCGGTCCGTCCATCCAGTTGTATTTGTTCGTGCTCAGCAGGATCAAATGAATCATCACTGCGATGCCGAACAGGAAGACCGCCTGTGCCACCAGGACACGAAGGGGGTCGATCAAACGCCAAATTCTCCACATGGTTCCGAGCTCCTAATTCAAATTACATACGACATGAAGGTGTAGACAGCGGCCTTCACACCACCGAATAACGACTCCACGCCTTCCGCACCCGGCAGCCACGTCCGCCACGGCCGTCCCAGCAATGCGCCCGTAAGGGCAATTACCAGAAACACCACAAAGCTCAGACCGAAGAGCAGGAGTTCCTTGCGGTTCGCCGGACCCATGGGTGCCGAATGAATTGCACTGTTCAAATTAGCCATGACTTATCGCTTTCTGTCAGGTGTGTGTCTGATCAGTTGATCAGAGCCACGGACGCCAGATCCACACCAGCATGTGTGCAGCCAGTGCCACGGCGGTGAAGCCGATGAAACCCTGGATGTAATAGCGGTGGAATTCCTGCGCTTCTTCGTCGGTCAGGCCCGAGATCGAGCCCTTGGTTTCAGCCATAGGAAATCTCCTTCAGCACCGCGCGTAAAGCCCGCGCGGCAAGGGCGGTCGCGGCGGGCTGCCGCAACGTCGGGGACAAGGGATGCGCCATGCACCCGATGCAATTCAGTGGGCCGGCAGGCCGGCGATCGAAGTGATTGCGCCTCATGCGGGCACCGGGGGTCGAACACCCGTGCAGGCCAGTGCCGCACGTTCGACGTTGACACGCCCTTCACCGGCGCCACGCGCGTCGGCCTCGGCCTGGTCGCGCCAGCGCTTGGCGGCCGAGATGCGCACCAGCACCGGCTGCGCTTCGACGGCATCGTCGAGCAGCGCCTGCGCGTCGTCGTCCCAGGGCAGTTCGCCGAAGTAGCGCGCCGGCGTGGCGTCGACCTTGTCGAGGTCGGTGCCCAGCGGCAGGACGTTGAACAGCGCGTCGAAGAGCGCGTTGCAGAACTCCTGGATGATGTAGGTGGCCCCGGCGTAGCCCATGAAGGGCGTGCCGGTGGCGCGGCGGATGATGGCGCCAGGAAAGCTTGCCGGGATGTAGGTCGGACGCGGGCCGTGGCCGCCGCCGACTTCGGCCAGGTACATGCGTTCGTTGTAGCTGCCGAACATCACCAGCGGTGTCTTCTCGTGCACGAGCTGACGCACGGTTTCGTTGTCGGTCTTGCTGCCGGCGGTGCGAGACACCGCGAAGTTGCAGGGTAGCCCCATCTCGTCTTCGAGGAAGTGGCGGATACCGCGCGCGTAGGTCTCGCCGGCCACGACCGCGAAGCTCGCGGTGCCGAAGAAGTCCTGCGTGACGCTGCGCCACAGGTCCCAGATGGGCTTGATAGTGGTGTGCTTCTCGCGTTGGATGAAGGGCTCGGGGTCGAGGTGCAGCAGGCGGCCGAGTTCACGCAGGAAGGATGTCGTGCTGTGCAGGCCGATGGGGGCCTGCAGGTAGGGGCGTTCCAGTGCCTCGCACAACAGGCGGCCGTACTCGCGGTACATGCAGATGTTCACGTCCGCTTCGACCAGGCGCGACACGTCGGCCAGGTGGCTGCCCAGCGGGAAGACCATGTTCACTTCGGCACCGATGCCCTGCACCAGACGGCGGATCTCGGCCAGGTCGCTGGGCATGTTGAAGGTGCCGTAGCAGGGGCCGATGAGGTTGACGCGTGGCTTCTCGCCAGCCGGCCTCTCGCTGAACGGCACCCGCTGCGGCACCTTGCGCAGGCCGTACTGCGTCCACAGCCAGTACATCGCGCGGTTGGCGCATTGCCACTGGTCTTCGTCGATGGTGCGCGGCAGGAAACGCTGGATCGTCGTGCCCTCGGGCGTGACGCCGCCACCGATCATCTCGGCGATGGACCCGGTGACGACGACGCTGGGCAGGTCGGGGTCGAGCGCGGCATGGGCGCGCTTCATCGCGCCTTCGGTGCCTTCGCGGCCGAGCTGTTCTTCGGCCAGGCCGGTGACGACGATGGGCAGTTCGTGCGGCGGCAGCGCGTCGGTGTAATGCAACACCGACGTGACCGGCAGGTTCTCGCAACCCACCGGGCCGTCGATGATGACCTGCAGGCCCTTGATGGCGGTGAAGACGTAGACGGCACCCCAGTAACCGCCCGCGCGGTCGTGGTCGATGACGTAGTTCAGCTTCGGCTTGAAGACGGGCGCCGCAGCCGGCGCTCCCCCTTGGGGGGACGCGAGCGGAGCGAGCTTGGGGGTCTGCTCACTCATCAGATCATCTCCTCGGCCTTGCGCTTCTTCATCAGCTTGATGACCTGGCGCTTGGTCTCGGCGCGGAATTCGGGGCGCTCGACCGGCACACCTTCCCAGACGCCCGACTTGTCGCCGTTCCCGACGTCATCGAAGAACTCGCGCATCTGCTGGAAGCGCGCCTTGTTGGCGATGGCCGCGTTGACCACCTGGGCCAGCGAGCCGGCGCCGGCCGGGCCCATCAGCGGGCGCGCCGAGATCAGGTTGGTGAAGTACAGCGCCGGTATCGTGGCCTGCTTGGCGGCCTGCACCACCGGCGTGGTGCCGATGGCCAGGTCGGGCTTGAATTCGCGCACCGCGGCGATGTCCTGCTCGAGCGTGGCGCGGTACTGCACGTGCACGCCGCGCGCCTGCAGCCATTCCAGATCGGGCGCGCTCCAGGGTGTCTTCGGGCAGGCGCTGCCCACATACGGAACGTCGGCGCCGCTTTCGATGAGCAGGCGGGCCACGAGCAGCTCGCTGCCCTCGTAGCCGCTGACCGTGATGCGGCCCTTGATGGGCGTCTTGGCCAGCACGGCCTTGATGACGGGCAGGAAGCGGTTCTTCGCGGCGTCGATCTGCGCCTGGCCGATGTTGCAGGCGTTGCCTATGGCCTGCAGCCAGGCTTCGGTGCCGTCGTGGCCGACCGGCGCCGAGGCGACGACGCTCCGGCCGGCGGTGGTGAATTCACGGACGCTGGCGGTGTAGAAGGGATGGATGGCGGCGACGGCCGCACAGTCCAGCGCCGCATACAGCTCGCGCCATTCGCGTGTCGGCACCGTGGGGCCGGCAGCCAAGCCCATGGGCTCGAGCATGGCGCCGATGATCACGGGGTCGGCCGGGAACATCTCGCCCAGCAGCGTGACAGTGGGCCTGGACGAGATGCCGTTGCGCGGCGCCGTGACGGGGCCGGCTTCGGCCTCGGTGCGTGCGTAGCGCAGCATCGCGCCGGCCAGCACGTCCTTCGCTTCGGCGTGGGTCGGCACGCCGAAACCCGGCACGTCGATGCCGATGATGCGCACGCCGTTGATGGCCTTGGGCAGCAGCTGCAGCGGCACGCCGCTGGCGGTGGGCACACACAGGTTGATGATGACGATGCTGTCGTACTGCGCTGGATCGGCCTTGGCGTGCACGGCCTCGCGGATGTCCTCGAACAGTTTGCCGGTGACCAGGCTTTCGCTGTTGAAGGGCACGTAGCCGACGCTGCGCTTGGCGCCGTAGAAGTGGCTGGTGAAGGTCAGCCCGTAGACACAGCAGGCGCTGCCCGACAGGAGGGTGTGGGTGCGGCGCATGCGCAGTCCGACACGCAGCGAGCCGAAGGCCGGGCACATGCTCTGCGGCTGTTCGTGCGGGCCGGCGCCTTCGGGCAGCGGGTAGTCCTTGGCGTACTGTTCCAGCACCGCGCTCTTGCCCGCGCTCTTCGCGGCACCGAGCATCGCGTCGCGACCCGAATGGCAGCCATGACCGTCTTCGGTCGCAGCAGCGACCGGGACGCCATCAAGTGGCAGCCGCGGAACCGGCTCTGCCGGGCCGCTGGGTGCGCCCCCCTGGGGGGGAGCGCCGAAGGCGCTACGGGGGGGGGCCATCATGCTGCGTCGTAGACAACTTCGAGCGTGGGCTTCACGATCTCGTGTTTGCCCACCATGTCGAAGATGGTCGCCGGCTCCATCTTGAAGTCGCGGCCCGTGACCTCGGCGCTGAACAGGCCCAGCAGCTGGTCCTGCGTCTGCGGCCGCGGGCGCACCGGCGGTGCGATGGCGACGTTGGTGGCCAGCTCTTCGAACAGCGGCGCCCACTGCGTGCCGGGGCGACCGATGATTTCGTAGCTGGCGCTCTTGCGGCGGATGTCGTCGTTGGCCGGAATGGTGGCCAGCACCGGAATGCCAGCGGCTTCGGCGAACTTCTTCGCTTCGCCGGTGCCGTCGTCGCGGTTGATCACGACGCCGGCCACACCGACGTTGCCGCCGAGCTTGCGGAAGTACTCGACCGCGCTGCAGACGTTGTTGGCCACGTACAGGCTCTGCAGGTCGTTGCTGGCCACGACGATGACCTTCTGGCACATGTCGCGTGCAATCGGCAGGCCGAAGCCGCCGCAGACCACGTCGCCCAGGAAGTCGAGCAGCACGAAGTCGAAACCCCAGTCGTGGAAGCCCAGCTTTTCCAGGGTCTCGAAGCCGTGGATGATGCCGCGCCCACCGCAGCCGCGGCCCACTTCGGGCCCGCCGAGTTCCATCGCGTAGACACCGTCGCGCTTGAAGCAGACGTCGCCGATGGCCACCGCTTCGCCGGCCAGCTTCTTCTTGCTGCTGGTCTCGATGATGGTCGGGCAGGCCTTGCCGCCGAACAGCAGGCTGGTGGTGTCGCTCTTCGGGTCGCAGCCGATGAGCAGCACCTTCTTGCCCTGCTGCGCCATCATGTAGCTCAGGTTGGCCAGCGTGAAGCTCTTGCCGATGCCGCCCTTGCCGTAGATGGCGATGATCTGGGTCTCTTTCGTGACCGGGCCGGTGTGCACCTTGTCGGGCTCGATGGCGGCTTCGGCCAGCAGTTGCTCGCGGGCCATGAACTTGACGGTGGCCGTCGCGGGTATCGTGCTGCTGCTCATTGCATCTGTCTCCAGTCGAGAACCATCTTCAGACACGCCGCGTCGCCGAAGGCGGTGCGGTAGGCGTCGGCGGCGTGGGTCGCCACGTCGTGGTGGGTGATGAGGCCGTCGAGTGACAGCCGACCGTTCTCGGCGAGCTCCCTCACGGCCATCATGTCGGCGCGTTTCCATTCCGCGGCGGTCCGGATCTGGGCCTCGCGCATGAAGGCCGGCGCGAAGTTGAAGCTCAGCGGTTGGTCGTAGAAGCCGGCCAGCACCACTTCGCCACCGAAGGCCAGTCGCGCAATGGCCTTGTCCAGGATGCCGCAGTCGCCGCTGACGTCGTAGATGGCCTTGTAGTCGCGCCGCGTGTCTTCCAGCGGCGAGACCACCGTGTAGCCCTCGGCGCCGTGGGCGCGCTCGGGGTTCAGCTCCCACACCGTGGGTGCTTCGTAGCCGGCGGCCACCACCATGCGCGCCAGCAGGCGGCCCAGCACGCCGTGGCCGACGATGAGGTCGGGCGGCCGGTGCGGCGCTTCGGTGCCGCCGCCGGCCACCGCGTGGTAGGCCGTGGCGGCCAGCGCCAGCAGCACGGCCTGTTGGCCCAGCTTGTCGCTGATGGGCACGACCTTCTCACCCGGCACCACCACCTTGGAAGCGGCGCCGCCGAAGAGGCCGCGCACTTCGCCGTAGCAGCGGGCGCCGGGCACGTAGACCCGTTCGCCCACCCGGTGGCCCGAAGTCGGACCGGCTTGCACGATGTGGCCCACCGACTCGTAACCCGGCACCAGCGGGTAGCCCATGCCCGGGAACATCGGCATGCGGCCGTTCCAGAGCAGGCGTTCGGTGCCGGTGGAGATGCCGCTGAATTCGATGTCGACGACGACGTCGCTGTCGACGGGGTCGGTGAGCTCCAGCGTGGCCAGCTGCAGATGCTCGGGCTTCTCGAGGACGACGGCGTGCGTCTTCACGCGTGGCCTCCGTTCGAAAGGCGGTGCAACTGGGGGCGGCGGGGCGCGCTGAAAGGCATGGGGGCGGGGTCGGGTGAGTGGATCGGGATCGTCTTGGCGCCGCTTTGGCGTCTGAATGTCATCTTAGGCTTACGTTCTAGAGTGTCAAGCGGGATTTACGCTTTTCGTTTCCGATGCCGGCCTCTGGCGGTCATCCACCGCGCCTCAGGGTTTGCGTGCCACGAGCACGCTGACCTGCAGCGGGATGGGCGTGGCCAGCTCGCGCACCTGCGTGAAGCCGGCTTCCTGCACCAGCCGGCCGAGTTCGGCGGCGCTGCGCGAACGCCCGCCGTGCATGGCCAGCAGGTAGAAGTTGAAGTAGGCGTCGCCCATGCGACGTGCGCCGCTGGCGCCGGCCATCGGTTCGGCCAGCAGCAGCGTGCCGCCCGGGGGCAGGGCATCGAACACGGCGCGCAGGATGGTGGCGGCGCGCTCGTCGGGGTGGTCGTAGATGACGCGGATGAGCGACGCGACGTCGGCGCCGCGCGGCAGGGCGTCGCGCGTGAAGTCGCCGCCGTGCACCGTGGCGCGCTGGGCAACACCGGCCGCGGCGAACGCACGCTGCGCCACCGGCACCACGCCGGGCAGGTCGAAGAGCAACAGCTGCAGTGCCTTCGAGCGGCGCGCCGCGGCCAGCAGGAAGCGACCCTGGCCGCCGCCGACGTCGAGCAGGCAGCGGTGCTGGCCGATGTCGTAGGCGTCGAGCACCTCGTCGGCCACCAGCGGCTGCGACGCCGACATCAGCGCCGAATACTCGTTCACCGCCTCGGGCGGCAGCGTGCCCGGCGTGGCACTGCTGGCATAGGCCCAGTAGCGCGACAGCGCCGGCGCCGTGCCACCCTTCAGCAGCGCCACCGGGTCGGTGAGGTCGCCGTAGAGCACGGCGTGGTGTTCGACCATCGCCGCCACCGCTTCGTTGGCGACCATCGGCGCGCCCAGCTTGCCCAGGCCGTAACGCAGGCCGTGGGGGCCTTCGCGGCGGTCGATCAGGTCCAGCGCCACGGCGGCGGCCAGCAGGCGCTCGGTACCCTCGGCCGGCAGGTCGAGCAAGCGCTGCAGTTCGGCGGCGCTCAGCGGGCCGGCCGCGAGGTGGTCGAAGAGCTTCAGCCGCACGCAGGCCAGCAGCACCTGCGAATAGACGAAACCCGCCACCAGGTCGAACAGGGCGCGTGCGCGCCGCCGCGCGATGGGCCGCATCCACCAGGTGCGCGCGGCGCGGCGCTGGAAGTCGGGGCTGGTCAGCACGCCGTCGCGCCAGGCTTGCCAGCGTTCACGCCAGGTCGGCGCGTGGGGGGTGGTGGGGTTGGGCAGTTGGGCTTCCAGCATGCAGGGCTCGGGTTCTCGGACCGGGATCAGGCGCCGGCTTCAGGCCGCCATGGCCAGCGTGCGCACGGTGGCCTCGGGCACCAGGCGTTCGGACTCGGCGCGCACCAGCGCACGCAGCGCCGAAGCACCGCGGCAGGGCGGGATGGCGCCGACGGCACGCGCCAGCAGCGTGTCGAAATGCGCGATGGCGCCGCCCAGGCCCATCTCGGTGGCGCAGCTCGGCCGGCACAGGGCGATGTCGCGGCCGCTGGGCTTGCCCAGCAGCTCGGTGGCCAGGGCGACGTCGCGGATGTCGTCGGCCACCTGATAGGCCTCGCCGAGGAAGAGGCCGAAGGACTGCCAGCGGTCGGGGTTGGCGCCGGCGGCCAGCGCGCCGGCCTCGGTGCAGGCCGAGAACAGCGAGCCGGTCTTGGCGCGGTGGTAGGCGGCCAGGCCGACGAAGGGCTCGCACTCCCAGGCCTGCCCGGCGACGATGCCGGTGGGTGCGCCCACGCGCTGCGCCACGATCGACAGCAGCCCCGGCAGGTCCTGCGGCGCATGCCGCGCGGCCTGCGCCAGGGTCTGGAAGGCCAGCACGATGAGCGCGTCGCCTGTCAGCACCGCGATGCGCTCGCCGTAGGCGGCGTGCACCGTGGCCACGCCGCGGCGTGTGGTGGCGTCGTCGAAGCAGGGCAGGTCGTCGTGCACGAGCGAGGCGCAGTGCAGCAGCTCGATGGCGGCGGCGGCGCCGTCGGCCAGTGCCGGGTCGCTGTCGCCGCAGGCCTGCGCCACTGCCAGGCACAGCTGCGGTCGGATGCGTGCGCCGCCCGGGAACACCGCGTGGCGCAGCGCGGCGGCCAGCTTGGGCGGGCCGGCCGTGCTTTCGCCCAGCGCCAGTGCGGCCTGCAGGGCGCGCTCGATTCGATCCAGGGTCTTCATGGGTGCAGGTCCTTCCAGGCGGTCTTGAGGGGCCGCGGCCGCGGAACGCCCGGCGGCCGATGCGTCACGCTCAGTTGTCACCCTAAGTTGTCAACCAAACGAGACAGGTCTAGGATAGAGAGATGCACCAGAGCCGTCAACGCGTCCTTGCCCACCCCTCGCCGGGAGCCGTGCGATGACCGTCCTGGCCCTCGGCATCAACCACCACAGCGCGCCGCTGGACCTGCGTTCGCGCTTCGCCTTCCCGGCGCCGCAGCTGCCTGAAGCGCTGCGCAGCCTGCGCGCCTGCCTGCAGCGCGCGGCGCCCGAAGCCACGCTGCTGTCGACCTGCAACCGCACCGAGCTCTACGTGGCCGCCGACGACACGCAGACGGCGGCCGAGCTGGCCCGGCCCACGCTGGACTGGCTGGCCGCGCAGGGCGGCACCAGCGGCGCGCGGCTGGCCGACCACGCCTACGTGGTGGAGGACGGCGCCGCCGCGCGCCATGCTTTCCGTGTTGCGTCGGGCCTCGACTCGATGGTGCTGGGCGAGCCGCAGATCCTGGGCCAGATCAAGCAGGCCGTGCGCGAGGCCGGCCTGGCCGGCACGCTGGGCAGCACGCTGCACCAGTTGTTCCAACGTTCCTTTTCGGTGGCCAAGGAAGTGCGCACCGCCACCGAGATCGGCGCCCACTCGGTGAGCATGGCCGCGGCCACGGTGCGCCTGGCGGCGCAGCTGTTCGAAGACCTGGGCCAGGTGCGGGTGCTGCTGGTGGGCGCGGGCGAGATGATCGAACTGGTGGCCGCGCATTTCGCCAAGCAGCAGCCGCTGGAGCTGGTGGTGGCCAACCGCACGCTGGAGCGCGGCGAAACGCTGGCCGCGCGCTTCGGCGGGCTGGCCGTGCGGTTGGCCGATCTGCCCGACCGGCTGCACGAGTTCGACGTCGTCGTTTCCTGCACCGCGAGCACGCTGCCGCTGATCGGCTTGGGCGCCGTGGAACGCGCGCTGAAGAAGCGCCGCCAGCGCCCGATGTTCATGGTCGACCTGGCGGTGCCGCGCGACATCGAACCCGAGGTCACGCGGCTGGCCGACGTCTACCTCTACACGGTGGACGACTTGTCGTCGCTGGTGCAGACCGCGGGCGACAAGCGCGTGGCCGCGGTGGCGCGTGCCGAAGAGATCGTCGACGCCGGCGTGAAGAGCTTCGAGCACTGGATGGATCAGCGCGCCAGCGTGCCGCTGATCCGCGCGTTGAACCAGCAGGCCGAGCATTGGGGCAGCGCCGAACTGAAGCGTGCGCGCCACCTGCTGGCCAAGGGCGAGGACGTCGACGCCGTGCTGCAGACGCTGACACGTGGCCTCACTGCCAAGCTGCTGCACGGCCCGCTGGCCGAACTGCGCAGCGCCGATCTGGCGCACCGCGAGCAGGTCTCGCAGACCATGACGCGCCTGTTCCTGCGTTGCCCGCAGCGCGGCGGGCCGCGCTCAGACCACTAGCTTGCCCAGCAGCGCGGCCACGGTGGCGGGCTGTTCCTCGTGGGCCAGATGGCCCAGCCCGGGCAGGCGGTGCAGCTTCACGCCGGGCAGCAGCCTGCGCACACGTTCGGCATCGGCCGGCGGGATGGTGCCGTCGGCCTCGGCCACCACCAGGTGCAGCGGTGTGCGCAGGCGCGGCAGGTCGCGCGCCAGCGCCGGCAGGTCCCATTGCGCCATCATCGTCAGCGCGCCGGCCACGTGCGCGGGGCTCTCGATCAGCCGCCGGTAGAGCGCCGCGCCTTCGGCGTCGAGCTTCGAGCCGGTGCTGCGCAACAGACGCGTCAGCACCGCGCCCTGCGCGGCATGCCACGAGAAGAAGTGCGGCGCCAGCGGGTTCAGCGCCAGCAGCTTGGCCGCCGGCGAGAACAGCGTGCCGGCCAGGCCCGCCAGCGGCAGCAGCGCGGCGTTGAGGCCGATCAGCCGGTGCGGCGGCGTCGGCGGGGCGCCGGCCGTTGCGGCTTTCGCGGCGTTGTCGTCCTCGCGCAGCCGCATGCGCACCGCGATCGCCGCGCCGGCGGAATGGCCCACGGTGCAGGCCGGCGCCACGCCCAGTTCACGCAGCAGCATGCGCACCGCCTGCGCCATGCCTTCCATGCCGGCGCGGCCGATGGGCGCGGCGCCGCTGAAGCCGTGGCCCGGCAGGTCGGGCGCCACGATGCCGGCGTGTGCTGCCAGCAGCGGCGCCAGCGCGCGGAAGGAATGCGTCGATGCGCCGGTGCCATGCAGCAGCAGCCAGGTCGGCGCTTCGGGCCGCGGCGGGGGCCACTGCTGCACGTGCCAGTGCTGGCCGGCGACGTCGACGAAGCGGCTGCGCTGACGGTGCGGCCAGTCACGGCCGTCGGTGCGCCAGTCCAGGCCGCGGGCCATGGCCTGTCAGTTCACCTTGCGCGGCAGGCTCTGCACCGCGGCCGTCAGCGCCTGCGCGCCGGCATAGGGCAGGGCGCGGTACTGCGCCGCCATCTCGGCGGCCAGGCGCTGCGCGGCGATGGCCGGCTGCGGCGAGGTGTCGACGACCAGCGCCGTCAGCCGTGCCGCGCGCAGCTGGCGTGCCATGGCGATGGCGTCGGCCTCGGCCTGCACACGGCCGGGTTCACCGGCGCGCGTGATGTTGGCGCGGCCGTCGGTGAGCAGCACGACGATCGGCGTGGCGCCGCTGCGCCGCACCTGCGTGGCCAGCCTCAGCGCGGCTTCGAGGCCCAGCGCCAGCGGTGTGCCGCCGCCGCCGGGCAATGCGGCCAGGGCGCGCTTGGCACGCACCAGCGAACGGGTGGGCGGCAGCAGCAGTTCGGCGCTGCGGCCGCGGAAGGCGATCACGGCCACCTGGTCGCGGCGCACGTAGCAGTCGGCCAGCAGCAGGTTGACGGCACCCTTGGCTTCGCCCAGCCGGTGCAGCGCCGACGAGCCCGAGGCGTCGAGCACGAAGATCGTCGCCGTGGCCGCGCGCTGCTGCAGGCGGCTGATGCGCAGGTCGTCGCTGTGCACGTGGATGAGCCCGGTGCGCTGCGGCGCGGCGCGACGGCGCAGCGCCTGCCAGGGCGCGGCGGCACGCAGCGTCTCGATGAGGTTCAGCCGCGCGCCGCCGCGCGGTGAACCCAGGCGCGTGCCCACCGGGCGCCCGCTGCGCGGTGACGCCGTGAGCGCGCCCACGCGGCCCGCCTGCGGCCCGAGATCG
>CAMTUD010000043.1:0-28836 GCA_947084805.1 uncultured beta proteobacterium | reverse complement strand
GGCTCGTTGCGAGCATGGCAGCCTCCGGTGCGGAAGCGGCGGCAATGCGCGGCCCATGCGGGGCGCAATGCCCCGCGGGGTGATGTGAAGTGCCGGTCGTGAACCGGCCGCCTGGACTGGCTTGATGGCGGCGTGAGCCGCTGGATCGGTGTGCCAGCTACCGATCAGGGAAACCTTTCGGCGCGAACCAGCACATGGTCACGCCTCGAAAGGTCGATCGGCAGGGAGGATGTGCCCCGTGGGGCGGCGCGGGCGGGCCCGCGCGTTTGGAAGGGCTAGCCGGGTTTGAGTGCGAGGCCAGCTATCGCACGGACGAAACAGTAATTCGGCCTTGGCGGGCTGTCAACAAGAAATGGCGGTGCATCGCTGCCACGCCCGCTGTCCCCCGGTTTCCGGGCCTGAAACGACGGGATTTCTGCTGGCGCGGACTTGTTCGGGTGTGGAAGATCGGGCCATGTCACCACCCACACCCGCAGGGAGACCCGGCATGAGCAAGATCCAACTCGCGGTGATGGACACGGGTGAGGCGAACCGCCGCATCCTGAACAAGGACGAATACCGGGCGGACTTCCGGCGTGTCGAGGCGGCGTCGCTGAAGCGCAAGACGAGGCTCGCCAGTGCCGAGGGCAAACGCATTTTCGCTCGCTGCTTCTACAGTTTCCAGGCGAGCCTGTACTTCGTCTCGGCGCTGGGCCGCACAAAGGTGCCGCACGAGTACGTCGAGCAGATCGAGCAGGCCGTCCGCAACAAGATGGACGAGGGCACCAAGGAGCTCAACCAGGCCATCGATGGCGCCGAACTGCTTTTCAAGAACCACAGCATCGAGACGGTGGCGACCTACGACACCGTCCCGCTGGAAGTCGAAGTGGGCATCACGTCGGCCCTCGGACGCCGCTACTTCGAGCTGATCCACAAGCTGGATCAGTTGATGCCGCTGCTGCAGACCCTCGAGATCGAAGAGGTGATCACTGAGAAGCAGGTCGAGCAGCAGCGCTCTAGGTTCAAGCGGATTGTGCTCGCGCTGTCCTCGATGATGCGCAACTTCGCGATGGGCTGCCGGAGACGGATGAACGAGGCCGATGCCAAGAAGGATGATCCGGATGGAAAGAAGCCGAGGTTCGGGGCCGGAAATGGCGTCGCGAAGGCTGATCCCGGCGATCACGATGCCGACACTCCTGAAGCTGAACTTCCTTCAGGCGAGGAAGCGGCGCTCGAAGCAGCAGCGGTTGCCTTGGCACCAACCGAGGCGGTTTCCTGAAGCTTCCTCGCACAGGCATCACTGCGGCTTGGTCTGGTCGGCCACCGCGTTCGATCGCGGCCACCTGAGGTTGGGCGCTCACCGAGACAGTTCGTAGCCGATCCCCGCCGAGGAATGGGCTCAGGTGGCCAGCTGAGCGTCGGCAGCGTCGGAGCGGCTCATGAGGTACCCGAGATGCCTTCTCGCGACAACTCAGCCGCGCTTCGCACAGATCCTTCTATGAGAACCCTCGCTATACTGATGTTTTGTCCAGTATAGCTGGGCGCAATTGCTTGGGCGCTGCGCAACGCTGGCACGTGGCCGCAAGGGCTCGGCATGCCGGCTGCGGTTCGGGTCGGGACAGGCAGCCCCGACAATCGAAGTGGTCCGATCTGACTGCCATGACCTACAGCCCTCACCAGCTCGCTTACTTCGCGCACCGGCTCACGCTGCGCGGAGCCGCGGGCTCGATGGACCGCATGGCCGGTGCGCTGTTCGATGCACAGGTCGACCTGAATCCTCATCAGGTGGATGCAGCCCTTTTCGCAGCGGGAAACCCGCTGTCCAAGGGCGTCATCCTTGCCGATGAAGTAGGCCTCGGGAAGACCATCGAAGCTGGCCTGCTGTTGGCGCAGCGGTGGGCCGAGCGCCGACGCCGTCTGCTGATCATCGCGCCGGCCAACTTGCGCAAGCAGTGGCACCAGGAACTGGCCGACAAGTTTGGACTTCCTGGAACGATCCTCGACGCCAGGTCCTTCAGGATGGCGGCCAAGGCAGGGCGTGCCAATCCCTTCGACGTGGCGGCGGGCCTCGGCAGCGAGGGCGCCACCGAAGACAACATCGTCATCTGCTCTTACCAGTTCGCCGCCGGCAAGGCGCGTGAGCTTGCTGCCGTCCCGTGGGATTTGGTGGTTCTTGATGAGGCGCACCGCTTGCGCAACGTCTATAAGCCCGAGAACAAGACCGCTCGCACGCTGCGCGATGCACTGGCGGCTGCGCGCAAGGTCCTGCTCACCGCAACGCCGCTGCAGAACACCCTGCTGGAGCTGTATGGACTGGTCAGCTTCATCGATGACCGGGTCTTCGGCGATCTGGACAGCTTCCGTCAACAGTTCGGCGCGCTGCGCGATGAAAAGAGCTTCGCGGCGCTCAAGCAACGCATCGGGCCCGTGTGCAAGCGGACGCTGCGCCGGCAGGTCGAGGCTTACGTCAAATACACGCGCCGAATCCCGCTGCTGGAAGAATTTCGGCCCGGTGCGGACGAGGTTCGCCTGTATGAGTTGGTGTCTGAATACCTACAGCGCGACCGCCTCTACGCGTTGCCCAATGCACAGCGCCAGCTCATCACGCTGGTGCTGCGCAAGCTGCTGGCGTCCAGTTCGTTTGCAATTGGCGGCGCGCTGGAGACCTTGATCCGCCGGCTGAAGCAGTCTCTCGCAGACAAGGCGCCTGCATCGTTGAGCGAAGAACTTGACGCCGACTATGAGGCACTGGATGTGACAGCCGATGAAGCGGAGCCCGTTGCCGTTGAAGGTGCTGCAGATGGCCCCGAACGCTCCAAGACTGCGCAGGAAGAGGCCGCGATCCGGGCCGAGATTGCCGACCTCGAGGGCTTCCGGAGCCTGGCGCTGTCGATCATCGACAACGCCAAGGGCCAAGCATTGCTGAAGGCGCTGGAAGTGGCGTTCGCGCGGCTGCACGAGTTGGGTGCAGCGCGCAAGGCCATCATCTTCACCGAGTCACGCCGGACGCAGGACTACCTTCTGGCACTGCTCAGCCAAACCGAGCATGGCGACGGCGTTGTGCTCTTCAACGGCAGCAACAGCGACACGCTGGCGCGCCGGTTGCATGCCGAGTGGGTGGAGCGGCACCGGGGCTCAGGCCGTGTCACCGGATCACGGAGCGCCGATACCCGCGCCGCGCTGGTGGAACACTTCCGCGACAGCGGCAAGATCATGATCGCCACCGAGGCCGGCGCGGAAGGCATCAACCTGCAGTTCTGTTCGCTGGTCATCAACTACGACCTGCCGTGGAACCCACAGCGTATCGAACAGCGCATCGGCCGTTGTCATCGCTACGGCCAGAAGCACGATGTGGTGGTTGTCAACTTCGTCAACCGCGACAACGAGGCCGACCGTCGCGTCTTCCAACTGCTTGACCAGAAGTTCAAGCTCTTCGATGGTGTGTTTGGCGCCAGCGACGAAGTGCTGGGGGCCTTGGAGTCCGGCGTGGACTTCGAGCGCCGTATTGCCGACATCTACCAGAACTGCCGCCATCCGAGCGAGATTCACACTGCGTTTGAACAGTTGCAGCTCGACCTGGCGGGCGAAATCAGCGACGCCATGCTGAACGCCCGGCGCGCCCTGCTGGAAAACTTCGATGAAGAGGTGCAGGAGCGCCTGAGGGTGGCGCAGGCCGATGCGACGGCCGCGTTGGGCCGTATGGAGCGCCTGCTGATGCGCCTGACCCGCGGCATGCTCGGCCGCCATGCAGACTTCGACCCGGCAGGGCATGCATTCACGCTGAACTCGTTGCCGATTGCACCGGCGGCGGCTGAAGCTGCCGCCGGCCAAAGCGCCGCGGGTGCAGCCATCCCGCTCGGCCGCTATGAACTGCCGCGTCGCAGCGAAGAGGCGCATGTCTACCGCCTGCAGCATCCGCTGGCGCAGCGTTTGATCGAAGACGCCAAGCGTGCATCGTTGGCGCCCCAGCGCCTGCGGCTTGACTACGCGGCCTACGGCGCCAAAGTCACGGTGCTTGAGGCCATGCGGGGCCATGTGGGCCGATGCGCAGTGCAGTGCCTGCGGGTGGAATCGCTGGGCAGCGCAGAAGAGCATCTGCTGGTGGCCGCCACCTGTGGCGATGCGGTGCTCGACCCCGACGTCGCCGACCGGCTGCTTTCGCTGCCAGGCGTGGCCGAACCTGGGCGCAGCCAGGAAGATGCGCTCCCGGCAGGCCTTGCCGCCGAGCTGGCGCGCCAGCGCGCGCAGGTGCTGGGCGTGGTGGAAGCCCGCAACCTGAAGTTGTTCACGGCCGAGAGCGACAAGTTGGATGCCTGGGCTGACGACCAGCGCGCCAGCCTCGAGCAACAACTGGCCGAATTGCAGCGGCGGATCAAAGAGGTCCGAACCCGTAGCAAGGGGGCCGCAACGCTTGCAGAAAAGCTTTCTGCGCAGCGTGACCAGCGCGACCTGGAAGCCACACGCGACCGGCGCCGTCGCGAACTGTTTGCAAGGCAGGATGAGATCCAGGCGAAGCGTGACGCGCTGATCGACGAATTGGAATCCCAGCTCGTGCAGCAGGTGAGTGCACAGCAGTTGCTGCACTGCGAGTGGGTGATGGCATGAGGGCGCCGGGCCGCTTCGAAGCGCTCATCCCTGAGCGCGCAACGCGGAGGGAATCCCAGTGAACACGCCCGACCCGTCGCTGCGCTTGCGGCCCTGGGTGGCGCTGGTCGTGTTCATCAGCGCCTATGCACCGCTGTTGCTGATCCTGGCCATCAAGGATCTCGATATCAGCGGAAGCTATCCAGTGCCAAAGAACCCTGGCTGGTTCGGCGGCCTGCTCGTGCTGGCCGTGTTCAGTTGCGCCATGGTGTTGCGCACCATGAGCAGCATCCGCGAAGGCTTGCAGGTACAGGTCAGCAAAGCCGCGAACAAGTCGGGCGAGATGTTCGGCTACACCATCCCCTACATGTTGTCGGTGGTTCGAATCGACCTCAACGATTGGCCGACCGTGGCCAGCCTGCTGATCTTCATGGCCATGATGTTCGTCATGGCCTACCGCACGCAGACGGTGCTGGTCAACCCGGTGCTGGCGATGGCGGGCTACATGCTGATCGACGCCACCTTCAAACGCGGCCCGGTCGAGACGCAGGCGATGGTGATTACGCGAGTTCCGTTGAAAATAGGTGGCACATACACGTTCGAGCGGCTGGCCCACTATCTCTATGTGGCGGCCGAGCCCGAACCATCAGGCGAGGCAGGGAGCAGCGATGAGCGGTAAAGAAGCCCAACGGCTCAAGAAACTGAAGGCGATCGATCTGGCGCCGTGGGCGACGAGTTTCTGGGTGGTGCACCGCAAACCGGCGCAGCCGCCCTTCGTTTACACGGTGTTGCGCGTCACCATCGACAAGAAGCTCGAGCGACGGCTCAAGCGCTACGTGAAGGCGCAGGTGCAGGACCGGGAGTTCAAGCTGGAGCCCTACGACTTCAGCAATGCCGACCCCGGCGAGTCGCTGCTGACGCTGGATGCGGACACGACAGACTTCAGCAAGGTACGGGCTGCCATCGACCAGGGGTTTGACAACCCGAGGGCCAAGAGCCATGCCGAGTTGCTGGGCTCGTTCGCCTACGTGGTCCTTTTCGAGAAGGACGGTGAGCACCTGCACGCGTGGAGCAAGATCAACACACTGAACAGCCCGCGCAAGGCGGTGAGGGCGAAGACGCTGTACTTTCAGGACCAGAAGCTCGTCGATGTTGATGACGAAGAGGTCTTCATGATCGATCCGCGCTTTGACTTCTTCGTCTTTGCGGGAACGACGTTCATTGCCAGCAAATCGGCGTTCGAATCGTCGATGAATTTCCGCGAAGGCATGAAGACCAAGAGCAAGGAACTGCTGGACGAGTTCTCGGCCATGTCCTTCCTCAGTGACGTGGAGCCCATTCGAACCTACGTGGGTGAGAACCTGCACCACCTGCGCAAGTTGGCGGCGATCAAGAACGCCGGCTACTACAGCAAACCTGCCTACATCGAGAGCCTGATGCGCGTGTGCCGGGACGAAGGCTGGGCCCTGAAGATCGAAGACGGCAAGATCGTCGTCGAAGAAGAAACCATGGATTTGCTTTTGAAACTGTTGAATAACGACCGGCTGCGCTCGCCGATCAATGACGAGGTGTTCGATTCGTCGGCCAAGAAGGCCGTGTCCAAGACGGGTGCGGGTGCATGAGCCACAAGCAGCGACTTGAACTGACGTGGATTGGCAAGGACGCACGCCCAAAGTTAGAGCCGCGTGTACTGTTGGAAGACCCGGCCAAGAGCTATCACGCTGGGCAGCGAATTACTGACCATGACATATTCGACAACCGGCTGATCTTCGGCGACAACTTGCTGGCGCTGAAAGCGCTGGAGCAGGAGTTCGCAGGAAAGGTGAAGTGCGTATTCATCGATCCGCCGTACAACACAGGAAGCGCGTTCACCCATTATGACGACGGTGTCGAGCATTCGATTTGGCTGTCGTTGATCCGTGATCGACTTGAGATCATCCGCAGCTTGCTATCGGATGATGGATCACTATGGGTCACGATTGATGACAACGAGGCTCATTACCTCAAGGTGCTTTGCGATGAGGTTTTTGGTCGAGCCAACTTTGTTGCGAATGTTGTTTGGCAGAAGGCATACACGTCGAACCAAACAGCGAAGCATCTTTCGAATACGCATGACCATCTCCTAGCATTCGCCAAGAAATTTTCAACTTTTCAAATTGGAAAGCTGCCTAGAACAGAGGACCAGAAGCAAACGTTTGCGAATCCGGACAGCGATTCGAGAGGGCCCTGGAAAGCCGAGAATCTTTCGGCGGGCAAGTTCTACGCAGCCGGACAGTTCCCTATAGTTGGGCCGAGCGGGGAAACATTTCTGCCACCCAAAGGCCGATACTGGCGATGCAACGAACAGCAATACAACTCGTGGCTGCATGACAAGCGGATCACCTTTGGGCTCAAGGGAACCGGCAGGCCAATGCTCAAGAAGTTCCTGGCAGAGATGGAAGATGGTCTCACTGCAAATACGTGGTGGCCGCACGAAGAGGCAGGAAGTAACAAGGAGGCAAGCATCGATCTGAAGCACATGTTCGGCGACAGAGACGACGTTTTTCAGAATCCAAAGCCGGAGAAGCTGCTTCAGCGCATCCTGACCCTTACAACTAACCCCGGTGATCTCGTTCTCGACTCGTTCGCCGGCTCCGGCACAACTGGCGCTGTCGCTCATAAGATGGGCAGGCGTTGGATCATGGTTGAACTCGGCGAGCACTGCCACACGCACATCATTCCGCGCTTGAAGAAGGTGATCGACGGCGACGACGCCGGCGGTGTCACTGACAGCACGGGCTGGAAGGGCGGTGGCGGCTTCCGCTATTACCGCCTGGCACCCAGCCTGCTGCAGCAGGACCGTTTTGGGCAGTGGGTCATCAACCGCGAATACAACGCCGACATGCTTGCCGCTGCAGTGGCCAAGCTGGAAGGCTTCACCTACGCTCCCAGTGCCGATGCCTATTGGCAGCACGGCTACAGCACCGAGACCGACTTCATCTACGTCACCACGCAGACACTCAGCGCCGAAGCATTGCAGGCGCTGTCTGACGAGGTCGGCCACGCGCGCACGTTGCTGGTCTGCTGCGGAGCCTTCCGTCTGAGCGCTGAGGCCGTAGGCAGCCGCTTCCCGAACCTGACGGTCAAGAAGATTCCGAAAATGGTGCTGCAGAAGTGCGAATGGGGACACGACGACTACAGCCTGAACGTCGAGAACCTACCGCAGGCCCGCAAAGAGGCCAGCATGCCAGGCGCAGCGCGGGCCGCCAAGTCGGACGCACGCCAGACCGGCCTGTTCGACGCGGCCGACACCTGAAATGGCGAAGGCCGCGGACGCCCCCAAAGCACTGAAGGTCCCACCGACCCTCTATGGGCGTGTTCGAGAGATCCTGGATGCGGCGCGCACTGGCATCGCACGCACCGTCAACACCACGCAGGTGATGGCCAACTGGCTGATCGGGCGCGAGATCGTCGAAGAGGAACAGCGCGGCCGGCGCCGTGCTGGCTATGGCACGGCCTTGTTGGGTGAGTTGGCCGAGCGGCTGCGGGCCGAGTTCGGCCGTGGCTACGGTGTGGACAACCTGGAGCTCTTCCGCCGCTTCTATCTCGACTACCCGGAGTTGCTGGGTGTCGTTTCGGCCGCGGCGGAGCCCGGTGCAATTTCCGACGCACCGCGTCGGAAATCGGGAGTCCTGGCCGCTGCGCTGCTCAACCCGGCTGCGGTCAAGGCCGATGCCTGGCAGCCTGGCCGGCTGAACCCCAACCTCTCATGGACGCACTACCGTAGGCTGCTGCGCGTGGACCGCGCCGATGCGCGGGCGTTCTACGAGCTTGAGGCAGCGCGCAATGCCTGGTCGGCCCGTGAACTGGAGCGCCAGGTGGCCAGCCTGTTGTTCGACCGCTTGGCCAAGAGCCGCGACAAGCCCGGCATGCTTCGCCTGGCCACTAAGGGGCACGAGGTGTGCCAGCCCATCGACGCGCTCAAGGACCCACTGGTGCTGGAGTTTCTGAACCTGCCCGAGTCCCCTCGGCTGGTGGAAACCGATCTCGAACAGGCATTGATCGACAACCTGCAGCACTTTCTGCTGGAGCTGGGCAAGGGCTTCGCCTTCGTGGCCAGACAGCAGCGCGTCACGCTGGACGGCGACCATTTTTACATCGACCTGGTTTTCTATCACGCGGTGCTCAAGTGCTGGGTGCTGGTGGACCTGAAAGTCGGCAAGCTCACGCATGCCGATCTGGGGCAGATCCAGTTCTACGTGAACTACTACGACCGTGAGCGCCGTACTGAGGGCGACAACCCCACCGTCGGGCTGATCCTGTGCCCCGACAAGAACGACGCCGTGGTGAAGTACACGCTGGGCGAGCAGCAGGAACGCAACATCTTCGCCACGCGCTATCAGCTGCACCTGCCGACCGAGAAGCAGTTGCAGCAGGAGTTGAGGCGCGAGTTGAGACAGCTACTGCCGGCGCCAGTGCCTGCCAAGAAGAAGCCGAGGGAAGGAAATCAATGAGTTTGGAGCAAACCCTGCGTGCCGTTGCCGGCCGCCTGAGCCTGCGTGAACCGCAGGCCGAAAGCCTGCGCAGACTGGCGACCGCCCTGGAGGCTGTGCCGGCACTACGCGACCACAAGGCGCGCGACGCGAGCGACCTGGCGGCCATGATCGAAGCGCTGAAGGGGCACTTTTCAACGCTCAGCGACTTTGAGCGCGACTTTCCATCGCTGTGCTTCGCGCTGGCCACCGGCGTGGGCAAGACGCGGCTGATGGGGGCGTTCATCAGCTACCTGAACGCGGCCTATGGCTACAAACACTTTTTCGTCCTGGCGCCCAACCTGACGATCTACGACAAGCTGATCCGCGACTTCACGCCGGGCACGGCGAAATACGTGTTCAAGGGCATCGCCGAGTTTGCGGCCGCGGCACCCGAGGTGATCACCGGCGAGACCTACGAACAGCGGGGCGACCTAGTGTCGCAGGCGATCGACGCGCCCGTGCAGATCAACATCTTCAACATCTCGAAGATCAACACCGAGGTGCGCGGTGGGCGCGCGCCACGTATCAAACGACTGTCGGAGTACCTGGGCCAAAGCTACTTTGACTACCTGGCGAGCCTGCCCGACCTGGTGCTGCTGATGGACGAGTCGCACCGCTACCGGGCCAGCGCCGGCGTGCGGTCGCTGAACGAATTGAAGCCGTTGCTGGCGATGGAATTGACAGCGACGCCCTTCACAGAGAGCCCCAAAGGTCCGGTGCCGTTCAAGAACGTGGTGATGGACTACCCCCTGGCGCAGGCCATCGAGGATGGCTTCGTCAAGGAGCCGGCCGTGGTGACGCAGCAGAACTTCGACCCGGCGGCGCACAGCGCCGAGCAGTTGGAGCGCATCAAGCTGATGGATGGCGTGCGCGTGCATGAAGAGACCAAGGTGCACCTGCTGACCTATGCGCAGCAGAAGGGCGAGGCGCCGGTCAAGCCTTTCATGCTGGTGATCGCGCGCGACACCACGCACGCCGCGGCCCTGAGCAAGCTGCTCACGGCCGAACTGTTCGACGGGCGCTATGCCGGCAAGGTGATTCAGGTGGACAGCGGCACCACCAGCGGCGCCGAGGGCGACGAAATCGTGCAGCGGCTGCTGGCGGTGGAAAGCTACAACGAGGCCACCGAGATCGTCATCCACGTCAACATGCTGAAGGAAGGCTGGGACGTCACCAACCTGTACACCATCGTGCCCCTGCGCGCGGCGAATGCACGCACACTGATCGAGCAGTCGATCGGGCGTGGCCTTCGACTGCCGTACGGGCGCAAAACGGGCGTCGAGGTGGTGGACCGCCTGAACATCATCGCGCACGACAAGTTCCAGGAGGTGGTGGACGAGGCCGGGCGTGGCGATTCGCCAATCCGCCTCAAGCAGCTCAAGCTGGCACCGCTGGCTGAAGGCGGCCCTGGGCTGCGCAGCGTTGCCGTGACGCCGACGCTGCACACCATGCTCGGCATCACGCCGCAGACCAGCCCGCGGCCGGGTGCCACCTATGTGGCAGCACCGTCCACCACGGTGCTGTACACCGGTGAGCAGGTGCAGGTGGCGGCCATCGCGATGGACGTCATCAACGACATGAGCCGCCTGGGTGCGACCGCTTCAGGACTGGGTGTGCCCAACGCGCCTTCTGACAGCGGCGTGACTGCACCCACCACGGCCTCACTGGCGTCCCCCGAAGTGCAGGCGGAGCTCGTGCGGCGTGTACAGGCTCGGTTGACTCCGGCGCAGGGGCTGTTGTTGCCGGCGGAAGGCCCGTCCATTGAAGACATCGTGAAGCAGACGGCCGCGCTGGTGGCCGAGCACACGATCGATATACCGCGCATCCTGGTAAAGCCTAAGGGTGCCGTGAGCAGCGGCTACCGTTCGTTCACGCTGGACGTGGGGCGCATGAACTTTCAGCCGCAAGACCAACAACTGGTTGGCCGGGGCCTTCAAACGGGCAAGGAGCTGCTTTACGGCCAATCGTCTTTCGTGGCCGAGCGGCAACCCGAGGACTACATCGTCCGTGAACTCATCGGCTTTGACGACATCGCCTACGACCAGCATGGCGAGTTGTTGTACGCCTTGGCAGGGCAGGCCGTGCTTCACTTCCGCAGTTACCTGACGACGGACGAAGAACTGCACAACGTGTTGGCAAACCAAGGAAAGGCCGTCGCCGACAACATTCACGCGCAGATGGCGTTGCACTATTTCGAGGATCCGGGTGAGTCTGAGGTCGTGGTAAGTCAAGGTTTCACGCCGCTGAAGCCCGGGGCCGTGACCGCCGATGGCGACGTGTTGCCGCTGCACCAGGCACCGCAGGACAAGAGCCGGATCGCCACGCTGGTCTACGGCGGCTTTGCCAAATGCGCATACACGTACCAGAAGTTCCAGTCCGACACCGAGCGTGTGCTGGCCGTGATCCTGGAGCGCGACGCTCGCAGATGGCTGCGGCCGGTGGCCGGGCAGTTCAATATCTACTACAGACGCGGGATCGATCAGCCGGAATACATCCCCGATTTTGTTGCCGCGACCGATGATATCAATCTGCTGATCGAGACCAAGAAGGCAGCCGACATGCAGACTGACGAAGTGCTGGTCAAGGCCCGCTCCGCCGCCGCTTGGTGTGCGCACGCCACAACCTACGCGACCGCGAATGGGGCCAAGGGCTGGCGGTACTTGCTGATTCCGCACGATGCGGTGGTGGTGAACGCCACGCTCGGGGTGCTAGCAACCGCCTACTGGTTCCGGGCGGAGTGACGCGCTGGGCACATTGCGCGGAGTTCACCAGTCGGTCGGACGCCGGAATGTCGGCGCGGGCCACCACCGATGTTCGTGATCTGAGGGTGGCGAATGCACCGGCCTGCCGAACACGTTAGCTTTCAGCAGCGGTTTTCGGCATCTGACGATGTCGCTGCGGTGCTGGCCGCGCCTCCGAACCAGATTCTGAAAGTCGATACGACAGACTGCACCCTCGGGGCGCTTCTAGAAATCCTCATGCTCAGGCGCGGGGCAGACAGGGCTCTGAAGGTCTCCGACTCCTCGCTCCGTGGCCGGTTGATTCGGGGACTCCTGAAGTCCAGCAAAGATTCCCGCAGCGAAGGTGGGGTCGGCGTGCTGCGCCTTCACGCGAGTGGCTGCAATGAAGCTGATGCCAACGACTTTGCTGAAGCATTCCATGCGCTATTGGTGACGGCAAGCGTGGCCAAGCCCGCGGCGCGCAGACTGTCTGGCGCGCTCCACGAGTTGCTGAACAATGTGCATGAGCACGCGGGCGACGACGTCGAAGGGCTCGGGGCGTTCGAGGTGCTCGACCGGGAGGCCTGGATGGTGGTGGCGGACAGCGGGCGAGGCGTGTTGGGCGGCTATCTGGAGTCACCGCTTCCAAAAAAGCCAGTGGGCCCAGAGGAGGCCCTCAAGTGGGCCGTGGTCGACCATCGTTCGCGCACCGGCGATCCTGATCGAGGCACCGGATTCCAGACAGTCATCCAGTCAGTGCGCTCCTTGGACGGCTGCATTCGCGTTCGTAGCGACACGGCCAGCATCGAGTTGGAGCAGCAGGCAGATCAGTCACGTTTCCTGCTGCGGGAACAAGGTCAGTTGCGGGGTTTCGTGGTCAGCGTGCTCTTGCGTTGGTAGGACATTGAAGTCGAGCCGACCTTGCGGGTCTGGCTCGGCCGGCGATGGTGGCGAAGCGGCCGCCAGGCGAAGCGTGTGGATGTTGTGGCGCAGCAGCGCACGCGCCTCGCGAACCGTGCTGGTCCGGATCGGAACGTACGCGACCTTGCCGCTCTCGTTCAAGTAAGCCCTGCGCCGCTTCATTGATCGCATGTAGGCTGTCGAGTCAATGAACACAACTTGCTTGAATGACGCGCGAAGCGATCTCGCGGCATCTGCGTTGCCGCGGACTACGAGCGTCAGGTCCCGTCCAACGTTGGAGGCAAGGACCGCGAGCCGCTTGCAGGACAGTTCAGCACTTTGCTTGGTGGCCGTGCCCGTCAGGAACTCGAAGGCAATTGCCTTCACGGCCGGTTGCAGGCGAATGAATTCTGCCCATCGCACGAAATCGTGGTCGGTTCGACCATTCACATGCAGCGCGGTGCACAGACCACCTTGGGTCATGTGGTACCAGACCCAGGCGATGCGTTTCATCGCGTGCAAGTTGTCGTGCCGGGGGCTGTCGAGAATCGTGCTGAAGTCTGGCGACGTCGCGAAGACCGCGCCTGCGTGAACCAACTGGTGGGCAATGCGGCTGATATCTGGCAATGGCCAGATACGCTCGACCGCCGGGTCCTCCTGAACACCCGATAGCACCCATCCGTGGCGAGGCCGCATGCCGTAGGACTGGGCCAGTTCCTTACGGGTGCGGGCGCGGGTAGCGTGGCCGCGACCCTTCAGTGCATACGTGAGCGGCAAGGCCACGCTGTCGTCGAGCGAGGTCGAACGGCTGCCGGCCAAGTTGCCCTGGAACAGGGGTATCCAGTCAGGCAATCGTGGGAGCTCGACCATGCGAGCGGTCGGGATGTTGGCGAGGTCCCAGCCGTCGACTTCGCGATGACGTGCGACGTAGTTCGTTGGCTTGCGCGGACAGACCATGTCGCACCGGCCTACGTCCTCGCACGTGCAGTACGACATGCACGAAACTAGCAGCGAACCTGTGTTTCGCAGGTGCAGCCCGCCGCAGATCGGGCGATCAATGCAGTTTCCGCATCCCAAAAGTGGCTGACCGGGGCCGACGTCCTTGAAAGTCGGTGCGAATCGGAGGGCGTTGGTGGCCAGCAAGTCAGCGCTCCACCACGAGGTCGATGCAGCTGGCGGCCTTGAGTTGCGACCGCACCTGGGCGACGGCGAGACCTGCACCCTGTTGCAGATCGTGCAGCAGCTCGGGCCTGGGCTGGTTCACTTCGCCGATGCAGACGTTCTCGTCGCGGACCAAGATTGCGTCCCCCGACAGCTGAAGCATCAGCTTGCGCCCGACCTGCGGCATCTCACCGTGGTGGACGGACGCGCGGCAGCCCAATTCCTGGCCGGGGGCCAACGACACAAACATGTCTTGTGCGCCAGCGCGCAGTTGTCGATTCCAGCCCTTGGCTCGGCTCTCACGTTGCTTGCGCAGGAACTCATTTCCCATACGACATGCCTTTCACTACAGCGGAGTAGTACTTCGTCTTGCCGACCTTGCGTTCGGCGAGTAAGCCCATGCGCGTCAGCGCAACGAGCCGGTTGTTCCACGCCGTTGTAACTGTGTCTTCGCCGGATGCATCGCCGATTGCCTTGGCGTCGGCCTCACCCAGCTGCAGAACCAGTCGCAGAGTGGTCTCAAGTTTCGGTTCCAAGAGGCCAATGGCCTCGACATGATCCACTGTGGAGGCATCAAGTCGGCAGAATAGGAGGACGGTTCCTGCTTGTGCAGCGGCGATGAGACCTTCCTCTCTAGTGACCTCATCCACATTGGCCAACAAGCAGGGGTGCCCATCATTGGCGGTCCAGCGAACGATGGACAGAATGGCTTCGCGGAAAGCGCTCGCTGTAATCAACTCGATGCCGGTGAAGTCCAGCACCAGCGGATCGCGCAAGCTTGGCACTGCGGCAAGCAGCTTTGTGGCTGCTGCTCTACCTGAAGCCGCGCCGGCAAGTGTCGTCGCACCGACGGTGGTGCGGAGCAGCAGGATATTTCGTTCACTCACTTCCATGAGTGAGAATGTACACGCTTCTACCTGCCTAGCGCAAGCCCCTTGTGTGCGATCAGCAGCCGCAACGAACTGGCGGGCCTGTCGCTACTGCCAGGATCGTTGCGTTGAAGGTTCGTTCTGCGCCCATGGCGAGCACTCGCTTGAGTTTCGCAAGCAGACTAGGTGATTCTGTTGTGCGGCACATCGTCGCCGCGCCTGCCGAAGTTCTGACGCGGTCACGGGAGGCTATCTGCCCGAGGACAGCCGCCGGTCTTGCGACATCCCATGAGTCCGCAGGGCTCGAAGTAGGGCATGCGTGCCCGAGCGCGCTTCGTACGTGTAGCGCCCCTGCGATTGGCCGCGATAGTCGGCGAAGGCGCTGCCGGGGTCGGGTAGAGTGGTCCCGAACAGGTGGAAATCGAGCTTCTTCGGTTTGACGGTAAATCTGACGGTAAACGAAGCGCTTCTAGTTATTTAATACAACGGCGACAATGGGTTAGAGATGCAGGAAATGATTGAGTGGGAATGAATCACCACCGTCCCACGGTGTTCCCCAGCATTCCAAGTCGACCCGATTCCGCTCCAGGGACACGGGCTCGGCGTCCCACGACGTAGCACTGAATCCAGAGTCGCCCCAGGCGTCCTGACAGTTGACCTGACGGTATCCGGGTGCCTGGGCTGGCAGGCCCACCTGCCCGAGCGTGACGAACTGACCAAGCGCCACCCGGCACCGTGCCCGCACGACGGCCTGCGCCCCCCAGAGGTCCGCCGGCAGATGTCGGGCCGGCCCGACCGGCCGTTTGCCGACCGCGCGCACTTCGTGGCCCACGCGGCGCGCGCCATGCGCGGCATCGCCATCGACCACGCCCGTGCGCGCGGTGCGCAGAAGCGCGGCGGCGGGCTGGGCATCACTGCGCTGGCGCCAGCGCCATGGCGACGAAGTGCAGGGCGGTCAGGGCGTAGGGCATGGCGGGCTTCCTGTGGCTGCGGCGCCGCGACGTGCGGGCCTGACAGGTCCATCGCAGTGGCCTGCCGGAACACGACACGCCGGCTGGCTGTCATGTTCGATGCGGCGATCTCGATCTCTCTGTGGCGGCCTGCAGTGCGTGATTCCCCTGCGCGCCGCGGCTTACGATGCCCACCCCAAAGGCGCCTTGATGACTGTCCACCCCGACACCCCCGACGCCGCCTCCTGGGCGCGCCTGAGCCCGTTGCTGGACGAGGTGCTGGACTTGCCGGAACCGGCGCGTGTGGCCTGGCTGGCGGCCCTGCAGGCGCACGCGCCCGAAGACGCTGCCGCGGTGCAGCGGCTGCTCGAACGGCACGAAGCCGCCGGCCGCGATCACTTGCTCGCCGGCTCGGCGTTTGCCGGGGCTGCCGCTCCCGTCGCCGGCCACCGCATGGGGCCGTGGACCATCGAGGCCCCGCTGGGTGAAGGCGGCATGGCCAGCGTGTGGCTGGCGCGGCGCAGCGACGGCCGTCACGAAGGCCAGGCCGCCGTCAAGCTGATGCACGGGCGCCTGCACGGCACGCAGGCCAGCCAGCGCTTCGAACGCGAAGGCCGCATCCTGGCGCGGCTGGAACATCCGCACATCGCACGCCTGCTCGACGCCGGCGTCACCGAAGACAAGCAGGCCTACCTCGTACTTGAACTCGTACGTGGCCAGGCGATCGACCAGTGGTGTGACACGCGCCAGCTGCCCATCGAAGCCCGCCTGGCCTTGTTTGCCGACGTGGCCGAAGCCGTGTCGGCGGCGCACGTGCAGCTGGTGGTGCACCGCGACCTGAAACCCGGCAACGTGATGGTGACGGATGACGGCCAGGTCAAGCTGCTGGACTTCGGCATTGCCAAGCTGATGGAGTTGGAACCGGTGGACGGTGTGCAAAACGGTGCAGACGCCAGCGCCGAGCCCACACGCACCGGCCAGCGCGCCTTCACACCTGCCTGGGCCGCGCCAGAACAGGTGCGCGGCGAGCCCGTCACCACCGCCACCGACGTGTGGAGCCTGGGTGTGCTGCTGTGCCTGCTGCTGACGGGCCGCCACGTCAGCGGCCTGGACTGGAAAAGCGCGTTCACCGACTGGATGCAAGCTGCCGCCCTCGCCACCGTGCAGCGGCCCAGCCGGCTGTGGCGGGATGGGCCCGATGGGGCGGACGCCAAGCTGCGCGCAACACAGCGGGGCAGCACCCCCGAGCGCCTGGCGCGCCAGTGCGAAGGTGACATCGACCAGATCGTCGCCCGCGCCCTGGCCGAAGAGCCGACGCGCCGCTACCGCACCGCGCAAGCCCTGGCCGACGACGTGCGCCGCTTGTTGCGCCATGAACCCGTGACCGCGCACGCCGACACCTTGGGCTACCGCGCAGGCAAGTTCGTGCGGCGCAATCGCATGCCGGTGGCGTTTGGCGTGCTGGCGGCCGTGGCGCTGGTGGGCGGCACAGGCGGGGCGCTGTGGCAGGCCCGGATCGCTCGGGCAGAAGCCGTGCGGGCCAACGCGGTGCAAGGCTTTCTGCTCGACATCTTTCGCACCAGTTCAGCTCGCCAGGCCGATCCGCAAAAGGCGCGCGGGGTCACGGCACGCGAACTGCTGGATATCGGTGCTGCGCGCCTGGACGCAGCGCTGGCCCATCAACCCGAGGCGCAGGCCGAAGTGACGCGGTCGCTGCGCGAGCTGTACGACGAACTGGGCCTGCTGGAACCGAGCCTGTCGTTTGCCCGACGCAGCGTGGACCTGGCCGCGCAGCTGCAGGGTGTGGACAGTCAGCAGCACCTGCTTCAACTGGCCGAACTGGCCAGGCTGCTGAACCACGCGGACCGCCTGGATGAACGCCAGCAAGTGCTGGCACAAGGCCTGGCCCTCGCCCAGCGCCTGCCACAGCGTGCCAGCCCTGCGCGCGCCCTGCTGTACGCCGAACTGGCACAGCTGCACCAAAGCGGCGACCAGGCACTGGCCGAGTCCTACGCGCAGCGCGCGGTGGACGACGCGCGTGCCGTGGGCGACGACAGCGGCCTGTGGCAAGCCCTCTCGGTGGCCGGTACCGTCGCCAAGGGGCGCAGCGATCAGGCGCTGGCGCTGGCGCGCTTCAGCGAGGCGCTGCGCGTGGGCGAGCGTGTGGCCACCGCCCCGGGTTATGACCTGCTGCGCCTGCGTGTGATGCTGGCCGAGTCGCAGTCCAGCCTGATGCAGCCCCGGGCGGCAGAGGCGACCTTGCGCGCCGCCTTGGTCGAGAGCTTGCGCATCAATGGTCCCAAGCACCTGGACACGCACCAGACGCGCCTGCGCCTGGGCCGCGTGCTGGCGACGCAGGAACGCCCCACCGAAGCCCTGGCTGAACAGACCCTCAATCTCGAAAGCCTGGAAGCGGCGTCGCAACCCGACCTGTTCACGCTGCCGATGGTGCTGGTCGAGATGAGCCGTGAACTGCTGGCGCTGGGCCGGCTGCCGCAAGCCGAGCAGACGGCCAGGCGTGCCATTGCCTTGCGTGACCAGGCCCGTGCCCGCACCCTGATGTCGGCTGAGCTGCGCGAAGACCTCGCCAATGCCTTGATCGCTCAGCAGCGCCTGCCCGAAGCTGGGGCGGCGCTGCAGGAGGCAGCCACGATCCGCCGCGCCAACAAGAGCCTGCCTGGCCAAGCCAGTTGGGACCGCAACGCCCACACGGCCCTGGCCTTGGCCTGGGCCTCCTCCGACCCGCAAGACCGAAGTCAGCGGCAAGGTCGGCAAGATGACCCGGCCGCCGTGGCCGCCATCTTTGCCGGCCTGCTGGCGGGCAGTGAGGGCGACCCGCCCACCTCCATCCGATGGTTGCAGGGCACGCTGTTGCGTTCCGACTGGGACATTCGCAAGGGCGACTTCCCCGCCGCCGAGACCCGTCTGGCGCGGGTGAGTCAACTGCTGCGTGAAAGGGACCTGGCGGGCCGCCTGCCGCGGACCGAAGTGCGACGCTTGATGCTGTGCGCCCGACTGGCCGATGCGCGTGGCGCCGTGGCCGTGGCCAGTGGCCTCTGGCAGGACGCGTTCGCGCGATTGCCCGCCGACCTCGGGCCCGAGGCGCCGCTGCGCACGCAGCTGAACACCTGGTATTCGAAGCGGCCCAAGGTGACAGCCACGGGGTCTGCCGATGCGGCCGTCAATCCATGTTGAGCTCATCAGGCTGGGCGCCACGGGTCCGGCACTGCGAGGCCTTCCCGCTTATCGCGTAGCGCGACAAGATCGCGCGCTTCCACACTTCAATCAGCGGCGCGTCGAGGCTTCGCCGTGCACGGACTCGCACGGCACCCGCCGTTCCTGTCGCCGCCGCCCCAGCCAGACCAGCACACCCAGCCCGGCCAGCAGCAGGTGTGTGGCGGCAGGTTCAGGCACGGCCACCACGGCCAGGCTGCCGTCGATGTACAGGCGCGACGTGTCCCACGTCAGGCCGGCCGCCAGGGGGTGCCTGGGCAAAGTCCAGCACGTCAAACGCGCCCTGGCTGCGGCCCCAGTCGAAGAGGTCGAACTGCTGACCGGCCAGGGGCGCAAAACCATTCCAGGCCACCACGGCCAAGGTGCCACCGAAGTGCAGCGTGCCGGCCACTGCATAACGATCGAACTGGATGCCGTTGCCCACGGCGTCACCGGGGTCGGTGCCGCCGATTTCTGCCATATAGGTATTGGCCGCGCCAAAACGGTGTCGCTGCCTTGCGGCTGCGGGCCCAGCGTGCCGTAGGTGCTGGTGACACGGCCGCCACCGTCAATGGTCAGTTGGCCGCGTCCGTTGACGCCCTCTTGCAGATTGCCAGGGGCCACCCACTGCGAATTCACGCCCGACACGGTCACGGTGCCACTGCTGCCGGCCCGTCGCCAAGGGTGCTCTGCTGGCTGTTCACGCGGCTGCCGGCGGTGATGTTGAGCGTGGACGTCCTGGTCGTACCGACGACGAGTTGGTTGTCCGTGAGCGTGGTGGTGCTGGCCAGCGTCACGGTGCTCAAGTCGGCAAGCTGCAGATGGCCATTGACCTGCAGCCCTTGGCTGTCGCCGTCCCACAGCATGGGCGTGCCGCTGCGGCTGGCAACGATGCCCATATTGATGGTCTGCAGGTTCGCGCTCTGGTTGAAGAGGTGGCCCGTGAGCGTGAACGTGCTTGCCCCCGACGGCAGCAGGCCGTCCAGCCTGAACGCACCCGCACCCGCCGCAAACGACAGGCCTGACAAGGTCAGGGCGGCATAGTCGTTGATGTTCACCAGGCCGGTTGGGCCGGCAAAGACCAGGGTGTCGCCATCCCGCGGTACGGCGCCGCCGTTCCAGTTGGAAAGCCCGAAGAACGAAGCGCTCCAGCGGGGGCTTCCGAACCCGCCGTTCCAGGTGAGTGTGGCCGCCGCCGCGGGTTGGCCCAGCAGCCCTGCGCCCAGCGCCAGCGCCAACGCGGCGCAATTGCGGCGCGGCGTGTGCGCCGTGGCGGCGCGTGAATTGGCAACCGGCTTCTGGCGGCCGCGTTGATGGGGGTGGCGGTTGGCGCTGGGGCCGGCGCGGCACAGCATGGGCAGGGCAAGCGAGATGGAGATCTCCAGTTGAATGCGCGTTGCAAACGTCGCACTTCAAGATGGCTGTCGAAACTGCGGCCCCTTTCCCGACACGGCTGCCCAGAAGTGTCGGCATCCCCCCGCGCGGACGAGCACGTCGACGAGGCGGCCGTCTTCTCGCACTTGCCGGCAAACCGGGCCGTAGCCGTGGCCGAGATGTCGCGCTGCTACGGAACCTGTTCGCGCGTTGCAGCCGGCGGCTTTCTGCCGCCCACTCGCCTAGTCCCGCGGCGCTTGGCATCGCAGGCGTTGCACATGTGGGGGGCTCTGGTGGCGAAGGCCCGGGGATCACAGGGGCCCGAAGTCGCTGCTGACTGCGGTTGCCGTCTGCGCCTTGAAGCCCACGCCTCAGGCCCACACCTCAGGCCCACACCTCAGGCCCCGATTTGAGGCCGGCCGCGTGCCGCTGCCTACAATCTGCAAGATGTACGACGCCACGTGGGCACCATGAGGATAGGCGTCGTTGTTTCGGCCTACGACAACGCGCG
This sequence comes from uncultured beta proteobacterium, assembly GCA_947084805.1. Classification (GTDB taxonomy): domain Bacteria; phylum Pseudomonadota; class Gammaproteobacteria; order Burkholderiales; family Burkholderiaceae_C; genus Rubrivivax. Next base: position 8,061 of record CAMTUD010000043.1, on the reverse strand, counting down.
GGCGCTCGACTTCACGCTGCTGGCCTACCGCGTGCAGACGCGCCAGCCCGACGAACTGATCGTCGCCGAAGACAGCGAGTTCCCCGCCGTGGCGGAGGTGGTCTCCCGCCACCGGGCCGCAGCGAGCTTTCCCATCCGCCACCTGCACCAGCCCGACGAAGGCTTTCGCAAGTGCCGCATCCTGAACGCGGCGATCGCGGCCGCGGGCAGCGACTTCCTCGTCTTCACCGACGCCGACGTGCTGCCGCGTGCCGACGTGCTGGCCACCTACGCGCGCCTGGCGCGGCCGGGCGGCTTCGTCGCCGGCGCAAGCCACGTCAACCTGCCGCAGCGCTTCCATGCGCAGGTGTTGCAGCCGGCGTGGGTCGAGGACCAGCGTGTCTTCGACCGCCGCTTCCTCGCCGAGCACGGTGTCACCACGCCGTGGTCGCGCCTGCTGCGCGCCGGGCCCCTGGCGCGGGTGCTCGACCGGCTGACGCCGCGTGACGCCTTCGTCGGCAACCACAGCGGCGCCTGGCGCAGCGACCTGCTGCGCGTGGCCGGCTTCGACGAGGCCATGGGCTACGGTTCGGAAGACCGCAACCTCGGGCTGCGGCTGAACCATGCCGGCGTGCGCGGGCTGCGCGCGCGCCACTCGCTGGTCTGCCTGCACCTCGACCACGCGCGCTCGTGGCGCCATGAAGAGGTGGCGGCAGCCAATCGCGCGTGGAACCGGCAACTCGCCAGTACCGGCGTGACGCTGCCGCGGCAGAGCCTGCTGCTGCCGCGCCATCCCTCTCGATGAAGCCCAGGACTCACGCATGAATCTTCTTGCCCTGTGCCGCCGTTTCCAGTTGCGGGTCATCGCGGCGAGCCTTGCAGGCCCGCACACCCTGGTTGGCACACAGGCACAGCCCGTTGCGCTGGCTCACCGCAACGACGTCCCGGTCGCCCTGGTGGCGAAGGCCGGCGCGCTCGTGAACGCGGATGCAAAGCGTTTGCTGGAGATCTTCAAGGACATCCATCAGAACCCTGAACTCGGGTTCATGGAAACCCGCACCGCCGCCATCGTCGCCAAGGAACTGTCGTCGCTCGGGTAAGAAGTCAAGACGGGCATCGGGAAGACGGGTGTCGTCGGAATCCTGCGCAACGGTCCGGGGCCCACCCTGATGTTTCGCGCCGACATGGATGCCAACGCCGTGGCAGAGACGACCGGCCTGCCGTATGCCAGCAGTGCCATCGACCCGCAGCACGCGGCCGTGATCACGGTCGGCTCGATCCAGGCTGGGGCCGAAAACAACACCATCCCCGACTCGGCGTTGGTCAAGATCAATCTGCGCTGGTACCACGAAGCTGATCGAAAGCTGATGCTGGCTGGCATCGAGCGCATCAACCCGTCGATCGCCTACGCCTACGGTCTGCCGGACAACCTCAAACCCACCACGGTGCTCAAGGGCGGATCCAAGGTGCTGTCGAACGATCCGCAAATGGCCAATGCCGTGCAGCCCGTTCTGCGGTCACTGCTCGGCGAGCAGGCCGTCATTGCCGAACTGCCGAAGGTGATGGGCTCCGAAGACTTCCACCACCTGGTGATCGACAACGAGAAGCGCCAGTACCTCTACATGGAGGTGGGAACGGCCAAGGGCGAACACTCCAAGAAGGCCTTGGCCGAGGGCAGGCAGGTCCCGTACTCGAATCACAATTCCGACTGCCAGGTGGATCTCGAAGCCATCCCCCTTGGCGCCAAGATCGGGACAGTGACGGCGCGGCAGTTCCTTGCGCAAGGCACCTCGAAGTGACCGGCCGGACACACCAGCCGACCGCCTGATCCCGCGGGCCACGGTCGCGGATCGCCCGCTCGGGCCGGTGGCGGCGATGCCGGGTGCCGCAGTGCGACCCTCGGGCCCATGGCGCTCGACCCGGGCCCTTCCACCGTCGGCCAGGCGCCGATCGAATCGCCCGATCTCAACGGTGGATATGGGGCTGTTGCCGCGTTTCGCTGCGGCAGACACGCGCTACATTGGGGAGGCGGCCACCCTGCCGCGCAGAACGGCAGGTTCATGTTGTTGCAACGCCGTCGGGATACGTTTCGCATCGCGCTGGCCGGGCTGGTCGCCGGCGCCGGTCTTGGCGCGTCGGGCGGGCTGCGGGCGCTGACGCCGGCGCCGGTGCGGGTCGCCGTGGACGCCGAGTTCGGCCTTGAGAACAGCACCTCGGCGCAGGCCATCGAACTCGGCCTGCGCGTGGCCATCGCCGAGGTCAATGCCGCCGGCGGTGTGCTCGGCGGGCGGCCGCTGGAACTGGTGGTTCGCGACAACCGCTCGATGCCGGCGCGCGCCTTGGCCAACCTGAAGGAACTGGCCGCCATGCCCGACCTGGTGGCCGTGTTCGGTGGCAAGTTCAGCCCGGTCGTCATCGATGCCGTGCCGCTGGTGCATGAACTCGGCCTGCCGTTCATCGCCGTCTGGTCCTCGGCCGACCCCATCATCGAAAACCACCGCAGCCCGAACTTCATGTTCCGCGTCAGCCTGCGCGACAGCCTGGCCATGCCCAAGATGCTGGCCACCGCCCAGGCCCGTGGCCTGCAGCGCGTGGGTCTTCTGCTGGCCAACACGGGCTGGGGCCGCAGCAACCTGGCAGCGGCACAGCGCCATGTCGCGGCCGTGGGCCGCCCGGCGCTGGCGCAGGTGGCCTGGTTCAACTGGGGCGAGGTCTCGCTGCTGCAGCGTTACCAGTCGCTGCGCCAGGCCGGCGCGCAGGCGGTGCTGGTGGTGGCCAACGACGACGATGCCGCCAGTCTGGTGCGGGACGTGGCCGCGCTGCCGGCCGCCGAGCGACTGCCCCTGCTGTGCCACCAGGGCATCACGGGCGGCAAGTTTGTCGCGTTGGCCGGGCCGGCGCTGCAGGCGGTGGACCTGACCGTGCTGCAGACCTTCAGCTTCTTTCGTGCCCCCGCGGCGGCGCGCGAACGTTTCCTGAAGACAGCGGCGCAGGTGGCGCAGATCACGCGCATCGACGACATCGAAGCGCCCACCGGCGTGGCCCATGCCTACGACGCGCTGCACATCCTGGCCCGCGCCGTGAATCTGGCCGGTCGCACCGAGCGGGCGGCCGTGCGCGACGCGCTGGAGCGCTTGCCCGAGCACCGCGGCCTGATCCGCCACTACCGTCCGCCCTTCAGCGCCAGGAGTCACGAGGCCCTGGGCCCGGACGAGTTGCTGATGGCCCGCTACCGCGCCGATGGCGTGCTGGTGCCGGTGGCACCCCACTAGGCCATGCGCCAGCGTCCGACGGCCCTTGCCGGGCGCTGCACCCCATACAAGGCCGGGGTGCGTCGGTGAGCCCGCTGGTGTCGCGCCGAAGCAGCCTGGCACTGCAGTTCGCCGGCGCGGCAGCCGCACTGGTGGCGGTGGCGGTGCTGCTGATCTCGGCCGGCTCGTGGTGGTGGATAGATCAGTTGCACCGGGCTTCGGCGCGCACGCTGGCCCAGCGCGACGTCGAATTGCGAGCGGCCCAGGTGCGCGACACCCTGGTGCTGATCGACGAGCGGCTGCGCGAGATCGCCGCCAGCCCGCTGCTGCAGACGGCGCTGACCGACAGCTTCGGCCGCGAGACCTATCTGCTGCCCTACCTGGGCAGCATCCAGGTCATCAACGCCGTGCCGGTGGAACTGCTGCTGGTCGACTTCCAGGGTCAGGAACTGGGCCGCAACGGCGATGTCAACCTGCCCGCGCCAGCGCGGGCGCAGCTGTTGCAGTTGCTGGGCGAAGGGCGCTCGACCGCGTTTCGCGTCGCGACCGCGGACAGTGACGACCTGCTCTTTGCGGTCATGGTGCGTTACTCGCGCACCGGCACGGTGGAGGGCGCGCTGTGGGCGCGCCTGCCAACCGGCAGGCTGCTGCGCGACCCGGGCTACCGGCTGATGGCGGGCCCTGCCGCTGTGCTGCCGGGCGAGGCCCACGCCTCGTCGTCGGGCGCGCAGCGCGCGCGCATCGATCTTCCGCCCGCACTGGCCGGCCTGGACCTGACTGTGCTGCGTGAGAGCCCTGAGCCTGCGGCCACCGCCGGCCGCGTGGCTTCTGCCGCGGCGGTGGGTGCAACCGCGCTGCTGCTGCTGGCGGCGGTTGCCTTGCTGGGCCAGATCCTGGCGCGGCGCCTGACGTCCGACCTGCGTGCGCTGCAGCAGTTTGCCGGCACGGCGGCGGCGCGCAGCTTCGGCAGCGCGCGGGCGCCCGAAACCGGTGCGGCCGAGGTGGCAAGCCTGGCGCAGTCGATGAACATGATGCTCGATCAGCTCAACCAGCAGCACGACAGCCAGCAGGGCGCGGCACGAGAGCAGCTGCACTTGCTGGCCACCTGCATTTCGAACCTGAACGATGTCGTCATGATCACCGAGGCACAGCGGCAGGACGATGGCAGCCACCGCATCGTCTTCGTCAACGAGGCCTTCACGCGCCAGACCGGCTACGCCCGCGACGAGGTTGTCGGAAAGAGCCCGCGGCTGCTGCAAGGCCCACTGACCGACCGCGCCGAATGCGACCGCATCGCGACCGCACTGCGCGGCTGGCTGCCGGTGCGCGCCGAGATCGTCAACTACCGCAAGGACGGTTCGCGGTTCTGGGTCGAGATGGACATCGTGCCGGTCAAGGATGGCAGTGGCCGGGTCACACACTGGGTGTCGGTGGAGCGCGACACGACGGCGCGGCGCGAGGCCGCAGAGAACCAGGCAGCGCTGGAAGCCCAGGTGCGCGAAGCGCAGAAGTCCGAGGCCATCGGCACCCTGGCCGCCGGCATCGCGCACGACTTCAACAACATCCTGGCCGCGATGCTGGGCAACCTGGCGCTGGCGCGCGAAGAGCTTGCGCAGCAGCGGCCGGCGACGGAGCGCCTGGCGCAGATCGAACGCTCAGCCGGGCGCGCACGCGCGCTGGTCGAGCAGATCCTGAGCTACAGCCGGCGCCAGGACGGCGCACTGCAGCGTGTGCCGCAGGACCTGAAGGCGCTGCTGGCCGAGACCTGGTCGCTGCTGCGCGCCACGGTGCCGGCACGGGTGCAGCTTCGAGCCCGGGTCTGCGAGCGGCCGGTGGTCGTGATCGGCGACAGCGTGGCGCTGGAGCAGGTGCTGATGAACCTGGGCACCAATGCCTGGCAGGCGCTGCAAGGCAGCACGGGCGAGGTGGGCTACGGCATCGACACGATCGAGATCGGCATCGGGGGCACGCCGACGGCCGCTCCCGGGCGCGCGGAGCCCGGCGCGTTCGACGTGCCTGAACTGCCCACGCTGCCCCCGCTGCCCGCGGGCCCCTACGCCTGGCTGTGGGTGGCCGACGACGGTTGCGGCATGGACGCCGCCACCCAGGCGCGCATCTTCGAGCCCTTTTTCACCACCAAGCCGGTGGGCGCGGGCACGGGCCTGGGGCTGTCGGTGGTGCAGGGCATCGTGCGCGCGCACGGCGGCGCGATCGGGCTGGCCAGCACGCCAGGCCTGGGCACGGTGTTCCACGTCGTGCTGCCGCTGAGCGCGGCCACGCCGCTGCCGACGACCCACGCGCCGGCAGTGCCACCACAAGCCGGCACGGGCCAGCGTGTGCTGTATGTCGATGACGACGAGGTCATGGTCAGCGTCGCCACCGGGCTGCTGAGCCACTGGGGCTACCGCGTCACCGCGCTGCTCAGCGCCGCAGAGGCCGTGGCCGCGGTGCGCGCCGAGCCCATGGCTTACGACCTCGTTGTCACCGACTTCAACATGCCCGGGCAGTCGGGCCTGGACGTGCTGCGCGCGCTGCGCGCCGTCCGCGCCGACCTGCCCGTGGTGCTGACCTCGGGCTACATCGCCGAGGACACCCGCGCCGAGGCCCTGGCCGCGGGTGCCTTTGCCGTGCTGCGCAAGGAAAACCTGCAGGACGAACTGGCGGCGCTGGCCACGCGGGCGCTACAGCCCGGCTGAGGCGCCCACGGGCCCCGGCTCGCCGCGGCGGCCGTGGCGCTCAGCGCAAGCCGATCGCGCGCAGTTGCAGCGCGAAGGGCCCGGCCTGCCGGTCGGCGATCAGCAGGCCGGCCTGGCGGATGCGCGTGGGATCGAGCGCGGCTGCGCCCGCCACGGCGCGGCCGCGGAAGCGGGGCACGAAGCCGGCCAGCGGCAGTGCCAGCACCTGCCAGCTGCCCGCCGTCGGCCGCAGCGGGGCCTGGTAGGCCGGCGCGTCGAAGGCATCGTCGAGGAACAGGCTCAGCTTGTACTGACGGCCATCGCCCAGGGCCTCGACTACGACGGCCGACGCGGCGGCGGCGCCCGTGGCGGCAGCCGCGGTGGCGACCGGCGCGCGCACCGACGCAAAGCCGCCGCCCTGGTCCAGCGAGACTTCGCCCTCGAAGACGGCGTGGCCGGCCGGGTCGAAGCGCAGGTGGCTGCGCGACACGCCGCCCATCACCCGGTCGTCGATGGCACGCCACGCGGCGGCCGCAGCCGGGGTGTCGAAACGGAAGAGCCAGTGCACGGGCATGGCGGCATTGTGGCCACCCCCACCGGGGTGTGGCGCGTGGCCCCTCGCGGGGCCGGGCCCGATTGACAGCCCGCGCAGGCGCCAGACACACTGGGCTTGGCGCTTTCGCACGCCCGACCCGGCCTGGGGTCAGGCAGGCATCGGCGCCTTACCGGCCCGGTGCCCTGCCACGCAGCGCCGCCTTCGTGCGGCGCGCGCAGGGGGTGCACCGGGTCTTCAACGATCAGGTGTCCGCAAGACCGGCGCCGCACACGGGAGTCACCCATGAACCTGAAGCTTCTTGCCGCGCTGCTGACCACGGCTGCGCTGTCGGCCCCGGCGACCGCGGCCGCCCCCGCGCCGCAAAGCCAGCGCCCGTTTGTCATCGAAGGCTATTCCTTCATCAGCCAGGAAGACTTCATCCTGGCCGGCAAGCGCTGCGCGGCGGTGCATGTCGACGAGGAACGGGCGGCCGAGATCGACAAGTTCATCCTTGAACACCGCAACAGCAAGCTCAAGGCTGCGGGTGGCGGCGTCGACACGCCCACCGCCACCGCCGCGCGTGGCGGCAGCATCAATGTCTACGTGCACGTCATCACCACGGACACCGGCGGCGGCAACGTCAGCGACGTGCAGATCAACGAGCAGATCAACGTGCTTCAGGCCGCCTACGGTGGTGGCGGCTGGATCTTCAACCGTGTCAACACCGACCGCACCGCGAACAGCGCCTGGTACACGATGTCACCGGGCAGTACCGCCGAGAGCCAGGCCAAGAACGCACTGCGCCAGGGCACGGCCGACGACCTGAACATCTACATCGCCGGCATCGGCGGCGGCCTGCTGGGTTGGGCCACCTTCCCCTGGGATTACGCCGCCAGGCCCAAGATGGACGGTGTGGTCGTGCTGAACAGCTCGCTGCCCGGCGGCAGCGCCGCGCCCTACAACCTGGGCGACACCGGCACCCACGAGGTCGGCCACTGGATGGGCCTGTACCACACCTTCCAGGGTGGTTGCGCCAAGAACGCCAGTACCGGCGGTGACCTGGTGTCCGACACGGCGGCCGAACGCTCGCCGGCCTACGGCTGCCCGACGGGCCGCGACTCGTGCAAGTCGCAGGCCGGGGTCGATCCGATCTTCAACTTCATGGACTACACCGACGACATCTGCATGAACCAGTTCAGCAGCGGTCAGCTGGCGCGCATGGACTCGGCCTGGTCGGCCTACCGCTTAGGCAAGTAAGGCGCACCGTGGCACCGGGCGCGGCCTCGCGCCCGGCACTTCAGGGCACGCGCGGCGGTGTCCAGTCGACGGTGGGGTTGCGGCCGTCGTCGCACACCCAGGCGGCCACGCGCAGGCCGCTGCGCAGCTGCCCCGCCTTGTGTTCGATGCGCGGCCAGTCGGCCGCCGTGAAGGGCTGGCGGTCGATCAGGAACCAGCGGCTCGGGTCGCTGGTGCCCGGGTGTTTCAGCACCACCGCCTCGGTGGTCTGCCAGTCGGTGTGGATGCGGATCTCGGTGCGCCCCGGGGCGCGGCTGTAGCTCAGCACCTCGCCGGCGTAGAGCGTGAGCCGGTCGCGCGGGCAGGCGCTGTCGGCCGGTGGCAT
>CAMTUD010000042.1:0-33690 GCA_947084805.1 uncultured beta proteobacterium | reverse complement strand
CCGCGCCGATCGACGTCAGGGCACGCAGGCCAGCCGCAGCCGGCTCTCGAAGCGGCGTTCCTCGCCGCTCACCGGGTCGGTGAAGGCCAGCCCGCGCGCCAGCAGCTGCAGCGGCTGCGTGTAGTCCGGCGGCGCCTCGGGGGGCTGTTCGGGCCACAGCCGGGGGTAGATGCGGTCGCCGAGGATGGGCAGCCCCAGTGCGTTGAGCTGCGCGCGCAGCTGGTGGCGGCGGCCGGTCAGCGGCGTCAGCCGGTAGTGCGCCAGCCCGGCGCTGCGGGCGCCCTCCGGAGTTGCCGTGCCGAGCCGCGTGATCAGCTCCACCCGCACCTCGGCGTTGGGCTCGCCCGCCACCACCTGCACCGGCAGGTGTGTCGCCCCGGGCGGGTCCTGCAGCCGGTGGCGGGCGGTCAGCGGCAGGGCCAGGTCCGGCCGCCACGGCGCCACGGCTTCGTAGACCTTGTGCACGCGGCGCTCGCGCAGCAGCGCGTGGTAGGCGTTGCGGGTGGCGGGCAGGGCGCTGAACAGCAGCAGACCCGCGGTTTCGCGGTCGAGCCGGTGCAGCGGCACCAGTGTGTCGGTGCCCAGCAGGCGGCGCAGGCGGACCAGCGCCGTCTCCTGCAGGTAGCGGCCGCCTGGGATGGCCGACAGGAAGTGCGGCTTGTCGACCACGACCAGGTGCTCGTCGTGGTGCAGCACCGTCAGCTCGAAGGGCACGCGCGGCTCGGGCGGCAGGCTGCGCCAGTACCAGAGCACACTGCCCGGCACGGCCGGGGCATCGGGCGGCAGGGGCCGGCCGGTGGCGTCCAGCACCTCGCCGCGTGCCATGCGCGCGGCCCAGTCGATGCCCGGGCGCAGGCGCACGGCCAGGTAGTCGGCCACGCGGGTCCACGGTCCGTCGACCACCGCCACGCGGCTGGCGCTGACGCCATCGCGCGGCGGCGGAATCCAGAGGGCTTGGGGTCGCGTCATGGAGGGGTTCGTGCACCGGGCCCCGCAGCGGGGCCCCCAGGCGCTGCAGGCCGGCGAGTATCGGCCCGGCGCCGCAGGGGCTGTATCAGGGAACCGGCGTGCCAGACCCCTGTCATATGATGCATGGCCATGCTCGAACAGCGCATACAGCAGCAATTCTTCGAAAGCGCTGACCTCCAGTACCAGGCGGGCGAGGTGCTGGCACGGCCGATCGCCGACGCCACCGCGGCGCTGCTGGCGGCGCTGACGGGGGGCGGCAAGGTCATGGTCTGCGGCAGCGGCGCCGGTGCGGCGCTGGCGCCCTACATGGCGCGCCTGCTGGCCGGCCGCTTCGAACGTGAACGCCCGCCGCTGGCCGCGTTGGCGCTGCTGCCCGGCCCCGACGCCGCGCAGCAGGTGCGCGCCCTCGGCCTGCCCGGCGACGTGCTGCTCTACATCGACGACGGCGAAGGCCACAGCACGATGGTCATCTCGGCCGCCCAGGGCAAGGACATGACCATCGTCGTGCTCGCCGGCCGCGGCGCGCAGGCCTTCGGCGAACTGCTCGCCGAGACCGACGTGCTGGTGGCCGTGCCGCACGAGCGCGCCGCGCGCGTGGCCGAACTGCAACTGCTGGTGCTGCACTGCCTGTGCGACGCCCTCGATTTCCAGCTGATGGGAGACCAAGCTCCGTGACACTCGCCCGATTGACATCTTCCGCCGCGGCGGTCGCCTTGCTCTGCGGCGCGTTGGCCGGTTGTGCACCGCTGCTGGTGGGTGGCGCCGTGGTCGGCGGCGGCCTCATCGTCACCGACCGCCGCACGCCGGGCATCCAGCTCGAGGACGAAGGCATCGAGACCCGCGCCCGCAGCCGCGTGCGTGAACTGGCCACGCTCGGCAACGTCAACGTCACCAGCTACAACCGCACCGTGCTGCTCACCGGCGAGGTGCCCGGCGCTGCCGAAAAGGCCGCCGTGGAACAGGCCGTGGCCAAGGTCGAGAACGTCAAGGCGGTGGTCAACGAACTTGGCGTCGGGCCCAGCAGCAGCGTCGGTTCGCGCACCACCGACGTCTTCCTGGCCAGCAAGGTCAAGGCCACGCTGGTCGACGCCAAGGACGTGCACGCCAACGCCTACAAGGTGGTGGTGGAGCGCGCGGTGGTCTACCTGATGGGCCGCGTGAGCGAGCGCGAGGCCGCGCGCGGCACCGAGCTGGCACGTTCGGTCTCGGGCGTGCAGAAGGTGGTGCGTGTGTTCGAGGTGCTCACCGAACAGGAACTCGCCGCGCTGGGCAGCAGCCGGCCTGCGGCGGCGCCGGCCTCGGCGCCTGCGGCGACGCCATCACCAGCGCCTGCGCCGGCCCCCGTGCCCGTGCAGGCCCCCGCACCGCCCGCAGTGCCGATGCCGGCGCCGACACCGCTGCCGACGAAGTAGCGGCTTGGCGGGGCCGGGCCGGGCCGGGTGCTTGCGCCTGGGGTCTGTCCTGCATCAAGGCACCCTGCGAGGAGCGAACGCCGGACGCCGGCTGCGGGAGTACCCTGAGCCTGCGCGGCCGTGCCGGTCGCGGCAAGGCGTGCGGTCATGGAGTTGCACACCCCGACAACGCTGCTGCTGATCGTTCTGGTCAGTACGGCGCTGTCTGTCACCCTGGGTGTCATCGCCTGGCGCAACCCGTCCGAACTGGCGTTGTGTGCCGCCGTGATGGCACTGCACGGGCTGGCCTATGCGCTGCTGATGCAGCGCGGCAGCCTCAGTGACACGTGGACGGTGGTGGTGGCCAACCTGGCGCTGTCCGGCAGCGCCGCGGTGCTGGCCGAAGCCGTCTACCGCTTCCAGTGCCGGGCGCCGCCGCGCGCCTGGGTGTGGACGCCGGTACCCATCTCCACCCTGGCGGCGGCCGCGCTGCTCGACCACGCGCCGGCCCGCGTTGCCGTGCTTGCCAGCCTGCTGGCGCTGCAGTCGGGCGTGGTGCTGCATGCGCTGTGGCAGCGTCGCCGTCAGACGGCCGGTTTCGGGCAGTACCTGCTTGCGGCCGGCGAAGCACTGGTCGTGCTCATCGCGCTGAACCGCATCCGTCCGCTGCTCGGCGGCGTGTGGATCGAGTCGCACCTGTTCAGCGTCGCCTTCGGGCAGGCGCATGGCTTTGCCGGTGTCGTGCCGGTGCTGTTGCTGATCGGTCTGGGCATGCTCAGCATGGTGCACGACCGCGCCGAAGTGGCGCTGCAGGCCAGCCGCGCCAGTGAACGCTTTCGCAGCGAGGTGCTGGATTACCTGACCGGCGGCCAGGCCCTGAGCGCGGTGCTGACGCGTTTTGCGCTGGGCGTCGAGCGGCTGCGCCCGGGTTGCTGGTGCCACCTCGTGCTGAAGCCGGCACCGGCCCGACCGCTGGGGGCAGCGGAACTGCCCGCGCTGCCCGACAGCAGCGGCGTGGCCGGACGTGTTTCCGAGGGCGACGACGACAACGGCCGCCAGGCGGCCGAATTCGTGGCCCGCGCCGCCAGGGCCGGGCTGCGCCATTGCATCCGGCGGCCGCTGCTGGCTTCTGATCAGCAGCGGCTGGGCACGCTGCTGCTGCTGGGCTGCGACGAAGGCGTTGCAGTGGCCGAGGGCACCGCGGCCGACGACCTGGCGCAACTGGCGGCGCTGGCCGTCGAGCGCATCAGCGACGCGCAGCGCCTGCGCGACAGCGAGCGCCAGTACCGCGAGCTGATCGAGTCGGCCAACGAAGGCATCTGCGTGGTGCAGGACGGGCTCGTCTGTTACGTCAACCCGAAGGTGCGCGAGCTCTCCGGCTTCGACGATGCGCAGATCCTGGGCCACCCCTTCCTGGACTTCGTGCACGCTGCCGACCGGCCGCTGGTGCAGCGCAACCAGCAGCGGCGGCTGCAGGGCGAGAGCGACAACCTGCGCTATCCGGTGCGGCTGCTCACCCGCGAACACGGCGTGCGCTGGTTCGAGCTCAGCGGTGTGCCGCTGGAGTGGCAGGAGCGGCCGGCGACGCTGAACTTCTTCACCGACATCACCGATCGCAAACAGGAAGACGAGCGGGTGCACGAGCTGGCGTACCACGACACGCTCACCGGCCTGGCCAACCGCCGCCTGCTGCTGGACCACCTGGAACTGGCGCTGGCCGGCAACCGCCGCCACGGCCGCCACGGCGCGCTGCTGTTCCTGGATCTCGACCACTTCAAGCCGCTGAACGACCACCACGGCCACCACGTCGGCGACCTGCTGCTGGTGGAGGTGGCGCGCCGGCTGCGCCACTGCGTGCGCGAGCTCGACACGGTGGCGCGTTTCGGCGGCGACGAGTTCGTCGTGCTGCTCGGCGGCCTGGCGGCCGAGCTCGAGCCGGCCCGCCAGCAGGCGGCCCAGGTCGCCGAGAAGGCGCGCAGTGCGCTGGCCGAGCCCTACCGGCTGACGACCACGCACGACGGCGTGGTGGGCAGCGTCGAGCACCGCTGTACCGCCAGCGTCGGCGTGCTGCTGTTCGACGGCCCGACTGAACGCGAGGGCGCGCCGGAAGGCCTGCTCGACCAGGTCGACGCGGCGATGTACCGGGCCAAGGAAGCCGGGGGCAACGTCGTGAGCTTCGGCGCGCAGCCGGCCGGCTGAACCGCCCGCGCCGCAGCGCTCAGGCCGGCTTGAGGCGGCGGATCAGGCTCGACGTGTCCCAGCGGCGCCCGCCCAGCGCCTGCACTTCGGCGTAGAACTGGTCCACCAGTGCCGTCACCGGCAACTGCGCGCCGTTACGACGCGCCTCGTCGAGCACCAGGCCGAGGTCCTTGCGCATCCAGTCGACGGCGAAGCCGAAGTCGAACTGGTCGGCCACCATGGTCTTGCCGCGGTTGTCGAGCTGCCAGCTCTGCGCCGCGCCCTTGCCGATGACGTCCAGCACCAGCGGCATGTCGAGCCCCGCGCGCTGGCCGAAGGCGATGGACTCGGCCAGCGCCTGCACCATGCCGGCGATGGCCACCTGGTTGACCATCTTCGCCAGCTGCCCGGCGCCGGCCTGGCCGATGCGCGTGACGGCGCGGGCGTAGCTCAGCGCCACCGGTTTCATCGCGTCGAAAGGCGCGGCGTCGCCGCCGCACATCACCGTCAGCACGCCGTTGACGGCGCCGGCCTCGCCGCCCGAGACCGGGGCGTCGATGAAGTGCAGGCCGAGCGCCTGGGCTGCGGCATGCAGTTCACGCGCCACCGCCGCCGAGGCCGTGGTGTGGTCGACGAAGACGGCGCCCGGCGCCATGCCGGCGAAGGCGCCGTCGGCGCCCAGCGTCACGGTGCGCAGGTCGTCGTCGTTGCCGACGCAACAGAAGACGAACTCGGCGCCGGCCGCGGCCTGGCGCGGTGTGGCCCCGCTCTGGCCGCCGTATTCAACCGCCCAGGCCTGCGCCTTGGCGGCCGTGCGGTTGTAGACGGTGACGGCATGCCCGGCGCGTGCCAGGTGTCCGGCCATCGGGTGGCCCATGACGCCGAGGCCGAGAAATGCGACGTGGCGCGGGGGGGTGCTCTCGTAGGTGCGTGTGCTCATGGCCGTCATGCTGCCATGAACGGCCGGCCCCGACGGGCCCGGCGCGCCGTCAGACCATTTTCATGTGTTCGGTGCCGGCAGACAGGTCGCTGCTGCGCGCGCGCTGGCTCTGCAGCTTGATCTGCAGGCGCAGGTCGTTCACGCTGTCGGCGTTGCGCAGTGCGTCTTCGTAGCTCACGGCGCCGCTTTCGTAGAGGTCGAACAGGCTCTGGTCGAAGGTCTGCATGCCGAGCTCGCGGCTGCGCTTCATCAGTTCCTTGATCTCGCTGACCTCGCCCTTGAAGATCAGGTCGCCGATCAGCGGCGTGTTGAGCAGGATCTCCACCGCGGCGATGCGCCCGCGGCCCTGTTCACGCGGCAGCAGGCGCTGGCTCACCAGCGCCTTCAGGTTCAGCGACAGGTCCATCAGCAGCTGCTGGCGCCGCTCTTCGGGGAAGAAGTTGATGATGCGGTCGAGCGCCTGGTTCGAGCTGTTGGCGTGCAGCGTGGCCAGGCAGAGGTGGCCGGTTTCGGCGAAGGCCACCGCGTGTTCCATCGTCTCGCGGTCGCGGATCTCGCCCATCAGGATGACGTCGGGCGCCTGGCGCAGCGTGTTCTTCAGTGCCGCTTCCCAGCTGTCGGTGTCGATGCCCAGTTCACGCTGCGTGACGATGCAGTTCTTGTGCGGGTGCACGAACTCCACCGGGTCTTCCACCGTGATGATGTGGCCGTAGCTGTTTTCGTTGCGGTGGTCGACGATGGCCGCCAGCGAGGTGCTCTTGCCCGAGCCCGTGGCGCCGACGAAGATGACCAGTCCGCGCTTGCTCAGGCTGACTTCCTTCAGCACCTTGGGCAGGCCCAGCCCGTCGATGGTGGGCAGCGTGGCCGGGATGGTGCGAAACACCAGGCCCACGTTGCCCTGTTGAACAAACGCGTTCACCCGGAAGCGCCCCACGCCCTGCGGGCTGATGGCGAAGTTGCACTCCTTGGTGCGCTCGAACTCGGCGCCCTGCTTGTCGTTCATCACCGCGCGCGTGAGTGCCAGCGTGTGCTGGCCGGTGAGCGGCTGCGGGCTCACCTTGGTGACCTTGCCGTCGACCTTGATGGCCGGCGGGAAGTCGGCCGTGAGGAAGAGGTCGGAGCCGTTGCGGCTGACCATCAGCCGCAGCAGGTCGTTGACGAACTTGGATGCCTGGTCGCGTTCCATCGTGAGTGTCCTGCAGGTCTAGCCGGGGAAGTTCTCGGGAATCTTGGCCTTCGAACGGGCCTCGGCGGGCGAAATGATGTTGCGCCGCACCAGGTCCGCCAGGTTCTGGTCCAGCGTCTGCATGCCCAGGCTCTGACCGGTCTGGATCGACGAATACATCTGCGCGATCTTGTTCTCGCGGATCAGGTTCTTGATGGCCGATGTGGCGATCATGATCTCGTGCGCCGCGACGCGCCCGCTGCCGTCCTTCAGCTTGCACAGCGACTGCGAGATCACCGCCACCAGCGATTCGCTCAGCATCGCGCGCACCATTTCCTTTTCGGCCGCCGGGAAGACGTCGACCACGCGGTCGATGGTCTTGGCCGCGCTGCTGGTGTGCAGGGTGCCGAACACGAGGTGGCCGGTCTCGGCCGCCGTGAGCGCCAGGCGAATGGTCTCCAGGTCGCGCATCTCGCCCACCAGGATGGCGTCGGGGTCCTCGCGCAGCGCGCTGCGCAGCGCGTTGGCAAAGCTCAGCGTGTGCGGGCCGACCTCGCGCTGGTTGATCAAGCACTTCTTGCTCTCGTGCACGAACTCGATCGGGTCTTCCACCGTCAGCACGTGGCCGTATTCGTTTTCGTTGAGGTGGTTGACCATCGCCGCCAGCGTCGTGCTCTTGCCCGAGCCGGTGGGGCCGGTGCACAGCACCATGCCGCGTGGTTTCAGCGAAAGCTCGGCGAAGACCTTCGGGCAGCCCAGTTGCTCCAGCGTCAGGATCTTGCTGGGAATGGTGCGGAACACCGCGCCGGCGCCGCGGTTCTGGTTGAACGCATTCACGCGGAAACGCGCCAGGCCCTGGATCTCGAACGAGAAGTCGCACTCCAGCGTGTCTTCGTAGTGCTTGCGCTGCGAGTCGTTCATGATGTCGTACACCATGTCGTGCACCGACTTGTGGTCGAGCGCCTCGACGTTGATGCGTCGCACATCGCCATGCACGCGGATCATCGGCGGCAGGCCGGCCGAAAGATGCAGGTCGGAAGCCTTGTTCTTGACCGAGAAGGCCAGCAACTGGGTGATGTCCATGGGGGTGTGGGTCGGCGCCGCGTGAGCGCAGGTCAGAATGCAGCGCTCGTGATTGCGCGGGCTCTCCCGAAGGATTATGGGCAGCATCGGAAGCAACCTGCAAGAAGTGAAGCAGCGCATCGCGCAGGCCTGCGGCCGTGCCGCGCGGCCTGCCAACAGCGTCACGCTTCTGGCGGTGAGCAAGACCTTCGGCCCCGAAGCGGTGCGCGCCGCGCACGCCGCCGGGCAGCAGGCCTTCGGCGAGAACTACGTCCAGGAAGCGCTGGCCAAGATCGAAACCCTGGCCGACCTGCGTGCGCAGCTGCAATGGCACTTCATCGGCCCGCTGCAGAGCAACAAGACCCGCGCCGTGGCCGAAGCCTTTGACTGGGTGCACACGGTCGACCGGCTCAAGATCGCCGAGCGCCTGGCCGCGCAGCGGCCGGCAGGCCTGCCGCCGCTGCAGCTGTGCCTGCAGGTCAACATCAGCGAAGAAGCCAGCAAGAGCGGCGTCGCGCCGGCCGACGTGGCGGCGCTGGCCACCGCGGTGGCGGCCTTGCCGCGTGAGCGTGTCGTGCTGCGCGGGCTGATGGCCATTCCCGAGCCCGCCGCCTCGCTGCAGGCGCAAGGCGCCCCGCATGCCGCGCTGCGGGCGCTGCTGCAGACGCTGAACACGCAGGGCCTGGCGCTGGACACGCTGTCGATGGGCATGAGCGCCGATCTCGAGGCGGCCGTGGCCGAAGGCGCGACGGTCGTGCGCGTGGGCAGCGCGATCTTCGGCGCGCGCTGACGGCCCGAGCCGCCGCGCCGGCCGCCCTGCGGTCGCCCGCCCGTGGCGTGAACAACGCCATGAACACCCGCCGTTTCGGCCGTCACGCCTGGTCACAAGTGCGCTCGTCGCAGCAGAATCGGCGCGTCCCGAACTGCAGGGGTGGCGCTTCAGTCAGCTGCAGGTTCGGTGGATCGCGCGGGGGTGGTCGTTGGCCAACCGCAGCGTCAAATGGTTACTCCACGTTCTGCGGTCGCACCTTGTGCGGCCCTTGCCACCCCAAGGAACGGTCATGCACACCTCTCACGCCTTTGTCGTGCTCATCGAGCGCGTCAAGCTCAAGCCCAGCCCGGACTGGTTCCGCGTCGGCGCCGCGCTGCTGATGTCGGCCTCGCTGCTGCTGGCCGCGCTGGCCAGCCACCCGGCCGCGGCGCAGGCTGGCGCAGGCCGCGTCAAGCACCAGCGTGTGGCGGCCGACCTGGCCGAGGTGCTGGACGACAGCCGTGCCGTCAAGCGCAACTGGACACGCGAAGGCCGCGGCGGGCGCCTGGTGCAGGCCATCGTGCTCAGCGACAGTGCCGACCCGAAGATGAGCGCGCTGCGCGCAGAGGTGCTGCGCCTGGGCGGCACGGTGCAGGTGGTGCACACGGTTGTGCAGGCCCTCACCGTGCAGCTGCCGGCACGGCAGGTCAAGGTGCTGGCGCAGCACGACGACGTGGTCAGCATCGCCCCCAACCGGGTGCTGCGGCGTACGGCCAGCACGCTGGAGTCAATCACCGGCGCGATCGCGGGCAATGCACGCGGCAACAGCAGCAAGACCGGCTACACCGGCCTGGACGGCAGCGGCATCGGCATCGCGGTGCTCGACTCCGGCGTCATGCGCGCCCACGAAGCCATGCTCGACGGCCTTGGCAATTCGCGGGTCAGGCGCAACGTCAACATGCTGAACACCAACCTGGCCAGCTGGACGGCCAACCTGGGCACCAACCCCAGCTTCGAGGCGGCGAGTGCGGCGCTGGCGGGCTTCGAGGCCGCCGTGGCCAACGACAACAACCTGGTGCAGGACGCCTATGGCCATGGCACGCACGTGGCGGCGGTGGCGGCGGGCCGCGCCCAGTTCTACTCGGCCGGCACGCCCGACACCACCGGCATCGCCCCCGGCGCCAACCTCTACGACGTGAAGGTGCTGGGCGACAACGGCGAGGGCACGCTGAGCGACGCGCTCGAAGGCATCCAGTGGGTGATCTTCCACGCCAGGGAATACAACATCCGCGTGCTCAACGTCAGTCTGGCCACCGACAGCACCGACAGCTGGCGCACCGACCCGCTGTGCCTGGCGCTGCGCAGCGCCACCGCGGTGGGCATCACCGTCGTCGTGGCCGGCGGCAACTTCGGCCAGGACGGGCAGGGCCGCGAGGTCTACGGCCGCATCAGTTCGCCTGGCAACGAACCTTCGGTGATCACCGTCGGTTCCGTCAACTTCAAGGGCACGGCGGGACGCGGCGACGACGTCGTCAACGGTTTCAGCTCGCGTGGCCCGACACGGGGCGGCCGCATCGATGCCGGCGGTGTGCGCCGCGCCGACAACCTGCTCAAGCCCGACCTCGTGGCCCCGGGCAACAAGATCGTCGCCGCCGCGGCCACCTGGGCCGACGGCAGCATGGCCTGGAACCGCCTGGCCAGCCTGTACGGCAGCACGCTCGTGGCGCCGCTGGGCATCACGCAGGTCTACCGCGAAACGCAGATGATGCTCAGCGGCACCTCGGTGTCGGCCCCCGTGGTCGCCGGCACCGTGGCGCTGATGCTGCAGGCCAACCCCGGCCTGACGCCGCCGATCATCAAGGCCATGCTGCAGTTCACCGCCCAGCCGCTGCCGGGCGCCAACCTGCTGCAGCAGGGCACGGGCCTGCTCAACATCGACGGCGCGGTGACGCTGGCCAGAACCGTGCGCAGCGACCTGGCGGAGAAGATCGCCAGCAACAGCTTCCTGCCAGGCGACGCCATCATCGCCACGGGCAAGTTGATCCCGAAGGCCAGCTCGAAGGTCAATGGCGCCACCTTCAACTGGTCGCGCATGGTCTACGCCGGGGGCACGCAGGTGCTCAGCGGCACCGACCTGTTCACCCGCTACCAGCCGATCTGGGACCCGCGCATCACCTGGGCCGGCGGCGTGGTGCTGCAGCGCGTGCCCGGCTACTGGTCGGGCGCCGGCATTCCGGCCAACACCTACATCAAGGACTTCAGCGACACCGTGCTGCGCAACCGCACGCTGGTCAGCGCCGGCGTGGTCAGCGGTGCGGCGCTGGCCGGCCGCTCGTCGTGGACGGGTGCCACCGGCGCCTTCCTGCCGACCGCCACGCTGGCCGGCTGGTTCACGGCCGGCAGCGGCCTGGTGCTCAGCGAAGGGCTGGTGCTCAGCGAAGGCCTGGTGTTGAGCGAAGGGCTGGTGCTCAGCGAGGGCCTGGTCCTCAGCGAAGGCCTCGTGCTCAGCGAAGGTCTGGTGCTCAGCGAGGGCCTCGTGTTGAGCGAAGGCCTGGTGCTCAGCGAAGGCGTGGTGCTCGGCGAGCCTTGAAGCGAGCGCTGCGCCGCCTGAAATCAGGATGGCGCAGGCGCAGGTCTGGACACGGCCCTTCGGGGCCGTCTTGCATGCCCATGCGGCAGTTGTCGCCGCGTCTTGTCGGCGCCCAGCGGCTCGCCGGCGCAGAGGGTGCGAGTCGCGCCTGTGACTTCCTTCGCGGTGTGCGCCGGCCACGCCGTGAGGCCCACTTCTAGCGCCCGGCGCGGCCCCCAGAAGACGTGAAAAGCGGCATGAACACCCCTCGCTTCATGACTGACAACTCGTCACAACTCACCCAGTATGGAGACAATGGTGCGGTACCGGACAGCAGGGGTGGCGCACAGTCAGCTGCAGTTCCGGGCGGCCGTGCGGGGGTGGCTTCAGTGCCAGCCGCCAAGCCAGAAGACCAAGTTCAACGTTCACGCTGCGCCCTGCGCGCAGCACATGCCACCCCATGGAGCTGACATGAATCTCACGACACCATTTGTCGTTCTCATCGAGCGCCTGGCCTTGCCAGCGCAGCCCGCCTGGAAGCACACCCGTGCGGCCATCCTCATCGCCCTGGCCGCCCTGGTGGGTGCCACCAGCCTGCAGGCCACTGCCGCGCCCGGCGGCGGCCGCAAGCACGAGAAGGTCGCCAAGGACCTCGACGAAGCGCTGGACGACAGCCGCGCCGTGCGCCGCAAGTGGGCGCGCGACGTGGGCGGTGTGCGCCAGGTGCAGCTCGTGATCGTCACCGACACCACCGACCCCGAGATGCGTGAACTGCGTCAGGCTGTGCGGCGCCTGGGTGGCTCGGTGCATGCCGTGCACCCGGCGGTGCATGCCATGACGGTGCAGATCGGCGCACGCCAGGTCAAGGCGCTGTCGCAGCACGACGACGTGGTCAGCGTGTCGCCCAACCGCGAGCTGCAGCGCACCGCCAGCACGCTGGAGTCGATCACCGGCGCGCTCACCGCCAACGTGCGCACCAGCAGCACCAAGACCAGCTATGCCGGCCTGGACGGCACGGGCATCGGCATTGCGGTGCTCGACTCGGGTGTCATGCGCAACCACGAGGCCATGTTCAACGGCAGCGGCGTGACGCGCGTGAAGCGCAACGTCAGCGTGCTCAATACCAACCTGGCGAACTGGACTACCGGCACCAACGCCGCCTCGCCTGCGCCGGGCAGTACCGCGCTGGCCAGCTACGAAGCCGCTATCGCCACCGACAGCAATGCCAATCAGGACCCCTACGGCCACGGCACGCACGTCGCCGCAGTCGCCGCGGGCCGCGCCAAGTACTACTCGGCGGGCACACCCGACACCACCGGCATCGCCCCTGGCGCCGACATCTACGACGTGCGCGTGCTCAACGACCAGGGCTTCGGCACCGTGAGCGACGCGCTGGAAGGCATCCAGTGGGTGATCTTCCATGCCAAGGAGTACAACATCCGCGTGCTCAACCTGAGCCTGGCCGCCAACTCGACCGAGAGCTGGCAGACCGACCCGCTGTGCGTGGCGGTGCGCAGCGCGGCCGCCGCCGGCATCACGGTGGTGGTGTCGGCCGGGAACTTCGGCACCGGCTTGACGGGCAGTGAGGTCTACGGCCGCATCGGCTCGCCGGGCAACGACCCCTCGGTGATCACCGTCGGCTCGGCCAACCACAAGCTCACCACGGCGCGCAGCGACGACGTCGTCAACAACTTCAGTTCGCGCGGCCCGACACGCAGCGCCTGGACCGACAGCAGCGGTGTGCGCCGCGTCGACAACCTGCTCAAGCCCGACCTGGTGGCGCCGGGCAACATGATCGTCTCGGCGGCCGCCACGCGCGCCGACGGCACGATGACCTGGAACCTGCTGGCCGCCCAATACGGCAGCTCGCTCGTCCTTCCGCTGGGCATCACCCAGATCTACGGCGAGACGCAGATGATGCTCAGTGGCACCTCGGTGGCCGCCCCCGTGGTGGCCGGCACCGTGGCGCTGATGCTGCAGGCCAACCCCGGCCTCACGCCGCCGCTGATCAAGGCCATGCTGCAGTACAGCGCGCAGCCGCTGCCGGGCGCCAACCTGCTGCAGCAGGGTGCCGGCATGCTCAACGTCGACGGCGCCGTGCGCCTGGCCGGCATCGTGCGCACCGATCTCGCCACCGTGGTCGACAGCAACGGCATCGCAGCCGGCCAGTCGATCCTGGCGGCGAACAAGGTGATGCCCACCACGACCTCGACGATCAACGGTCAGACCTTCAACTGGTCGCGCATGGTCTTCCTGGGTGGCGCGCAGGTCTTCAGCGGCAGCGCGCTGTTCACGAAGTACCAGCCGGTGTGGAACCCGAAGATCACCTGGGCCAACAACGTCGTGCTGCAACGTGTGCCGACCTATTGGTCGGGCACCGGCATCCCCGCGAACACCTTCGTCAAGTCGTTCACCCAGACCGTGCTGAGCCAGCAGTCGCTGCTCACTTCGGCGGTCGTCAGCGGCGCCACACTGGCCGGCACGACCTCGTTCAGTGCCAAGAGCGGTGCCTTCATCCCGACCGCGACATTGACGAACTGGCTGGTCAGCGGCAGCGGGCTGGTGCTCAGTGAAGGCCTGGTGCTGAGCGAGGGCCTGGTGCTCAGCGAAGGTCTGGTGCTGAGCGAAGGCCTGGTGCTCAGCGAGGGGCTGGTGCTGAGCGAAGGTCTGGTGCTGAGCGAGGGTCTGGTGCTCAGTGAAGGCCTGGTGCTCAGCGAAGGCTTCGCGCGCGGCGAGCGCTGACGCGCGCCAGGGTGTGCCGTTGTCGCCACATCCGGAGGTGTGCCGGGCGCGGCGGGCGGCCTCTGCTCAAGCTCACCCGGGCGTGGCCGACAACCCAAGGGCGAACCTGCCGCGCGGCCCCTTCCAGGGCCGCGCGGCCCAAGACCCG
This sequence comes from uncultured beta proteobacterium, assembly GCA_947084805.1. Taxonomy (GTDB): domain Bacteria; phylum Pseudomonadota; class Gammaproteobacteria; order Burkholderiales; family Burkholderiaceae_C; genus Rubrivivax. The sequence continues at coordinate 19,775 of CAMTUD010000042.1, read as the reverse complement.
AGGAGCCCCCGCCCATGACGCCTGATGCCGGCCCAGCCGCCGCCGCCGTGCACCTTCGCTGGTGGAGCCGGCTGCATGCCGCGTTGATGCCCGACTACAACCGCAAGGCCACCATCTACTGGTGGACGGCGGTGGTCATCGGGGCCGTGGCCATCGGGCTGGGGCTGCACGGCGTGGCGGCGCTCGACAAGGCCGCATGGCTGCAGGTGGCCGTGGGCGTGCTCATTGCGATGGTGGCCGGCATCTTTCCGGTGCGCGTGCCGCAATCGAAGAACTCCTTCGCCGCCGGCGAGATCTTCATCTTCCTGCTGCTGCTGATGCACGGCCCGGCGGCGGCCACGCTGGCCGCGGCCGGTGAAGGCGCCGTAGGCTCGTGGCGCACCTCCAAGCGCTGGACGAGCCGCATCGTCAGCCCCGCGATGGCCGCGCTGGCCATGTGGGTGGTGGGCACCGTGTTGCACGCCGTGCTCGACCGGACCAACGCCTCGGCCGGCACGCTGCTGATCGCGACGATGACCTTGGCCATGGGCTACTTCGTGCTGAACGCGCTGCTGGTGACGGCGGTGCCGCGCCTGAAGCGCAACGAGCGCCTGCAATGGTCCGACCTCTTCGAACTCTTCGGCTGGGTCGGCATCGCCGTCGTTGCCAGCGCCGCGGTGGCCACGCTGCTGTATCTGGTCTACCTGCAGTCGGGCATCGGCGTGCTGGGTGCCATGGTGCCGCTGCTGGCGATGATGCTGGCCACGCTGCACTACTTCTTCCGCCAGCAGGAAGCCTCCGAGTCGGTACGCCAGGCCAACGCCGAGGCCACCGAGCGCGAGAACGAACTCGCCCGGCGCCACGTGCATGAACTCGAGGCCAGCGAGCGGCGTTTCCACAGCGCCTTCACGCATGCCTCCATCGGCATGGCACTGCTGGCCTTCGACGGCCGCATCCTGCAGGCCAACGAGGCGCTGCGCGCGTTGGTGGGCCGCAGCAACGAAGAGCTGCTCGGCACGGGCTTCCAGCACGTCGTGCTGGAAGCCGACCGCCAGGCGCTGAACGAGAAGCTGGGCCTGGTGAGCAACCGCGAGTTCGAGAGCTTCGCGCTCGAGCTGCGCTGTGCGCACGCCCACGGCCACCCGGTGTGGGTGACGGCGCATTGCAGCTTCTTCAGTGAACCCGGGGCCACCGCACCCTGCCTGATCCTGCAGGTGCAGGACATCACCGCACGGCGCCGCGCCGAGGAAGACCTGCACCACCTGGCCTTCCACGACAGCCTGACCGGGCTGCCCAACCGGCGCCGCTTCCACGAACTGCTGGGGCAGGCCGTGACCCAGCTCAACACCTCGGGCGAGCCGTACGACGCCTACGCGGTGATGTTCCTGGACTTCGACCGCTTCAAGCTCATCAACGACAGCCTGGGCCACAGCGCCGGCGATGAGTTCCTGGTGCAGGTGTCGCGCCGCATCAGCGAAGGTCTGCGTCCGCACGACGTGGTGGCGCGCCTGGGCGGCGACGAATTTGCGGTGCTGGTGCGCCACGTCGAACACGAGCGCAGCGTGGTCAGCCTGGCCGAGCGGCTGATGGACGCGCTGCGCCAGCCCTTCCACGTCGCCGGCACCGAGCTGATGACCAGCGCCAGCATCGGCATCACCTTCAGCGCCCTGGGCTATGCCAGCCCCGAGGACGTGCTGCGCGACGCCGACACCGCGATGTACAAGGCCAAGAGCGCGGGCAAGGCGCGTTACGCGCTGTTCGACACCAGCCTGCACACCGAGGTGGCCGACCGTCTGCGCCTGGAAGGCGACCTGCGCCGCGCCATCGACGACGGCCGCCTGGGCGTGGCCTACCAGCCGGTGTTTCACCTCGTCGCCCGTGACGGCCCCTGCCTGGCCGGGTTCGAGGCGCTGGTGCGGTGGAACCATCCGATGGACGGCAGCATCAGCCCGGCGGCCTTCCTGCCCATTGCCGAAGAGGCCGGGTTGATGATCCGCCTGACCGACTTCGTGTTGCACTGCGCCTGCCGCCAGCTGCGCGAGTGGCAGCAGTCCAACCCCGCCTGGGCGGGCCTGACGATGAACGTCAACGTGGCGGGCCACGACATCGGGCACCCGGCGCTGGTGGCGCGTGTCACACGGGCCCTGGTCGAGGCCGAGATCAAGCCCGCGCACCTGTGCCTGGAGCTGACCGAGAACATCCTGATGTCGCGCCTGGAAGCCGCACTGCCGGCGCTGACCGAGTTGCGCCGCATGGGCGTCGCGCTGGCCATCGACGACTTCGGCACCGGCTACTCGTCGCTGAGCCACCTGTCGACGCTGCCCATCGACTGCCTGAAAGTCGACCGTTCCTTCGTTTCACGGCTCGATTCGGGTTCGAACGAAGCTGCCGTGGTGCGCTCCATCGTGCTGCTGGGCAGTTCGCTGGGCAAGGCCGTGGTGGCCGAAGGCATCGAGACCGAGCTGCAGCTGGAGCAGCTGCGCGAGATGGGCTGCGGCCTCGGGCAGGGGTATCTGCTGGGCCGTCCGCAGACACCCGGGGAAGTATCCTCACTGCTTCTGAATCTGCTCGCCGGTGCCTCGCCACGTGCCGCGCGCTTGCCCAGTGTTGTTGCGCCGATGACGATCCACTGACGATGACCCCCACCGCGCCGCGCCGGCGCGAGACCTCATGACTGCGTTGCCGTCACCGTTGCCGCCCACCGGGCGGCCGCCGTGGCGGCGCCTGCACGACTGGCTGATGCCCGACTACAACGCGCGGGCCGGCCTGTACTGGTGGAGCGTGGTGCTGGCCGGGGCTGCCGTGCTGGGCTACAGCCTGTGGACGGTCGGCCGCATGCCCTGGCAGGTCTGGGCCCAGGTGGCTGCGGCCGCAGCGCTGGCCATCGGCGCCGGGCTGTTCCCGGTGCGTGTGCCGGGAACCCGGATCTCCTACACCGCGGGCGAGATCTTCATCTTCCTGCTGATGCTGGTGCTGGGGCCGGCGGCGGCCGTGGTCGCGGCCGCGTGCGAGGGTTTTGTCGGTTCCTACCGCACCTCGCGACGCTGGACGAGCCGGCTCTACAGCCCGGCTTCGGCGACGCTGGCGATGGCCCTGGCGGGCCAGCTGCTGCAGGCCGGCCTGGCGGCGCTCGATGCGCGCGGCGCCGGCGGCGCCGCGGCGCTGCTGGGGGCCACGATGGTGGCCTCGGTGCTCTACTTTTTCGTCAACGCGCTGAACCTCGCCGGGGTGCTGCACCTCAAGCGCGGTGAAGCCTTCTTCCAGCCCGCCGGGCTGTTCAGCGACTTCCGCTGGGTCGGGCTGGCGTACGCGGGCAGCGCCTCGGTGGCCACGCTGCTGTTCTTCACCTGGCGCACCCAGGGCGTGGGTGTGCTGCTGGTGATGGTGCCCCTGCTGGCGATGCTGCTGGTGACGCTGCACTACTACTTCCGCCAGCAGGAAGCCCACGAGGCGCTGCGCGAGGCCAGCGAGGGCGTGGCGGCACGCGAAGCGGCGATGGCCGAGCGCGAGACGCAAGCCGCGGCGCGCCACCTGCAGGAGCTGCAGGCCAGCGAGCGGCGTTTCCACAGCGCCTTCACGCACGCCTCCATCGGCATGGCGCTGATGGACTTCGATGGCCGCATCCTGCAAGCCAACCGCGCGCTGGCCGGGCTGCTGGGCGCGAGCGAGGCGGCGCTGGAGCAGCGGCGCTTCCCCGACCTGGTCGAAGCCGGGGAACGCACGGCGCTCGAGCAGCAACTGGGCCTGGCCGGCGCGCACGACTTCGAGAGCTTCACGCGCGAGGTGCGCTGCCCGCACCCCGAAGGGGGCACCGTGTGGCTGGCGCTGCACTGCAGCTTCTTCACCGAGCCCGATGCGGCGTCGCCCTGCCTCATCCTGCAGGCCCAGGACGTGAGCGCGCGCCGCCGCGCCGAAGCGGGGCTGGAACACCTGGCCTTCCACGACCCGCTCACCGGCCTGCCCAACCGGCGGCGTTTCCACGAGTGCCTGGTCAGCGCGCTGGCCCGCTACAAGGCCGACCCGCGGCGGCCGTGGGCCGTGATGTTCGTCGACTTCGACCGCTTCAAGCTCGTCAACGACAGCCTGGGCCACAGCGCCGGCGACGAGCTGCTGCAGCAGGTGGCGCGCCGCGTGCAGGAGAAGCTGCGCCCGAGCGACATCGTGGCGCGGCTGGGGGGCGACGAGTTCGCCATCCTGGTGGCCGACATCGACCACGAACGCGACGCCGTGGTGCTGGCCGAACGGCTGATGGACGCGCTGCGCCAGCCCTTCATGCTGGGCGAGGTCGAGCTGATCGCCACCGCCAGCATCGGCATCACCTTCAGCTCGATCGGCTACGAAACCGCCGAAGACGTGCTGCGCGACGCCGACACCGCGATGTACAAGGCCAAGGGCGCCGGCAAGGCGCGTTACGCGATCTTCGACAACACGCTGCACGCCGCGGTGTCCGAGCGGCTGCGCCTGGAAGGTGAACTGCGACTGGCCATCGCCAAGGGGCAGCTGGCGGTGGTCTACCAGCCGGTGTTCGAGCTCGGGCCGCTGCCCGGATTGGGCAACGGGCGGCTGGCCGGTTTCGAGGCCCTGGTGCGCTGGCAGCACCCCAAGGACGGCACGCTGGCGCCGGCCGACTTCCTGCACGTGGCCGAAGAAAGCGGGCTGATGCTGCAGCTGAGCGACTTCGTCATGCACTGTGCCTGCCACCAGCTGCGCCAGTGGCAGCTGAGCGACCCGCGGCTGGCCGAGCTGACGATGAGCATCAACCTCTCGGCGCACGACCTGGCGCACCCGGCGCTGGTGGCGCGGGTCAGCCGCGCCATCGTCGAGGCCGGGCTGCGGCCCGCACACCTGACCCTGGAGCTGACCGAGAACATCCTGATGTCGCACATCGAGGGTGCGGTGGCCAAGCTCGACGCGCTGCGACGGCTTGGCGTGCATCTGGCGGTCGACGACTTCGGCACCGGCTATTCGAGTCTGAGCCACCTGAGCAAGCTGCCCATCGACAGCCTGAAGATCGACCGCAGTTTCATCGCCCACCTGCAGCCCGGCAGCGACGACGCAGCGGTGGTCGGGGCCATCATCCAGCTCGGCGGGTCGCTGCGCAAGCTGGTGGTGGCCGAGGGCATCGAGTCGGCCTCGCAGATGGCGCAGCTGCGTGACCTGGGTTGCGGCTTCGGGCAGGGCTTCCACATGGCGTCGCCGCTCAGCGGTGCCGCCACCGGCGAATGGCTGCGCGAGCAGCGCGGCAGCTTCCACTAGGGGTGGGAGGCCGCCGCAGCCGGCTCACAGCTGCAACAGCGCGCTGTTCTTCACCTCCTCCATCACGACGTAGGTGCGCGTCTCGCGCACGCCGGGCAGCGTCCAGATCACGCTGCCGATGAACTGACGGTAGGCCGCCATGTCGGCCACGCGGGTCTTCAGCAGGTAGTCGAAACCACCGGCCACCAGGTGCGCTTCCAGGATCTCGCTGCGCACCTGCACCGCGGCGCGGAAGCTGTCCATCACGTCGTGCACGGTGCGGTCGAGCAGGATCTCGACGAAGACCAGGAGGCCGGCGCCCAGCTTCTCCGGGTTCAGCCGCGCTTCGTAGCCCAGGATGTAGCCGTCGCGGTGCAGGCGCTTGACGCGTTCCAGCACGGCGGTGGGCGAAAGGTGCACTGCCTCGGCCAGCTTCAGGTTGCTGATGCGGCCGTCGGCCTGCAGCACACGCAGGATGCGGCGGTCGATGGTGTCGATGTCGCGCTCGATGCGTGATGCGTCGGGGCTGGTCATTGGTAGGCCTTCGTGCTCCGCACTTCGGAATTCGCCCTTGGGGCGGCCCGGCGTGCTCATGACGCAGGATTCTCGGCCAGGGGCGTGGATTTCCGCATCCGGTTCGGCCCGGTGCCGCATAAGCTGCGCAACCTTCACCGGTTATGCGAGACCTGCCCCCATGAACGTTTCTGCCAACGCCCCCACCACGCCGCGCCTGCCCTTTCCCTACCGGCCCGAGGCCGAGGTCGTCGCCGAGGCGATTGCCGCGCTGCAGGGCCGGCTCGACTGGCCGGCCGTGATCGACACCGCACGGCCCTGGGTGCTGGGCGCACGCGCCCACCCGGCGCCCTTCTGGGCCATGGAGTCGCTGCTGCGTGAGTACCCGATTTCCACCGCCGAGGGCCTGGCGCTGATGCGGCTGGCCGAGGCACTGCTGCGCGTGCCCGACGCCGAAACCGCCATCGCGCTGACCGCCGACCAGCTGGGCCGCGCCGACTTCGACGGCGGTGACGGCAGCGGGCCGCACAAGCTGCTGTCGCAGTTGTCGTCGAGCGCGATTGCGCTGTCGAAGAAGTTCCTGCCCGAGTCCGGCGGCGCGGCCGACGGCAACCCGGGCCTGATGCAGCGCCTGGGTGCCAAGACCGTGGTCGCGGCCACCGTGCGGGCGATCCAGCTGCTGGGGCGGCAGTTTGTCTACGCCCGCACCATCGCCGACGCCATGGCCGAGGCCAACAACCAGCGCCGCCAGCAGCCGGGCCTGCGCTTCAGCTTCGACATGCTGGGTGAAGGTGCGCGCACCGAGGCCGCGGCGGCGGAATACCTGGCGGCCTACCACCTGGCCATCGCCGCCATCGCCAAGGGCCGCAACGACGCTGAGCCCGCCGCGCCGGCCGGGCCGCAAGACCGCGACGAGATCTCGGTCAAGCTCAGCGCGCTGTTCTCGCGTTACGAGGACGCGCAGCGTGAACGGGTTTTCGCCGAACTGCTGCCGCGCGTGTGGGGCCTGGTCGAGCTGGCGGCGCGCGCCGACATCAACCTGGCCATCGACGCGGAAGAGAGCGACCGGCTCGAGCTTTCGCTCGACCTCATCGATGCGTTGGCCGAACGGGTCGGCCGCGAGTTCCCGGCCTGGGGCGGGCTGGGCCTGGCCATCCAGGCCTACCAGACACGCGGGCTGGCGACGGTGGACGCCGTGGCCGCCATCGCGCGCCGCCACGGCGTCAAGTTCGTCGTGCGCCTGGTCAAGGGCGCCTACTGGGACGGCGAGGTCAAGCGCGCCCAGGAAGCCGGGCTGCCGGGCTACCCGGTGTTCACGCACAAGCACCACACCGACATCTGCTACCTGGCCTGCGCGGCGCGGCTGATCAGCCACCACGAGGTGCTCTACCCGCAGTTCGCCAGCCACAACGCCGGCACCATGGCGGCCATCATCCAGATGGCGCGCAAGGTGGGCGCGAACTTCGAACTGCAGCGCCTGCACGGCATGGGTGAAGGCATCCACCGCGAGGTGCTGAAGGACCGCAGCATCGCCTGCCGCATCTACGCACCGGTGGGTGAACACCGCGACCTGCTGGCCTACCTGGTGCGGCGGCTGCTGGAGAACGGCGCCAACTCGTCCTTCGTGCACCAGCTGGCCGACGAGGCGGTGAGCCCCGAGACGCTGCTGGCGTCGCCGCTGCGTCCGGCCGCCGGCGCGGGGCTGCCCTTGCCGCCGGCGCTGTACGGCGGGGGCCGCGCCAATTCCACCGGTGCCGACCTGGCCTGCCTGGCGATGCGTGCACCGCTGGAAGCGGCCGTGGCGGCCGTGCGCCTGGAACCGGTGGTGATGGCCACGCCGGACGACGTGCAGACCACGATGGGCCGCCTGCAGGCCGGCTTCGGGCCCTGGGCTGCCCGCCCGCTGGCCGAACGCGCCGCGCTGCTGCGCCGCGCCGCCGATACGCTGGACGCCCGCCTGCCCGAGTACTGCGCGCTGCTCGTCAAGGAAGCGCACAAGACCCTGGGCGACACCATCGCCGAGGTGCGCGAGGCCGTCGATTTCTGCCGCTACTACGCCGACCAGGCCGAGGAGCGCCTGAAGGACCAGGCGCTGCCCGGCCCCACCGGCGAAAGCAACCTGCTGCGCCTGCACGGCCGCGGCGTCTTCGTCTGCATCAGCCCGTGGAACTTCCCGCTGGCCATCTTCGCCGGGCAGGTCGTGGCCGCGCTGGTGGCCGGCAACACCGTCGCGGCCAAACCGGCCGAACAGACGCCGGTGGTGGCGCGCCGCTTCGTCGCGCTGCTGCACGAGGTGGGCGTGCCCACCGACGCCGTGGCGCTGCTGCACGGCCTGGGCGAGACGGTGGGCGCGGCGCTGGTGGCGCACCCGGCCACGGCCGGCGTGTGTTTCACCGGCAGCACGCCGGTGGCGCGCCTCATCAACCGCACGCTGGCGGCGAAAGACGGCCCCATCGTGCCGCTGATCGCCGAAACCGGCGGGCTGAACGCGATGGTCGTCGACAGCACCGCGCTGCCCGAGCAGGTCATCGACGCCGTGGTGCAGAGCGCCTTCCGCAGCGCCGGCCAGCGCTGCAGCGCGCTGCGCCTGCTGTGTGTGCACGAGAGCGTGGCCGAAGGTGTCATCGAGATGCTGCGCGGCGCGCTGGCCGAGCTGCAGGTGGGCGACCCGGCCGAGCTGTCCACCGACGTCGGCCCGGTCATCGACGACGAGGCCTACGTGGGCATCCAGGCCCACGTGCAGCGCCTGCGCGGCGAGGCGCAGCTGCTGGGCGAGACGGCGGTGAAGTCAGACTTGCCGCGCCTGGTGGCGCCGGTGGCCTTCGAGATCGGCCGCATCGCCGACCTCAAGGCCGAGATCTTCGGCCCCGTGCTGCACGTCGTGCGCTGGGGCCCGGGCCAGACCGGCGAGGGCGCGGCGACCGATGTCGACGCCGTGGTGCGCCAGATCAACGCGCTGGGCTACGGCCTGACGCTGGGGGTGCAGACGCGCATCGACAGTCGGGCGCAGCGCATCGCCGACACCGCGCGCGTGGGCAACGTCTACGTCAACCGCAACATGATCGGCGCCGTGGTCGGCGTGCAGCCCTTCGGCGGCGAAGGCCTGAGCGGCACCGGCCCCAAGGCCGGCGGGCCGCACTACCTGTACCGCTTCTGCGCCGAGCAGACGGTGACGGTGAACACCGCGGCGGCGGGTGGCAACGCCGAACTGCTGGCAGGAATGGAATGAGGGCCTGACGGTCGCCGCGACAGCGGCCAGGCCACCCTCACGTGGCCACCGCGGAACCGGCTCTGCCGGGCCGCCGGGGGCCTGCCCCCTTTGAGGGGGAAGCGCCGCAGGCGCTTCGGGGGTGGGCTAATTCAGGTACATGCCGAGGTAACGGCGGCCGCGGCTCACCGCTTCGGGGTCGGGGCAGACCTCGAACCACTGCACCAGCTGCACGCGCGCCTTTTCGCGGTCGGGCTTGCCTTCGGCCTTGTCGCGCAGCACCACGTCCAGCAGTTGCTCGAAGGCGGCCGGCCAATCGCCGGCGTGGGCCAGCAGCGCGGCCAGCGCATGGCGGGCCTCGAAGTCCTTGGGGTTGGCGGCGATGCGCGCGGCCAGCGCGGCGGGGTCGCCGGCGGGCTTGTCGCTGGCCAGCTTCAGGCGCGCCACGAGCCGGGTGTGTTCGTCGTCGCGCTCGGCTTCGGGGATGCCGTCCAGCGCCGCCTGCGCCTGTTCGAGCTCGCCCGCGGCGATGAGCGCGGCCGCATCGTCGAGCGGGCCGAAGACCTGCTCGACAACACCCTCCACCACGTCGGCGGGCAGGTGCTTGTCGAGGAAGGCCTTGATCTGGCCTTCGGGCAGCGCGCCCATGAACTGGTCCACCGGCCGGCCGCCGACGAAGAGCACGACAAACGGGATGCTGCGGATGCGCAGCGCGGCGCTGATCTGCGGCGCCTCGTCGGTGTTGATCTTGGCCAGCACGAAGCGGCCGCCGTAGGCCTCGACGAGCTTTTCGAGCACGGGCCCGAGCGAGCGGCAGGGCCCGCACCACGGCGCCCAGCAGTCCAGCAGCACCGGCACCTGCATCGACAGCTCGAGCACCTGGGCCTCGAAATCGGCTTCGGTGACATCGAAGGACAAGGGAATTTCGGGGGTGGCTTGCGGGTTCATCATGGAATGAAAAAGGGGGTTCGACGGAACCCCCTGATGGTAGCGGCGCGGCCCGTGGGGCCGCGGGATGTCAACGCTCTTTCCGGATGACGCCGGTAGGTGTCTCGACGCCATTCACGACGTTGCCGCCGAGCATCAGCACGGTGTAGACCGACTGGCCCTGCAGGTTGACGTCGGTGGCCGTGAACAGCGAAGTGACGCCGGCGGCCGAGTTGACGTCGATGCGCACCGAACTGTTGCTGTTCGTCGTGGCGAAGGGCGAGACGCTGCCGCTGGCAATGTCGCTGGCCAGGGCCAGGTAGTCGATGGACAGCGTCAGCGGGTCGGTGCCGGCGGCGGCGTGCAGCAGGCGCACCTTCACGCGCGTGGCGGCCGTGGGCAGGCGGTTGTCGTCGGTGAGCACCGCCACCTGCGCGGTGGCGGCGGGCCCGTAGGTCAGCAGTGTGTAGTCGGTGCCGGCCGCAAAGCTGCGGGCGCCGCTGGTGACGATGCCACCGTTGACACGCACCGTCAGGTCGACCGCCGTGCCGGCGTCGACCAGCGTGTAGGGGCCCACGGAAGGTGAACGCAGGCCGCCGGCCAGCGTGCGGCCGCCGACGGCGACGTTGACGTTGCCGCCGGTGTTCACGCTGGCCACCACGCGCATGCGCGCCTTGGTGTTCTTCAGCGTCGCCACCGCGCCCCGCTGCTCTATCAGCGTGCCGTTGACGAGCACGCCGCTGGCGCCGGCGGTGAGCACCAGCGTGGCGTAGGTCTTTTCCTTCAGCGTGATGGCCGGGATGTCCAGGCGCACGTCGTTGGGGTCGCCCACGCCCGTCACGCGCAGCCGGTAGGTGCCTTGCGACAGGTCACGGAAGCCGCTGAGCGAGCCGCTCGCCAGGTTGCCCTGGGTGGTCGAGGTTTCACCCAGGTCGGCGGTGCTGGAGGTGATGAAGATGTCCACCGCGCCGGTGTCGGTGGTGGCGTTGAAGAAGCGCACCCGCGTGTTGCCAGCGGCGATGTCGGCGGTGTTCTCGTTCTCGGGCAGCGTGCTCACGCGCAGGGCCGTCTCGCGCCCCCACACCACGGCGGTGTAGTTCTGGTCCTTGGACAGCGCGTAGGAACCGGTCAGCAGCGTCGCGCCGTCGCCGGCGCGCTTGACGTTGATCGTGTAGGTCTCGGCCCCGAACGAGATGCTGGGCGCCAGCGTGTCGGTGACCACGGCGCTGAAGCGCTTGGTGTCGCCGGTGTAGAGGTCGATGCTGGGCAGGTCGGAGGTGAGGTTCAGCGCACGCACGTTGGTGGTGCCGGCGTCACCGCCGCCGCCACCGCCGCCGCAAGCGGCCAGCCAGACGGTGGAAGCCAGGGCGGCCAGCAGGGCAAGCCGGCGCGAGGAGAAGGCAGAGGTCATTCGGAAGGTCCTAGGGTTTGCCGGGTCGGGGCGGACACGCGGGTGCCGCTCAGGAGCGCTTGGGTCTTGCTGCGCGCAGCGCGGCATTATGACGCGGGGGCCGCGCGGGCCCCGCGGCGCTTTACCTCGGGAAACCTGCGCGGCCAACCCCGGCCCCGGGGGGTGAATCAGCGCAGTTCGCCCAGCCGCCGCGTGTAGCGGCGGTAGGCGCTGTCCATCGCGCGCAGCAGGCGGTCGAAGGTCAGCGTGAAGTCGCCCGGTACGACGAGGAACATCTCGGCGGCGAAGGTCGGGTCGCCCTCCTCGTCGAGGAAACACTTGATCACCTTCACCTCGGCCGTGGCGATGTTGCAGCCTTCGAGGAAACGGCGGCGTGCGGCCTCGCTCTTGTCGTCGGCCACGAAGGCCATGGTGAGGCGGAAGTACAGCGGGTCGCGCTCGTCGACGTGGATCACGAAGGTGCGCCCCTGGCTGCGGAAGCGCACGTTGCCGGTGGAGGTGACCTCCGGGCGCAGCGACTCTGCCGTCAGATGGCGGGTGAAGATGTCCTGCAGCTGGCGCTGCGAATAGTCCTGGGCGCCGGCGCTGCCGGCAGTCAACAGACCGGCCAGGACGGCAGGCACGGCCAGACGGAAGACGGCCTTGGGGCGGAACATGGTTTTCAGGGCTCCCGGGCCAGGGCCAGCGGCCGCGGCCCCTTGTGCTGCGCTTCGGGCGGTGGTGGCGCCGCGCCCCCCGCGATGAGCGCCTTGCGGGCCTTGGCGTGCGCGGCGTAGCGGCCCGCCGGGAACTGCCGCAGGTAGGTGTCCAGGCCTTCGCGTGTGCCTGCACGGGCGGCCTGCTCCCAGGCGTCGAAGTCACGCTGGGGTGCGTACTCGGCGGCCATCGACGTGGGCGTCGCCGCGGGGGGCTCGGTCGGCGAGCTCGGCGGCGCTGCCGCGACCGCGGCCGCGCTGCCGGGGCGGCCGAGGTGGAAAAAGAAGTCGCTGGACGATTCGTCCACCAGCGACGGCCGCTGCGCGTGGTTCACCGACTGGGCCGCGCGCTCGACGTTGGCCCGCACACGCTTGAGCACTTCACCGGCCGACATCCCGGGTTGCCGCATCTGCCTGACCAGTTCACGCGTGAACAGACCGTTGGCGACGGGGTCGTTGTCGCTCAGCCGGTCGAGCGCCTGCTGACCCTTGGACGCCGCCATGATGATCATCGTGCCCTTGGGCGGCTCGATGCGCGACAGGCTGGAGCCCGGGGCCAGGCCGCGGCCGGCGCTCGTCTGGCGGAAGGGGTCGTCGCGGCAGGCGTCGATGATGACCAGCGAAAACCGCGCGCGCCGGCCCAGGTCGTCCACCACCTGTTCCAGCGACACGCCGTCGCGCAGGATCGACCGCTCGCTGGAGACCTCGATGTCGACCGGCAGCAGGAAAGGCCCGGACTGCGGCGGTTGCGAGCCGTGGCCCGAGAAATAGAAGATGACCTCGTCGCCCTTGTCGATGCGGCGCACGAAGCCGTCGAGCGCGTCGTTCATGCCGCTGCGTGTGCCGTCGAACACACGGGTCACCTTGAAGCCGGCGGCCTCGAGTTCGGTGGCGATGCTGCGGGCGTCGTTGCGCGCGTTGCGCAGTTGCGGAATGCGGCTGTAGCCGTCGTTGCCGATCACCAGGGCCAGCCTGGCGGCCTGCGCGGGCGCGGCCACGAGCGCCAGGGCCAGGGTCGCGGCCGCGGTGACCACGATTCCGAGCCGCCGCATGCGCAGCGCCCCGGCCTGCAGGCAAGGACCGGCGGGCGCCATCAGAAGCGCGGCGCCGGCGCGTCGTCGTTGCGCTTGGGCTCGCACTGCATGTCGACGAGACCCAGCACCTCGCCGGCGGGCCCGACAATCTCGCCTTCGAGCACGCCGCTCTGGCGGTCGATGGCGAAGCGCGCCGCCGTCATCTTCTGGAACGGCGGGTACCAGCCGAACAGCCCGCCCTTGCCCCACTCGACAAACGCGGCGCCGGCCATCTGCGGCAGGAAGGTGGCGGTGTAGTGCGTCGCGGTGGCCTGGTAGCTCAGGCGCTGGCCTGTCGGCAGCACGTTGGAGCGCTGCACCAGCATGCTAATGTTGTTGTCGCGCAGCGCCAGTTCGAGTTGCGCGGGCCCCCGTTTGGCCGCACTGCGCACCGACCGCGTGCGGGCCTGGACGTTTTCGTCGGCATCGGCGCTGTTCTTGTCGTTCTTGTCGCTGTCGCCCGGCGCGCCGCCGGCCGTCGCGGCACGTGTGGTGACGCCGGTGTCGGCCGGCGTGACCGCCCCGGGCCCGGCCGCCACCGTACCCTGGCAGTTCAGGTACAGGTGGTACATCTGGGCGTGGGCCGGCGTGCTGAACGCCAGCCCCGTGGCCAGCCCGGCCGCCAGCCCGATCGGCAAGCCCAAGGCCGCCAGCAGGCCGAACCGGGGTGGCCGCACCGCCGCACCCCCCACGCCCGAACTCACTTCTTGCTGGCCGGCGTCTGCCCACCCTGCACGCCGAGACGGCCGCCGGTGCCCAGGCCGCCCTTGACCGTCTGTGCCTTGTAGTTGCGCAGCGTCTTCACCATCTGGTTGAACGAATCGGCGAATGCGGCCGTGATGACCCGGCCCTGCGGCGTCTTCGAGTAGCCGCTCGCGCCGCCAGCCAGGCCGCCGGTGAAGGCGCTGCCGAAGAAGCCGAAGTCGTAGTTCTTGCTGCTGCCCTCGGCGGCCGAGATCTGCACGCCCGAGCGGATGTCCACCAGCAGCAGCGTCGTCGAGGCCTCGTTGACGCCGACACTGCCGGCCACCGCGCCCAGCGCTCCGGGCAGGTAACCCGCCAGGCCGCCGCGGCTGCCGCCGGTGTTGCCGGAGAACTGGATCGACGGCCGCATCAGGTAATCGGCCGCCACCATCTGGCCGCCGCCCATGTTGCTGCCGGCGCGGCCCTCATTGCCGCGCATCAGCTCACGCTCGCGCATCATGTCGTTCATGCCGCCGCCGCGTTCGACGATGACGAAGCAGTTGGTCTGCTGGATCATCAGCCGCAGCACCGGAATCGTCGAGCCGAGCTGGTAGCCGCGCAATTGCGCATACCACGGTGCGCGCTGGTCTTCTTCCATCGCCATCGTGCCCAGCGACTCGTCGCAGTGCTCGAGGCTCTTCTTCTGGCCCTCGGCGGTGGCGCCACCCGCCGCACCGCCGGCGGAGGCCGTGCCGCCGCCAACCACAGGCATGGTGGAGACGCAGCCCTGCATAAGCAGCGCGGCCGCAACCAGCGGCCAGGCACGGTTGAGGCGGAAACGGCGGTCGGTGGAATTCGGGGTGGTGTGCATGAGCAGCGCTCCTCTGGACGGGTTGGGACGTCGACCTGCGTGGCCAATGCGAAATGTAAGCCCGCAAACCTTCCGTGTTTATCCCGCAAACACCCGAGGCGGATCACACCCGCTCAGGCCCTGCCCGGCTGGCAGGGCGGCCCGCTCGGCAGGGGCTCACGGATACAGCCCGCGCTCTTCACGCGCCTTCAGGATGCGTTCGCAGGCCACGGCGAACGTGGCGGTGCGCAGCGTGATGCCATGGCGGTCGGCGGTGTCCCAGATCTTCTTCAGCGCGCCGATCATGATCTTGTCCAGGCGCACGTTGATCTCGTCTTCGGTCCAGAAGAAGCTGCTGAAGTCCTGCACCCACTCGAAGTAGCTCACCGTCACGCCGCCGGCGTTGCAGATGACGTCGGGCACCACCAGCACGCCGCGCTCGGCCAGGATGTCGTCGGCGCTGGGCACGGTGGGGCCGTTGGCGCCTTCCAGCACCAGCCTGGCCTTGATGCGGCGGGCGCGGTCGGCGGTGATCTGGCCTTCGAGCGCGGCCGGGATGAGGATGTCGCAGTCGACGTCCCAGAATTCCTCGCCGAGCATGTATTCGGCGCCCTTGAAGCCGCCGACGCCGCCGGTCTCGCGCACGTGAGCGCTGATGTCGGCCATGTCGAAACCGCTGCCGTTGTAGATGGTGCCGGTGTGGTCCTGCGCGGCGACGATCTTCGCGCCCGCCTGCGCAAACAGTTCCACCGCGGCCGAGCCGACGTTGCCGAAACCCTGCACCGCGACACGCGCGCCTTCCAGGTTCAGGTTGATGCGCCGCGCCGCTTCGCGCCCGGTGACGAAGACGCCGCGGCCGGTGGCCTTCACGCGGCCCAGGCTGCCACCCAGGTCGACCGGCTTGCCCGTCACCACGCCGGTGGCGGTGCTGCCGGTGTTCATCGAGTAGGTGTCCATCATCCACGCCATGATCTGCGGGTTGGTGTTCACGTCGGGCGCCGGGATGTCGCGCTGCGGGCCGATGATGATGCCGATCTCGCTGGTGTAGCGGCGCGTCATGCGCTCCAGTTCCTTCAGCGACAGCGTCTTCGGGTCGACGCGGATGCCGCCCTTGGCGCCGCCGTAGGGCAGGTTGACGGCGGCGTTTTTCACGCTCATCCAGGCCGCCAGTGCCATCACCTCTTCCAGCGTGACGTCGGGGTGGTAGCGCACACCGCCCTTGCCGGGGCCGCGGCTGAGGTTGTGCTGCACGCGGTAGCCCTCGAAGTGCGCCACGTCGCCGTTGTCCATCTCGATCGGGATGTCGACGATCAGCGTGCGCTTGGGGCGCTTCAGCGTTTCGACCCACTTCGCGAGGTGGCCCAGGTAGGGCACGACGCGGTCGACCTGCATCAGGTAGGTGCCCCAGGGGCTGTCGGGGGTGGGGTGAACGTAGGACAGGGGAAGCGTCATGGGGGGTTCCTGGGGTGGTGGCCGCCGCTGCGGCCCGCCCGGCGGGCCTCGTGGGCCCGACGTGCAGCGGCCGCTGCGACATGGGGCGGAACTGTAGGCGCGGCAGCCGCCGGTGTGTTGGCGCAAGTCATGCCACCTTTGCATGAGCCCTGTGTCCGCGCGTCATCGAAGGGCCTGACTACACTGGCGCATGGACACACCGCAACCGCGCCGCATCGCCTTCATCGGCGGCGGCAACATGGCCAGCGCGCTGATCGGCGGCCTGGTGCGCGCCGGCCACGACCCGGCTGCGCTGCTCGTCGTTGAACCCTTCGAGGCCCAGCGCCAGAAGCTGCAGCAGCAATTCGGCGTTGTCGCGCAGGCCACCGCCGATGAGCGCCTGGCCGGCGCTGCCACCGTGGTCTGGGCCGTCAAGCCGCAGCTCTTCGCCGAAGCGGCCGCACCCTGCGCCGCCTGGGTGGGCAGCGCACTGCAGGTCAGCGTGATGGCCGGCGTGCGCTGCGCTGCGGTTTTGCTGGCCAGCGGCAGCGCGCGCGTGGTGCGCGCGATGCCGAACACGCCGGCGCTCATCGGCCAGGGCATCGCAGGCTTGTTCGCGACGCCCGAGGTCGGCGCCGACGAGCGCGCCGAGGTCGACGCGCTGTTTGCGCCCACGGGGGCCACGCTGTGGCTGGCGCACGAGGGTGAACTCGACGCCGTGACGGCGCTGTCGGGCTCGGGCCCGGCCTATGTCTTCTATTTCCTCGAAGCCATGATGCAGGCCGCCACCGAGATGGGCCTCAGCGCGGCCCAGGGCCGGCTGCTGGCCCAGCACACCTTCGCCGGCGCCACGGCGCTGGCGCAGCAGTCGCCGCTGCCGCCGCACGAACTGCGCGCCCAGGTCACCAGCAAGGGCGGCACGACCTTCGCAGCGCTGACTTCACTGGAAGACAGCGGCGTGAAGGCGGCGTTCGTCAAGGCGCTGCACGCGGCGCGGCAGCGGGCGCAGGCGCTGGGGCAGGCCTGAGGAAGCCGACGCGGCGGCGCGCAGCGGCCGCGCGCTTCAGCGCAGCGCGAGGTCGAGCACGACGCCCGCGAAGACCGCCGCGCCCAGCCAGTGGTTGAGGCGGAAGGCCTTGAAGCAGCCGTCGCGCGAGCGCGTGCGGATCAGCGTGTAGTGCCACGCCGCCTGCACCGCGGCCACGCCGACGCCGGCCAGGAACCAGCCGCCCATGCCGAGCGAACGGCCCAGCAGCGCCCAGCTCACCAGGTAGATGGCGTAGAAGGCCATCACCGCCGGCACGTCCCAGCGGCCCAGCGTGATGGCGCTGGTCTTCAAGCCGATGCGCAGGTCGTCGTCGCGGTCGACCATGGCGTATTCGGTGTCGTAGGCCAGCACCCAGAACAGGTTGGACAACAGCAGCCACCAGGCCTGCGGCGGCACGGCGGCGTGCACGGCCCCCCAACCCCAGTCGGTGCCGCCCAGCGTGGCGGCGAAGGCCATCGGGATGCCGAAGCTGAAGGCCACGCCCAGCACGGCCTGCGGGATGGCCAGCACCCGCTTGGCGTAGGGGTAGGCCAGCGTCACCGTCAGCGCCAGCACGCTGAGCTGGATGGCACCCGGGTTGGTGGTCAGCACCAGCACGAAGGCGGCCAGCGCCAGCACGGCGCCCACGGCCAGCGCCTCCTGCGGCGAGATCGCGCCGCGGGTCACCGGCCGCTGCGCGGTGCGCTTGACGTGGCGGTCGAAGTCGCGGTCGGCGACGTCGTTGGCGCAGCAGCCGGCGCTGCGCATGAGGATGGTGCCGAGCACGAAGACGAGCAGCAGGTGCCAGCCCGGCCAGCCGTCGGCGGCGATCCACAGCGCGCCGAGCGTGGGCCACAGCAGCAGCAGCCAGCCCGCGGGCCGGTTCCAGCGGATGAGGTCGAGGTAGACCGCCAGGCGGGATGGGGTGGGGGCGAGGGCCTGCATGGGGCGGATTATCTGCAGCAGGCCACGCGCCGTGACTCAGCCTTCCAGCTGCTTCTGGAACACCAGCCCCGCGTGCTCGCGCAGCGCGTGGAACTGGATCTTGGGCCAGTTGTCCTGCATGGCGCGCAGTTCACCCGCGTATTCCAGCAGCACCGTGGGCGCGTCGACGGCGTCCAGCGCCACGCGGTGGGCGTTGCCGTCGATGAAACGCTGCAGCTCCTTGGCGCCGCCCTTGTCCTCGGGGCAGGTGACCCAGCGTGCGACGTTGTAGCGCGCCGGCAGGATGCGCGCCTTGCAGCCGTATTCGTGCTCCAGCCGGTGCGCCACGACCTCGAACTGCAGCTGGCCCACCGCGCCCAGCAAGAGCACGCTGCCGGCCACCGGGCGGAAGACCTGGATGGCGCCTTCTTCGCCCAGCTGCGTGAGGCCCGCGCGCAGCTGTTTGGTCCGAAGCGGGTCGGCCACTTCGACGCTGCGGAACATCTCGGGCGCGAAGAAGGGCAGGCCGGTGAACTGCAGGCTCTCGCCTTCGGTCAGCGTGTCGCCGAGCTGCAGCACACCGTGGTTCGGGATGCCGATGATGTCGCCGGCAAAGGCTTCGTCGAGCAGCTCGCGGCGCTGGCTCATGAAGGTGACGACGGTGTTCGGCCGGATGGTCTTGCCCGAGCGCACCACCTTCAGGTTCATGCCGCGTTCGAAGCGCCCGCTGGCCACGCGCACGAAGGCGATGCGGTCGCGGTGCGCCGGGTCCATGTTGGCCTGGATCTTGAAGACGACGCCGGTGAACTTGGCCTCGTCGGGCTGCACCTTGCGCTGGATGGCGGTGCGGCTGCCCGGTGGCGGCGCCAGGTCGACCAGCGCATCCAGCACCTCGCGCACGCCGAAGTTGTTGACCGCGCTGCCGAAGAACATCGGCGTCTGGTGGCCGCCCAGGAAGGCGTGCGGCTCGAAGGGCGGTGCGGCGTCGGTCAGCAGCTCGATCTCGCCCTTGGCCTGTTCGTACTGCATGCCGAAACGCTCGGCGTAGGCCGGGTTGTCCAGGCCGTCGAGGATCTCGTCTTCCGCGCCCTTGCGGTCTTCGCCGGGGCTGAACACGCGCATCTGCCTTTCGCGCAGGTCCATCACGCCGTGGAAGTTCTTGCCCATGCCCACCGGCCAGGTGAAGGGCACGACCTCCATGCCCAGTTCACGCTCGATCTCGTCCATCAGCACCAGCGGGTCTTTCACCTCGCGGTCCATCTTGTTGACGAAGGTGAGGATGGGCGTGTTGCGCGCACGGCAGACCTGCAGCAGCCGGCGTGTCTGCGGTTCGACGCCGTTGGCCGCGTCGATGACCATCAGCGCCGCGTCCACCGCCGTCAGCACGCGGTAGGTGTCTTCGCTGAAGTCCTGGTGGCCGGGGGTGTCGAGCAGGTTGATGACGCAGTCGCGGTATTCCATCTGCATCACGCTCGAGGCCACCGAAATGCCGCGCTGCTTCTCGATTTCCATCCAGTCGCTGGTGGCGTGGCGGCTCGCCTTGCGCGCCTTCACGCTGCCGGCGATCTGGATCGCGCCGGAGAACAGCAGCAGCTTCTCGGTCAGCGTGGTCTTGCCGGCGTCGGGGTGGGAGATGATGGCAAAGGTACGGCGGGGGAGTTCGTGGTCGGTCATGGAGGAACCTGATCTCGGCAACAGGCCGGTGTTCGAGCGTTTGGTCAACGGGGGATACGGTGGGTTGAGCGAGCGGTCCGGGCGGGAGGCGAGCTTCGGAATGCTCGCCGTGAATCCGCCGGAAGGGAACGGCGCTCAGCGATG
>CAMTUD010000041.1:0-29566 GCA_947084805.1 uncultured beta proteobacterium | reverse complement strand
GACCGCCTCAGTCGCACGCCGCGCCCCGCCCGGACGGCCCTTTGCCGCCACAACCGTCAGCACGCCAAGGCGGACGGCGAACGTCCGCAACGGGCCGAAGACAGACTTCGCCCTGGCGTCAATCCCGGCGGCCGTCGGCGTGTAGCGAGAGGATGTCGACGACCGCGCGGTTGCACGGCGTGGGCACGCCCAGGCGGCGGCCGCGCTCGACGACGTCGCCGCTCAGCCAAGGCAGCTCGAGCCGGTTGCCGCGCTCCAGGTCGTGGTGCATCGACGAGGTCATGGTCTCGGGCAGCGTGTCGGCGAAGGCCAGGCGGTTCTCGGCGTATTCGGGCGGCAGCGGCACGCCCTCGGCGCGCGCCACCTTCACCACCTCGTCCATCACGTCGTGCAGGAAGGCGTGGGCGCGGGGGTGGCTGCGGATGCGGCCGATGGGCAGGCGCGCCAGCGTGGTGGTGGCCGACAGGCCGACAAGGAAGACGAACTTCTCCCATTGCGCCTGGCGGATGCGCGGGCTGAGCTCGTGGTCGATGCTCGCCTCGGCGCAGGCTGCGGCGAAGGCCTGCAGGCGCGGGCTGGTGCTGCCGTCGAACTCGCCGAAGACCAGGCGCTGCATCGTGCCGTTGTGGCGGATGACCCCCGGCTCGGCGATGCTGGCGGCGATGTAGCCCACACCCCCAGCGACATGGCGCGCGCCGAGGGCCTCGCGCAGCAGGTCGTCCTTCACGACGCCGTTCTGGAACGACACCACCACGGTGTTCTCGCCCAGCAGCGGCCACAGCGATTGCGCGGCGTCCACCGTGTCCCAGAGCTTGACGCCGAAGAGCACGAAGTCGGCCCCCGTGATCTCGGCCGGGCTCTCGAAGGCGCGCACCTGTTTCAGGTGCAGGTCGCCCAACGGGCTCAGCACACGCAGCCCGTGCTTGCGCAGCGCCTGCAGGTGGGCGCCACGCGCGACGAAGCTGACCTCGTGCCCGGCCTGCGCCAGCCGCGCGCCGAAGTAGCCGCCCACGCCGCCGCTGCCCATGATGGTGATCCGCATCGCTGTTCCTTGCTCCGGCCGCACGGGCCCGCGTCAAGCCCGCAAGTCTAGGCGCGACGCCCGCGATGCACGGCGACCGCCGACCAAGGCCTTGCGCGGATCCGGCTCCGCCGGGCCGCTGCAAGAGCCCCCCCGGGGGGTGGCGAACGCAGTGAGCCTGGGGGCTTCATGTCTTGCCGAATGCGGGATCGATGCGCAGCCAGGCTGCGGCCGCGAAAGAGGGCAGCGTCGCCACGCAGGCCCAGATGAAGAAGTTGAAGTACCCGAGCTGGCTCTGCAGCCAGCCCGCCGCCATGCCGGGCAGCATCATGCCCAAGGCCATGAAGCCGGTGCACAGCGCGTAGTGCGCGGTCTTGTGCGGGTTCGGGCCACCGGCGCCGTCGGTGCCGGGTGCGCCGTCGTGGCCACCGGCCACCATCAGCATGTAGACCATGTAGGCCGTGAATCCGAAGCCGTAGCCGAACTGTTCCAGCGCCACCGCCGCGCTCACCAGCCACAGGCTCGAAGGCTGGGCCCAGGCCAGCGCCACGAACACCGTGTTGGGCAGGTGCATGCAGACCAGCAGCGGCCACAGCAGCTTCTTCAAGCCACCGCGGCTGATGACCCAGCCGCCGAGCAGCCCGCCCAGCGTCAGCGCCGAGATGCCCACCGTGCCGTAGGCGATGCCCACGTCCTGCGTCGACAGGCCCAGCCCGCCGGCGCTTTTCGGGTCGAGCAGGAACGGCGTCACCAGCTTGAGCAGCTGCGCCTCGGCGAAACGGTAGAGCAGCAGGAAGGTCAGCAGGCGGACGATCTCCTTCTTGCGGAAGAAGGCGGCGAAGACGGTGCCGAAGTCGGCCCAGAACGTGGCGCTGCGGGGCACCGGGCGGTCGGCCAGCGGCCGTGGCAGGGCCCAGTGGTGGTATGCGGCGGCACACACGAACAGCAGCGCCAGCAGCCCGAAGACCCACGCCCAGGCCTGCGCCAACTGCCCCGTGCGTTGTGCCAGATGCCCGGCCAGGTAGACCAGCCCGCCCTGGCCGCCAATCATTGCCAGCCGGTAGAAGGTGCTGCGCACGCCCACGAACGCAGCCTGCGCCGCCGGCGGCTGGGCCAGCATGTAGAAGCCGTCGGCAGCGATGTCGTGGGTGGCCGAAGCGAAGGCCATGAGCCAGAAGATCACCAGCGTGGCCTGCAGGAAGGCCGGCGCCGGCACCACCAGCGCCACGCCCGCCAGCGCGGCGCCGACGACAAACTGCAGCGCCACGATCCAGCGCCGCTTGGTGCCCAGCAGGTCCACCAGCGGCCCCCACAGCGGCTTGATGACCCAGGGCAGGTAGAGCCAGCTCGTGAGCAGCGCGATGTCGGTGTTGCTGACGCCGAGGTTCTTGTACATGACGACGGCCAGCGTCATCACCACCACATAGGGCAGGCCCTGGGCGAAGTAGAGCGTGGGGATCCAGCGCCAGGGGTGGGCGGCGGTGAGCGGGGATGCAGTCAAGGGCGCGGGCGCGGAAGGTGGGGCCGGGCCCGATGTTCACATGCCTGCGCCGACCATCGCCGCCGCCGCGGTGTTGTATGGACGCCGCAGCCAGGTCATGAAAGCGACATCCACATCACAACCTTGGTTATTCCGGATGTGCCGCTTTATCCTGCGCGGCAACACTGTGACAGCGTGTGCATCGCGCCCCGGTGAGCCGGCAAGAAGACCGGCCGCCCCCACAACCTTCGAGGAACCCTGATGAAACTGAAGACCGTCGTTGGCAGCCTGGCGCTGCTGGGTTTGGCCACGCATGCGCTTGCGCAGACACCGGCCCCCAGCCAGCGCATCACGATCACCGGTTCCAGCATCAAGCGCATTGCCGCCGAAGGCGCGCTGCCGGTGCAGGTGATCAGCCGCGCCGAGCTCGACCGCCAGGGCATCGCCAGCACCGAGCAGCTGATCATGCAGCTGAACGTCAACGGCAACGGCCTGGACAACCTGGCCGGCAACGCCGACGTGGTGGACGGCGCAGCACGCGGCAACAACGGCGCCACCAGCGCCAACCTGCGCGGCCAGGGCAGCAATGCCACGCTGATCCTGCTCAACGGCCGTCGCGTCGCGGCGCACGGCCTGAACGGCGGCACGGTCGACCTGAACCAGATCCCGTTTGCCGCCATCGAGCGCATCGAGATCCTGAAGGACGGCGCCAGCGCCATCTACGGCACCGACGCCATCGGCGGCGTCATCAACTTCATCCTGCGCACCAACTACGAAGGCGTGACGGTCAACGGGATGATCGACATCCCGCAGGAAAAGGGCGGCCAGATCTACGGCGCCTCGGTGGTGGCCGGCTTCGGCGACCTGGACCGCCAGGGCTTCAACTTCATGGCCTCGCTGGCGGTGCAGGACAACAAGATCCTGCGCGGCAACCAGCGCGACTTCGTCAGCGCCTACCAGCCCGACCGCGGCGTCTCGCCCGACACCCGCGGCACGCCGATCGCCACGCTGTTCGCCGTGCAGGGCACGCAGGGCAACGTGCTCACCTCGAACGGCAGCAACACCACCGGGCCGCTCGACTTCGCCACGCCCGGCCTGCGCGTCAACGGCATCAACGTGCTCGACCTGCCCGGTGGCGCCGGCTGCGCGTCGGTCGACGGCATGAGCCCCTACCAGGAGGCGCTGTGGGCGTCGCCTGCCGCCAAGTACGGCTGCGCCTGGGACACCGGCCGCGCCGCGGTCATCCAGCAACCGGTGCGCAACACCAACCTCGTTTCGCGCCTGACCTTCAAGCTCGGCGCGCACCAGCTCTACGCCGAAGCCGTGCTGGGCCGGTCGGAGTCGGCCAAGAGCTTCTCGCCCAACCAGATCACCAGCGGCACCGGCACGGCCAACACCTCGCTGCCCAACGGCACCACGGTGCCCAGCCCCTTCCGCGACCTGCGCTACCCGAGCACCGGCGCCGCCTACACCACGGTCTTCAACCAGCTCGTCGCCGCCTTCCCGGCGCAGGAAGTCAACCGCGGCCTGCCGATGGCCTTCCGCTGGCGCTGCATGGTCTGCGGCGACCGCGAGATCACCACCCAGAGCGACACCAAGCGCCTGCTGCTCGGCGCCGAGGGCACGCTGCCCTTCGCCGCCGACTGGGACTACCGTGTCGGCTTCGCGCAGGCCGAAAGCGATTCGTCGTCCGAAGTCGGCACCGGCTACCACTACTGGCAGCCCTTCGCCAACCTCATCAACACCGGCGTGCTGAACCCCTTCTCGCTGACGCAGACGCCGCAGGCCATCTCGGCGCTCGACGCCATCTCGGCCGCCGGCGTGAAGCTCTACGGCGGCAAGTTCACGATGCAGCAGAGCGACGCCGTCGTCTCGGGCCCGATCTTCAAGCTGCCCGGCGGCACGGCCATGGCCGCCTTCGGCCTGGACGTGCGCACCGAGAAGTACAAGTTCGACGGCGACCAGCGCCCCAACGCCAACACCGTGGGCGCGCTGATCTTCAACGTGCCCTTCGACAACGCGCTGGCCACGGCCGGCACGCTCAAGCGCGACATCAAGGCCGTGTACGGCGAGGTCTCGCTGCCGGTGCTGAAGCAGCTCGAGATCACCGGCGCCGTGCGCCGCGACGACTACACCGGCTTCGGCACCACGACCAACCCGAAGGTCTCGTTCCGCTACACGCCGAGCGAGCGTTTCCTGATGCGCGGCGCCTACAGCACCGGCTTCCGCGTGCCGACCTTCAAGCAGATGTTCGACCCGTTCACCGAGTCGACCTACGTCGGCGCCGACCTCGCCGACCCGAAGAAGTGCCCGACGCGCGTGGTCTCGGCCACGCCGGGCTGCGAACGTGTCAACCCGATCATCCTCTTCGGCGGCAAGGACACGCTGCAACCCGAAGAGGCCAAGATGAAGAGCCTGGGCTTCGTGTTCCAGCTGACGCCCGAAGTCAGCGGCAACCTCGACTGGTGGTCGGTGAACCGCGACGGCGCCGTGCAGTCGCTGGGCCTGACGGTGCTGGCGGCCAACTACCTGCTGTTCCCGCAGAACTTCTTCCGCGATGCCAACGACAACCTGCTGGCCGTCGACACGCGCTGGGTCAATACCGGCGAGACCGTCACCAAGGGCCTGGAATTCGGCCTGCGCAGCGCCTTCACGGCAGCTGGCGCGCGCTGGAATGCGGCCTTCGACGTGTCCTACCTGCTCGAGAAGAAGTCGCGCCTGATCGCCAGCGCGCCGTTCGGCCCCAGCGAGGTCGGCCGCTTCACGCGTTCGGGTGACCTGGGCATCCGCTGGAAGCACACGCTGTCGATCACCCGCACCGAAGGCGACTGGTCGGCCACGCTGGCCCAGGTCTACCGCAGCGGTTATGCCGACTACGTGATCCCCGGCATCGCCAACGGCACCGTCAAGCCGGCGAACTGGAACCCGATCGTGCGGCCTTACGAGGTGTTCAACCTGAGCGTCGGCTACAGCGGCATCAAGAACATGAACATCGTCGCCGGCGTGAAGAACCTGTTCAACGAAGACCCGCCGTTCAGCGTCACCTACGACACCAACACCGGCGCCGGCAGCAGCTGGGAGCCGCGTGTGGCCGACCCGCGTGGCCGCGCCTACACGCTGCGTGTGGAGTACAAGTTCTTCTGACGTCACCACCGCAGCACAGGGGGCCTCGCACGAGGCCCCTTTTTGTTTGAAGACCACCGCCACCGATGTTCACCCTGCTTCTGAGAAAGCTCGCCACGCTGCTGCCCACGCTGCTGGGCGTGACGCTGGTGGCCTTTGCGTTGATCCGGCTGATCCCGGGCGACCCGATCGAGATCATGGTCGGCGAGCGGCGCCTGGACGAGGCCGCACGCACCGCACTGATGGCACAGCTGGGCCTGGACCAGCCGCTGCACGTGCAGTACGGGCGTTATGTGCTGCAGCTGCTGCAGGGCGACCTGGGCAAGAGCCTGGTCACGCGGGAACCGGTGTCGGCCGAGTTTGCGGTGCTCTTTCCGGCCACCGTCGAGCTGGCGCTGGCGGCGTTGCTGCTGGCGCTGGTGCTGGGCCTGCCGCTGGGCATCGCCGCGGCGCTGAAACGCGGGTCCTGGTTCGACCAGTTCGTGATGGCGCTGGCCACCGTGGGCAACAGCATGCCGGTGTTCTGGTGGGGGCTGATCCTCATCATGTTCTTCAGCGTCGGGCTCGAATGGACGCCGGTCAGCGGCCGCATCGGCATCGAGTACGACGTGAACACCGTCAGCGGCTTCATGCTCGTCGACAGCCTGCTGGCCGACCTGCGTGGCCAGGAGACGGGCGCCTTCGCCAGCGCCGTGCTGCACCTGCTGCTGCCGGCCACGGTGCTGGGCACGATCCCGATGGCGGTGGTGGCGCGCATGACACGCAGCGCCATGCTCGAGGTGCTGCGCGAGGACTACATGCGTACCGCGCGCGCCAAGGGCCTGAGCCCGGCGCGGGTCATCGTGCACCACGGGCTGCGCAATGCGCTGATCCCCGTCGTCACCGTGCTCGGCCTGCAGGTGGGCAGCCTGCTCGGCGGCGCGGTGCTCACCGAGACCATCTTCTCGTGGCCGGGCATAGGCAAGTGGCTCATCGACGCCATCGCGCGGCGCGACTATCCCGTCGTGCAGGCCGGCATCCTGATCTCGGCGCTGGTCTTCATCGGTGTCAACCTGCTCGTCGACCTGCTCTACGGCGTGCTCAACCCGCGGCTGCGTGGGGGTGGGCATTGAGCGCCGCCACGCCGCTGGCCGAGACCCTGCCGGCCGACACGCCGCCGGCGTCGCCGTGGCGTGAGTTCGTCACCGCGTTCACGGCCAACCGCGGCGCCACCATCGCCTTTTTCGTCTTCGTGGCCGTGGTGCTGGGCGCACTCCTTGCCCCCTGGGTGGCGCCGCACGACCCGCTGCAGCAGTTCCGCGACCACATGCTGACGCCGCCGCTGTGGCAGTCCGGCGGGATGGCGCAGTTTCCGCTGGGCACCGACGAGCTCGGCCGCTGCCTGCTCAGCCGGCTGCTGCACGGCGGGCGCATCTCGCTACTCATCGGCTTCAGCGCCGTGACGCTGGCGCTGCTGCCCGGCGTGGTGCTGGGGCTGGTGGCCGCCTTCGGCAGCGGCTGGGTGTCGGCGGCGATCATGCGGCTGATGGACGTGCTGCTGGCGCTGCCCGGGCTGCTGCTGGCCATCGGCGTCATCAGCATCCTGGGGCCGGGGCTCGTGAACACGGTGATCGCCATCGCGGTGGGCGCGCTGCCCGGCTACGTGCGGCTGACACGCGGTGCGGCGCTCACCGAACTGGCCAAGGACTACGTCACGGCCAGCCGCGTGGCCGGCGCGGGCAAGCTGCGGCTGATGTTCGACACCGTGCTGCCGAACTGCCTGGGGCCGCTGATCATCAACGCCACGCTGGGTTTCAGCTCGGCCATCCTGGAGACGGCGGCCCTCGGCTTCCTGGGTCTCGGCGTGCAGCCGCCGTTGCCCGAATGGGGCAGCATGCTGAGCGCGGCGCGCGACTACATCGAGCGTGCGCCCTGGGTGGTGACGATGCCGGGGCTGACGATCCTGGGCACGGTGCTGGCCATCAACCTGGTGGGCGACGGGCTGCGCGATGCGCTCGACCCGAAGCTCCGCTCTGCGTCATGACGGCGCTGCTGGAAGTGCGCAACCTGCGCGTGGACTTCGGCGGCTTCACCGCCGTCGACGGCGTCGACCTCGACGTCGCCGAAGGTGAACTGCTGGGCATCGTCGGTGAATCGGGCAGCGGCAAGAGCGTTTCGATGCTGGCGGTGATGGGGCTCATCGACGCACCCGGTACCGTCAGCGCCGACGCGGTGCGCTTCGCCGGCCACGACCTGCTGGCGATGAGCCCGGCGCAGCGCCGCCGCCACATCGGCAAGGACATCGCGATGGTGTTCCAGGACGCGCTGAACAGCCTGAACCCCAGCCACACCGTCGGCGACCAGGTGCGCGAGGTGCTGCGTGTGCACCTGGGGCTGCGCGGCGCGGCGCTCGACGCGCGGGTGCTCGAACTCTTCGAGCTGGTGGAGATACCCGCCGCGAAGCAGCGCCTGCGGAGCTTTCCGCACCAGATGAGCGGCGGCATGAACCAGCGCGTGATGATCGCGATGGCGATTGCCTGCCAACCCCGATTGCTGATCGCCGACGAGCCGACCACGGCGCTCGACGTCACCATCCAGGCCCAGGTGATGGACCTGCTGGCGCGCCTGCAGCGTGAGCAGGGATTGAGCCTGGTGCTGATCACGCACGACCTGGCGGTGGTGGCGGAAATGGCGCGCGAAGTGGCGCATCACTTGGCCGTGATGTACGCCGGCCAGGTGGTCGAGACGGCGACCGTCGACACCCTCTTCGACAGCCCACGCCACCCCTACACCGCAGCCTTGCTGGCCGCGCTGCCCGAGCACAACCGCGGCGCGCGCCGGCTGGCGGCGCTGCCCGGCATCGTGCCCGGCCGCCACGACCGGCCGGCGGGCTGCCTGCTCGCACCCCGCTGCGGCCAGGTGCAGCCACGCTGCGTGCACGAAAGACCGGCGCTGCAGGGCGCGGGCGAGGCGGCCGTGCGCTGCTTCTTCCCATTGGCCGCAGGCGGGGTGGCCCATGGCTGAAGCGCCTGCCACCGCCAACGCCGTGATGCGCGCCGAAGCCCTGGCGCGCCACTACCGCAGCGCGCGCGGCTTCCTGCGCGGCCACGCCACCGTGAAGGCGCTGAACG
This sequence comes from uncultured beta proteobacterium, assembly GCA_947084805.1. Classification (GTDB taxonomy): domain Bacteria; phylum Pseudomonadota; class Gammaproteobacteria; order Burkholderiales; family Burkholderiaceae_C; genus Rubrivivax. Next base: position 20,832 of record CAMTUD010000041.1, on the reverse strand, counting down.
GCGTGAGCTTCGCGCTCGCCGCCGGCCGCACGCTGGCGGTGGTGGGTGAATCGGGCTGCGGCAAGAGCACGCTGGCGCGCCAGCTGACGCTGATCGAGCCGCCCACGGCCGGCGCGCTCTTCCTCGACGGCGCCGACGCCGCCCGCGCCGATGCCGCCACGCTGCAACGCCTGCGCCAGCGGGTGCAGATGGTGTTCCAGAACCCCTACGCGTCGCTGAACCCGCGCAAGACCATCGCTGCGGCGTTGGCCGAACCGCTGGCCATCAACACCGCGCTGTCGAAGGCAGAACGCGGCGAACGCGTGGCGCAGATGCTGCAACGTGTGGGCCTGCGCCCCGAACATGCGGCGCGCTACCCGCACATGTTCAGCGGCGGCCAGCGCCAGCGCGTGGCGGTGGCGCGCGCGATGATGCTGCAGCCGGCGGTCGTCGTCGCCGACGAGCCCACCTCGGCGCTGGACGTCTCGATCCAGGCCCAGATCCTCAACCTCTTCATGGACCTGCAGGAGGCCACGGGCAGCGCCTACGTCTTCATCAGCCACAACCTGGCGGTGGTGGAACACGTGGCGCACGACGTGATGGTGATGTACTTCGGCAACGCCGTGGAGCAGGGCCCCAAGGCCCAGGTGCTGGGTGCGCCGCTGCACCCCTACACCCAGGCACTGTTGTCGGCGGTGCCGGCGCTGCGGGCCCAGGACCGGCGCACGCGCATGCCGCTGCAGGGCGAGATGCCCAGCCCGCTGGCGCCGCCCACGGGCTGCGCCTTCCACACCCGCTGCCTGCTGGTGCAGGCGCGCTGCCGCGAACAGGCACCGGTGCTGCGCGAGCTGGGCGGCCGCCGTGTGGCCTGCCACGTGGTGGCCGGCTGAGCGACTGCTTGCCACCCCGGAAGGCCGCGCCCCGCCCCTAAACTCGAAGCCGCGCGCCGCCCCGCGGCACGTTCACTGCCCCGAAGTGCACACCATGCAAGACCCCGACCTCGCCCTGGCCCTTCGCACTGCCGTGCTGGCGCAGGACTTCGGGTCGACGCCCGACTCGTGGCAGCGCGACGCCCCGCTCGGCCATCACCCCAGCATCGACCTGGCGCTGGCGGTCTTCCCACCCGCCGGCCCGCCACGCTGGGCCAACGTGCTGTTCTCGCGTGACCACCCGCAAGGTGTGGTGGCCGACATCGGCGCCGACGCCGGTGCCGTGCGCAACGTGCAGTTCCTGGGCGACCTGCAGGACAAGCGTGGCGACTCCATCGCCTGGCTGCCGGGCGCCGACTGGTCGCGGCTGAACTTCCCGCCGCTGGCCGGCACCGGCGCGCAGCGTGTCGTCGCGCCCTACCCGGCTTCGCTGCTCAAGCTGATGGTGGCCTTCGGCGTGGCACTCGCCGTCGACCGCGGCCTGTGCGACTGGCCCGCGGCGCTGGAACCGATGATCGTCATCAGCGACAACCGCTCGACCAACGAGTGCGTGGCGCTGATGCACCGCTGCGGGGTCGTCGATCTGCTCAACCAGGCCTTTGCCGAACGCGGCCTGGCCACGCTGCAGCTCAACGACACCACGCCGGCCGGTGGCTGGCGCAACGCCGACGGCGCCGGCGTCGGCCACATCCACATGACGGCCTGGGACAGCGTGCGGCTGCTGTGGCTGATCGACGCCACGGCGCCGCCGGCGCCCTGGCTGCCGCCGGGCCTGCCGCCGCTGCTGCAGCCGGCCAGTGCCGCCTACCTGCACGACGTGCTGCGCCGGCAGCAGATCGAGGAAACGCTGTCCTCGGGCACGCTGAAGCGCCTGCCCGGCTGGGTGGCCGGCCTGCCCGACGCGCCCGACTTCGCGCACAAGACGGGCAACACCGACAACTACGCGTCCGACGCCGGTATCGTGCAGCGCGGCGAGCTGCACTACATCATCGCCGTGCTCACCAGCCTGGGCCGCCGCTATGCCCCGGTGGCCGCAGGCTCCACCACCTGGCGGCTGCCGGCGCTGGGGGCGGCGGTGCACCGCATCATCGAAGGGCTGGTCTGAGCGCGGCAGGCGGGCCGGCGGCGTTTGCCGGCTACCCGGCGCTGCCGCCGGGCAGCCTGATCGGCGTCATCGCGCCTGCGGGCCCCGTGCAGGCCGAGCGCCTGGCCGCCGTGCCGGCCTTGTACGCGGCTTTCGGCTACCGCTGCCGCATCTACCCGAGCTGCAGCCAGCGCAGCGGCTACCTGGCCGGGCCCGATGCACAACGCCTGGCCGACCTGCACGCCGCGCTGGCCGACCCCGAGGTGGCGGCACTGCACGCCATCCGCGGCGGCTACGGCTGCATGCGCATCCTCGATGGTGTCGACACCCCGCTGCTGCGTGCGCAGCCCAAGCTGCTCATCGGCTACAGCGACCTCACCGCGCTGCACGCGCTGTGGGCGCGCGAGGGCCTGCCGACGCTGCACGCGCCGATGGCCGCTTCCGACATGCTGCGGCCCGACATGGGGGCTTCGAACGACAGCGACCGCGACGCGCTGTTCGCTGTGCTGCAAGGCGGCCTGCAGGCCGGCGCGGTGCTGGCACCCGCGCTCGAGCCTTCGCCGCTGCACGTGGGCGGCCGCGCGGCCGGGCGGCTGGTCGGCGGCAACCTCAGCCTGGTGGCGGCCCTGCTGGGCACACCCTGGGCCTGGCACGCGCGCGGTGCGCTGCTCTTCCTGGAAGACGTCAGCGAAGACCTCTACCGCGTCGACCGCCTGCTGACGCAGCTGCGCCTGGCCGGCGTGCTGGACGCCGCCGCGGGCATCGTGCTGGGCAGCTTCACCGAGGCCGAATCGCCCTCCGCACTGCTGCAGTCGCTGCTGCAACCGCTGTGCGAAGCCCAGGGCAAGCCGCTGCTGGCCGGCTGGCCCGCCGGCCACGGCACGCCCAACCGGCCGCTGCCGCTGGGCCTGCACGCCGTGCTCGACGCCGACGCCGGCACGCTGACGCTCAGCGAAACCCTGCTGCACGGCCCCGGCCAGTCGGCGGCGCTGCCGGTGCAAGCCGCAAAATAGCGCGATCACTTCGCGGCGCCTTGCCGCCCCCGCCATGACCCAGCCCACCCTGGCCAGCCTCGGCCCCGCCGTGCAGACGACGACGCTGCACTCCCTGCCCCTCATCGCCCGCGGCAAGGTGCGCGATCTCTACGCCGTCGGCAGCGACCGCATGCTGATGGTGGCCAGCGACCGCCTCAGCGCCTTCGACGTGGTGATGAAGGCGCCGGTGCCCGGCAAGGGCCGGCTGCTGACCGAGATGGCGCTGTTCTGGTTCGACCTGCTGAAGCACACCGTGCCCAACCACCTCAGCGGGCAGGCGCCCGAGAGCGTGGTCGCGCCCGACGAGGTGGCGCAGGTGCGCGGCCGCAGCATGCTCGTCAAGCGCCTGACGCCGCTGCCCTGCGAGGCGGTGGTGCGCGGCTACGTCGTTGGCTCGGGCTGGAAGGAGTACACGAAGCGCGGCACCGTCTGCGGCATCGCCATGCCCACCGGGCTGCAGATGACGACCCCGCTGGCCGCGCCCATCTTCACGCCGGCAACGAAAGCCGCCGTGGGCGACCACGACGAGAACATCTCGTTTGCGCAGCTCGAAACCCTGCTCGGCGCCGCGCGCGCGGCCGAGGTGCGCGACACCGCGATCCGCATCTACACCACGGCGCGCGACTTCGCCGCCACGCGCGGCATCGTCATCGCCGACACCAAGTTCGAGTTCGGCCTCGACGAACACGGCACGCTGACGCTGATGGACGAAGTGCTGACGCCCGACTCGTCGCGCTTCTGGCTCGCCGACGAACTGGCGCAGGGCCGCATCGTCGCGCTGGACAAACAGCCGCTGCGCGACTGGCTCGAGACCACCGGTGTCACCGGCGGCGCCGAACAGGCGGCGCTGGACCTGCCCGAGCAGGTGATCCTGGGCGTGCACGAACGCTACGCGCGCGCCCACCGCCTGCTGTGCGGCAGCGCGACCGGGGCCGCCGCATGATCAGCAACCGCAACCTGCGCGCCCACCGCATCGCCGGGCTGGAAGGCGGCAGCGCCGGCCCCCGGCTCATCGTCACTGGCGCCGTGCACGGCAACGAGGTGGCGGGCACCAAGGGCATACGGCGTGTGCTGCGCGAAATCGACGATGGCGACATCGAGATCGTGCGCGGCAGCGTCACCTTCGTGCCGGTGTGCAACCCACTGGCTTACAACCATGTCCGGCGCATGGGCGAGCGCAACCTCAACCGCCGCCTGCAGCCCACCGCCGCGCCGCAGGACAACGAAGACCGCATCGCCGGTGTGCTGTGCGCGTGGCTGGCCGAGCACGACGTGCTGCTCGACCTGCACAGCTTCCGCAGCCCCGGTGAGCCCTTCGTGATGCGCGGCCCGGCCGACAACCGCGATGCGCTGGAACCCTTCGCCCACGCCGCCGCCGAAGCGCAGCTGGCCGCCCATGTCGGCGTGCGGCGGGTCGTCGAAGGCTGGATGCCGGCCTACGCCGAAGGCGTGGCCCGCCGCCGCGCCCGTGGCCAGACGCCGGGCGCGGTGCACGAAGACCCGAGCTACGGCGTCGGCACCACCGAGTACATGCGCAGCCGGGGCGGCTACGGCGTCACGCTCGAATGCGGCCAGCACGACGACCCGGCCGGGCCCGACGTGGCCTATTTCGCCATCCGCCAGACACTCGCGCTGCTCGGCCTCGTCGACATCCCGCTGGCGCCGCCGGCGCGTCCCTTCGAATGCCTGCAGCTCGCCGAAGTGGTGGACCGTCACGCCGAGGGCGACCGTTTCGTCAAGCCCTGGACCAGCTTCGACCCGCTGGCCGAGGGTGAAGTCATCGCCGTGCGCGCCGACGGCAGCGAACTGCGTGCGCCGCGCGCCGGCTACATCGTCTTCCCCGACATCTCGGCCCAGCCCGGCCACGAGTGGTTCTACCTGGCACAGGCCAGCCCGCGGCCGCTGTAGCGGCGGCGCAGGTACCCGCGCTTGCATGTGGTGGCTGGCATCCCGTCGGCATCGATGGCAGAGTGGGCAAGGTCGAGGGGCTGCCGCCCCCTGGAGTGCGCATGCCCGAACCATCGCAAGAACACCCCCGCTGCCCGCTGCGGCGTCGGCTGCTGGGCGCCGGCGCCCTGCGCACGGCGGGCGTGGCTGGTGTGATGAGCCTGGGCGGCCAACCCGCGACAGCGCAGGCGCAGGCGCAGGCCACTCGCCCGCCCGTGCTGCCCGTGCTGCTGTCCCCCACGCTGGCCGACACACCCGAGGCGGCTGTGCCCTTCGAGGTCGCGGGTGAAGCCGAAAACCGGCTCGTCTTCGCCACCCTGCGCTGCGACGTGCCGCTGCGGCGCGTCACCCTGCTCGACCCGGCGGGCCGTGTGGTCTGGCGCCGCACGGCCACCGAACTGGGCCAGCGCCCACGCCAGACGATGCCGCAGCCCGAACGTGGTGAAGGCTACTTCCTGCCGCCGGTGCGCGACGCCGCGCCAGGCCGCTGGCAGTTGCACATCGAGCGCGAGCCGGCCACGCGCGGAGCGGGCCGCCTGCAACTGGCCTACAGCGTGTTTCCGCGCTTCGAGCTCGACATCACACCGGCCACACAGAAGGCCGCGGCCGGCCAGCCGCTGCTGGTGACGGTGCGGCCACGCGACTACGGTGCACCGCTGTCCGGCCTGTCCGCCATCGACGTGCAGGTGCTCGACGCGCAAGGCCGGCCCGTCGCCCGTGTGGCAGCCACCGAACACGCCCGTTCACGCGAAGGCATCACGCTGGCGTCCGAGCCGGGTGTCTACGTGGCTGCGCTCAGTCTGGCTGCGGCCGGGCGTTACCGGCTGCAGGTGACACAACGCCTGGGCGCGGCGGCCGCCAGCACACGCACCGCCGTGGCCGAACTGGTCGTCGACGGCCCGGCCGGCGCCTTGTCGCTGCAGGCCGTGCGGCTGGACCGGGGCCCCGGCGGCTGCGCGCGCGGCCTGCTGCTGGACTTCGACGTGCAGGCCGCCCGCGCGGGCCTGTATGCCTGCAACCTGACACTGCGCGCCGGCAACCCCGCGCTGCCACGTGCCAGCGCCTCGGCCGAGCTGCCGGCCGGGCCAGGGCGCATCACCGTGGCCGTCGACGCGGCCAAGCTCGCGGCCCTGGGCCTGCCCTGGCAACGCCTGGACCGCGCGGTGTTGCTGCATGCCGGCGACGCGGAATTCCGCGTCGTCGCCGAACTCACCGACATCGACCTCACGACCTACGGCATCGACTTCTCGGCGCTGTGCCGCTGAGCTCGGCGCAGCGTGGCCTGCTCAGTTGCGCGGGCAGTTCGGGGCCACGCAGGCCCGCAACACGACCTCGCGGCTGTCGCGTGTATCGATCTTGCCGTCGCGGTTGATGTCGCGGCGGTCGCCCGGCTGCAACGGCACCTGGTTGCGGAAGCCCAGCATGATCTGGTTGTCGGCGCCATCGACGCTGCCGTCGCCGTTGAGGTCGCCGGTGATGGTCGGGAAGAACTGCCAGCGCACATAGTTGCTGCCCGGCACCGGCACCCGTGAGGCCTGTGCCGTCGTGCTGCCGCGCACCACCAGCACCGAGTCGATGCTGAAGGGGCCATCGCTCTTCTGCAGCCGGTCGGCAAGCACGGTGGCAGCCACGGTGTTGTCACCCAGCACCAGCGATGTCGACAGGCCGAACTGCCCCACCTCGACACCATTGGCGTCGGTGACCTTGAAGCTGACCGTGTAGGCGCCCGCGGTCGACACGCGGATAGGCAGCCTGAAGTCGAGCTGACCGATGTGGCCGGTGCGCAGCACGGGCGTCACGCTGCCGGTGCTGCCGACCTCGATGGGCTCGGTGCACAGCTGGGTCAGGGCCACGTTCGGGAAGGTCACGGCATTCGCGCGGCGCACCTCCAGCGTGGGCGTGTCGCCGGCCAGCGACACCACGTCCAGCGGGTCGATCACCAGGTTGCCGCCCTGCGTCAGCTGCTGACGCAGCTCACGCGAGCCGAAGGACACGACGGCGGCAAGTGCCCCCGGCGCAGCCAGCACGCCGGAGCTGCGTTTGACGATGCTCCGCCCGTTGGGGGCGCGCAAGGTGGCTGCCGTGGCGTAGGTGCCCGGCAGCTGCGCGGTGGCAGTGGTCGACACGTCGAGCCGCGCCACGCAGCCACCGGTGCCGGTGAGCACGCTGCCGGTCACGCTGCCCAGGACGTAGTTCACCGGCACGATATCGACGAAGCCGCTGGCGCTGCGCCGCACGCTGCCGCCGCCGGCCACCGGGATATCGACGCTGCCGACGATCTCGTAGCGGCCGGTGTCGGTGAAGGTGTAGCCGCGGCTGTAGATGCCGTCGCCGGCGCGGCCGTCGAGGTCGGCAGCCTGGCCGCTGTCGGCTGCCGTCAACGTGGCCAGGGTCTGGCCTTCCCTGCGCACCGCCAGGCTGGGCTGCAGGCCCCCGATGGGCAGGCCGTTGTAGACCGCCAGCAGCCCCAGAGGCACGGGTTGGCCGATGCGGTAGCTGGGCGCGGTGAGCACCATGCCGACGCGATACGGGCTTTCGGCAAACACCGTCAGCAGCGCGATCGTCGCGGCCGGGGCCGCGGGGAACGTGGCTCGCAGCACCCAGTTGCCGTTGGCGGGGGCGATCACGTCGGGCGTGATGTACACACCCCCTGGCAGGGGCGGCGTCAGCCCCGAGCCCGGCAGGAAGGACATGCCGGGGTCGGTGGCTTGCACCACGACGTTGCCACTGGGGTCGATGAGCGATATCTGCGCGCCCGTGACCGGCACGATGGCCTGGATGCGCAGGCTGTTGAGGCCAGACACGGGCACGACCACGTTGACCTGCGTCTGGCCGGGCTGGATGGCGCCCACCAGCGTGGCGAAGGCACCGGCGTTGATCAGCCCCGCAGGCTGGGCGGCCGCGGGCAGGCTGGCAACGCCGGCCAGCACCAGGGCGGCGGCGGCCACGGCACGCAGGGCACGGCCGCGACCGGCGCACGAAGGGAGAAGGCGATGGTTGTTCATGTGGGCTCCCCGGTCAGCGCAGAACGATCGACTTGTCGAGAATCTTGCGCACGTTGCCGGCGTTCTTGACGGTGGAATGGTTGATGCTGTTCTGGTTGCCCAGCGGCGTGCCCCAGCCCGGGTTGGCGCTCGTCAGGCCCACCACCACGTCGTTCGGGTTGGCGGCGGCGTTGAGCACCGACTGGTAGGTCATCACCGTGATCGGCGGCACGTTGGGGTCGAAGGTGGGAATCACCTCGAAGTTCAACTGCACTGCCGACGCGTAGCTGCAGATGGCCTGGTAGGCCAGGCGCAGCGCGTTGTAGGTGTAGCTCCCCAGCAGCGGCACACCCGAGATCGGGTTCATGGGGTCGATCTCGCCGTTGCTCGGCGCCCGGCTGCAGTTCGGTCCGGCGTCAGCGCCGATGGTGTAGGTGTTGGCGATGTTGCCCCGTATGCCGGCGTTGATGGCGTTGTTGGCAGCCTGCGTGGTCAGGTCGTTGAGCCCGGGTGGCTGCGGTCCGGCACCGAAGCCGCTGGCATAACCCGCCACGGTGCTGTCGACGAAGGCCTGTGCGTAGCCGTTCGGGTCCTGGCCGTTGTTGACGTAGATGCTGGCCACCGCGCGCTGCAGCAGCGTGAGATCGGCCACCACCGAGCCGCGGTGCGGCGTGGACAGGGTGCCCAGCGACAGCACATCGAAGGCGGGCGCACTGATCGCCGCCAGGGCCTGCGAGTCCAGACCCCCCTTGCTGTGCACGATGAGGTTGACCTTCTTGGCCTTGGTCTTCTGCAGGAAGGCCGCGATCTGGCCCTTCAGGTTCACGGCGTTGGCCGACACCGCACCGTTCTTGTTGGCGGTGGAGAAACGGTCATAGACCACGCCGGCCTTGTCCATCTCGGCCAGCACACCGGGGGCGTCGGCATCGAGCCAGGTGTCGCGGTCGGCGGCGATGCCGTGGGCCAGCACGAAGGGGAAGGCGGCGTCGAACTCGATGCCCACCCAGTCGATCGCCATGCACCACGCTTCCTGCGTGTTGGCGGTGTCGATGTCGACACGCAGTTCGTTGACGACGTTCGGATTGGCGTCGCTGGCGAACTTCACCTTGGCGATGTCGATCTCGAAGGAGTCGTTGACCCAGGTGTTGTTGAAGCCGGCCAGCGTCTTGATGAACTCGCCGTTCCAGGACAGGCGGTCGACTTCGGGCGCAATGCCCTGGACCACCGCCTTGTCGTCGATGTCGAAGACGGGGAACGAAACTTTCGCACGCGGCCCCACGACCTTCGCAGCCACCATGGCCGCCACGTTCTTCAGCGTGCCATCGGCGTTGAGTTGGGTCCTGTTGACGGGCGCGGGCACCTTCAGGCGCACGATGAGCGGGCCGCCGCTGCGGAAGGTGCAGCCCGTGTCCAGGCCGCTGCCCGAGTTGATGACGTACTTGCCCATGTCTTCTTCGGGCGGCGGGAAGGGCGAGGTCGTCTGGGCCAGCACCAGCATGGGCAGGCCGGCCAGCAGCGCCGCGGCGCAGGCGATCGGGTTCGGTCTCATGGTCAGGCTCCTGTTCAGGCGGCGGCCGGGGCGGCAGGGCGGCGCGGGCGGCGCGTCAGGGCGGCGCCGGCCAGGGCGGTGAGCGCCAAGCCCAGCGCACCCGGCTCGGGTACCGTGCCGCCGCCCGTGCCGGCAGTGACGGCCACCGTGGCAGCGGAGCTGCCGAAGCTGTAGGTCAGGTCGTTGGCTCCCGCATCGAAGAAGAGCATGCCCGGGTCGGCGAGGTCGACACCCAAGGTGCTGCCCGACGAAAGGGCAAGCGTCGTGAAGTTCAGCGTCAGGAAACGGAAGTCGTCGGCCTGATCGGTGTCCAGCTTGATGGCGCTGTTGCCCGACACCGCAAAGGCATCGAGGACCCCGCCGAGCGCCGCGATGTTGCTGTTGAACGCCAGGCTGCCGGTCTCGGCCAGGTCGAGCTGGTTCTGTGCAGTGCCACTGTCCAGGAAGCTGTAACCGGTGAAGGCCAGCACGGCACTGTCGAAGGTGATGTCGAGGTCGAAGCCCCCCAACGAGGCCGGCGCCAGGCCACTGATGTCGAAGTACAGCGAGAAGCTGCCCCCCAGCTGGACCGTGCCCTGAGACGCCGACACGTTGACGACGGCCGCCTGCACCGCCCCCGCAGTGCTGGCGCCGACGAGCAGACCCAGCGCCGTGCGGCGCAGCGTGGTGAAAAAGCGAGAGGCAAACATCGGGCGTGACTCCTGTGGCGGTGGGGGTGATCAAGACCGACGCCAGGAGCGCGCTCACGTCGCCCTTGCTTGCGCAAGGGCTGAAGTCGACGCCTCCGGACCGTCGGGTCAGTGACTCGCGCGCCCGGCGGCGTGCTTGGGTGTCCTGACTCTGTTCGCGGACGACGTTAGTTCGACGAGATGACAGCCGCCCTCATGCAGACAGGGGAGAGACGAGGTCGTGACCCCCCCTGTTCTTGGGATGGCGGCATGAGTCGGTTGCCAGCCTTTGCAGCGCTACAACAGCGGCCACCCCCTGAAGTCGGGTCTCCCCCTGGCGAGGGACGACGGGTTTCGCAAAGGCGGCGGATCATTGGCCCGGCCCGTCCCGACCCCTCGCGAGGAATCCCCATGCGATTCAACGAAGCCCATGAAGGCGACTACCGCATCTACGTCGGCGCCGTTGAATCGACGCGCGGCGACGGTTACATCGCCGCCGTCGTCGTCAAGCGCACCCAGGGCGGCTCTGTCGACGCCGGCGTGGCCTTCCGCGACGACAGCCTGGCCTGCGGCTACCGCTGGCCCTCGGCCGACGAGGCCCTGCACTACGCGATGAACCGCGCCCGCGAACTCATCCGCAGCCGCTCGCCCGTGCTGGCCTGCTGACCGGGGCCCCCAAGCTCACTTCGTTCGCAACCCCCCAGGGGGGCTCTTGCTGCGGCCCGGCAGAGCCGGATCCGCGCAAGGCCTTGATCGGCAGCCCGTGCGCCGACGCTTCAGCGCCAAGCCGCGCGGTCAATCCGGCTTGATGCCCGCGCGCGTGACGATGTCCTTCCAGATCTTCTGCTGCGCCGCGATGTAGGCCGCGAACTCTTCCGGCGGCCCGCCGCCACCCGAGGCGCCATCGGCCGTGAAGCGCTCGGTGACCGAGTTGCTCTTCAGCGCCTTCAGGCTCTCTTCCTGCAGCCGCCTGACGACGTCGCGCGGCGTGCCGGCGGGCGCCAGGATGCCGTACCACTGCGAGGTCTCGAAGTCCTTGTAGCCCAGTTCGGCCACGGTGGGCACGTCGGGCAGCGCGGCCAGCCGCTTGGGCGTGCCCACGGCGATGGCGCGCAGCTTGCCGCTCTTGATGTGCGGCAGCAGCGCGGGCAGGCCGGCGCTGCTGGCCTGCGTGCGGCCGGCCAGCAGGTCGGTGAGCTGCGGGCCGGTGCCGCGGTAGGGGATGTGCACCATGAACATGCCCGTCACCAGCTTCAGGTACTCCATCGCCAGGTGGCCGGCGCTGGCATTGCCGGCGCTGCCGTAGTTCAGCTTGCCCGGGTTCTTCTTCACGTAGGCGACGAACTCCTTGAAGTCCTTGGCCGGCACGTCGGGATGGACGACGAACAGGTTGGGCACCTTGGCCAGCAGCGTGACGGGGATGAAATCCTTGTTCACGTCGTAGGGCTGGTTCGGGAAGATGTAGGGGTTCACCGCCAGCGAGCCCACATGGCCCAGGATGATGGTGTGGCCGTCGGGCTTGGACTTGGCCACGTCCTGCATCGCCGGCAGGCCGGCGCCGCCGCCCTTGTTGTCGACGTAGACGGTCTGGCCGAGCTGCTTGGTGAGCTCGAAGGCCACGGTGCGCGCGACGATCTCGCTCGTGCCGCCGGGGGCGAAGGGCACGACGAAGCGGATGCTCTGGCTGGGCCAGCCGGCCTGGGCGCGGCCCAGCGAGGGCAGGGCCAGCGCCGAGGCGGCGAGGAGGGTGCGGCGTTGAAGGGTCATGGTGTGTCGTCTCCTGTTATGGGTTTGAAACGGGTGCAAGGGATCAGCGGTGCAGCGCGGCGGCCACGCCCAGCAGCAGGCCGAGGCCGGCCACGCCGAACATGCCCCATTCGAGCCAGCGCTTCTTCGTCAGCAGCGCCATCGCCGCCAGCGCTATGGAGATCTGCAGCGCCGTGGTCGCCTGGGCCCAGCGGTGGTGCAGGTGCATCTCGCCGTCGCTCTGCTTGTCCCAGTCGCTCGACTGGGCTTCCAGCTTCTCGGCCGCCAGCTTGATGTCGCCCTTTTCGGCCTTGTAGCGCTCGACCTCTTCCTTGAAGCCGGCACGCCGGTCCTCGGGCGCCAGCACGATGGCGATTTCGGCCAGGTTCTGCTTGCTGCTCTTGGCCTGGTAGTAGTTCCACTGGTTCGAGGCTTCGGTCTTCTTGATGGCCGCGTTGTTCTTGTACAGCCCGGCATTGGCCTGCGTGGCGCCGCCCATGTAGGAGAACAGCGCGCCCACCGTGGCCAGCACCGCGGTGACGACGGCGATGGTGCTCGTCGACGGGCCGTGCGAGCCGTGGTCGCCGCCGCCCTTCTGCGCGTGTTCGAGCTCGTGGTCATGCGGACCGTGGACGTGGAAACCGTGACCGGACATGGGCGACTGCGCTCCTGCGTTGCGAAGACCGTCATTGTGGCGCCGCCGGATAATCGAAGCATGTCGAAGCAGCGCGTGGTGGTGGGACTGAGCGGCGGGGTGGACTCCGCGGTCACCGCGCACCTGCTGAAGGCCCAGGGCCACGAGGTGATCGGCATCTTCATGAAGAACTGGGAAGGCGACGACGACGACGCCTACTGCTCGAGCAATGTCGACTTCGTCGACGCCGCCGCGGTGGCCGACGTGCTGGGCATCGAGCTCGAGCACGTCAACTTCGCCGCCGAGTACAAGGACCGGGTGTTCGCCGAGTTCCTGCGTGAATACGCCGCCGGCCGCACGCCCAACCCCGACGTGCTGTGCAACGCCGAGATCAAGTTCAAGGCTTTCCTCGACCACGCGATGCGGCTGGGCGCCGAGAAGATCGCCACCGGCCACTATGCGCGGGTTCGTGAACGCCACGGTGCCTTCGAGCTGCTCAAGGGCCTGGACCCGGCCAAGGACCAGAGCTACTTCCTGCACCGCCTGAACCAGGCCCAGCTCGCCAAGACGCTGTTCCCGGTGGGTGAACTGCACAAGACCGAGGTGCGGCGCATCGCGGCCGAGATCGGCCTGCCGAACGCGAAGAAGAAGGACAGCACCGGCATCTGCTTCATCGGCGAGCGGCCCTTCCGCGACTTCCTCAACCGCTACCTGCGCCAGGAACCCGGCCCGATGCTCGACGAACACGGGCGCGAGGTCGGCCGCCACGTGGGCCTGAGCTTCTACACGCTGGGCCAGCGCCAGGGGCTGGGCATCGGCGGCGTGGCCACGAGCGCCGGCCCCGAAGGCCTGCACGCACCCTGGTACGTGGCCCACAAGGACCTCGACCACAACACGCTGCACGTGGTGCAGGGCCATGCACACCCTTGGCTGCAGTCGTCCTGGCTCGAGGCCGAGGACTGCAGCTGGGTCGCCGGGACGCCTTCGGCGCCTGGCGCGCTGGCCGCCAAGACGCGTTACCGCCAGGCCGACGCGCCGTGCATCTTGTCCGACAGGCCCGGCGGCTTCCGGCTCGATTTCGCCGGTGTGCAATGGGCCGTGACGCCCGGCCAGAGCGCCGTGCTCTACGACGGCGAGGTCTGCCTGGGCGGCGGCGTGATCGCACGCGCCGCCACACCCGCGGTGGTGACGGCGCTGCCGCCGGCGCCTCGCCGGCGTGTGTTCCGCCCACGCGGGGCCTCCGGCGGCGGCTGAAGACCCGCCCCGGGCTCAACCCCGGGCCGACGCGGCCGATAGCCTCGCATGCTCTCTCGCGATGTTCCCGTGTGGCCGCTGCAACTGGCCGGTCTGCTTCTGCTCGTCGCCCTGAAGCCGGCCACGGCCGCCAGCGTCGAGGTGCTGGCCCTGGGCAGCGACGGCAGGCCCCTGCCCGAAACCGTGGTCTTTCTCGAGTCGCCCCAGGCCAGGGCCACGGCCAAAGCGCTGCCGGGCGTGGAAATCGTGCAGGTCGAGCGCCGCTTCGTGCCGCGGGTGACGGTGGTCACCGCAGGCACCGCCGTGAGCTTTCCGAACCGCGACACGGTGCGCCACCATGTCTATTCCTTCTCGCCGGCCAAGACCTTCGACGAGAAGCTGTATGCCGGCACGCCGGCGAAGCCGCAGCTGTTCGACAGGGTCGGCATCGCCGTGCTGGGCTGCAACATCCACGACCACATGATCGCCTGGGTGGTGGTGGTGGACACGCCGCACTTCGCCATCAGCGACGCCACCGGCACGCTGCGCCTGGACAACGTGCCGCCCGGCAGCTACCGGCTGCGCAGCTGGCACGCCGGCCTGCCGCCGGGTGCGCCGGCCGCCGACACGGCGCTGGTGGTGCCGGCCACCGGCGCCCGCGCCGAAGTGAAGCTGGCACTGACGGCGGGGGCGCTGTGACGTCGCTGCGGCATTGGTGGTCGCGGCGGCTGTCGTCGCGCATCTTCGCGCTCTTTTTCGGCCTGCTGCTGGCGGTACAGCTGACGGTGCTGGCGGTGGTCGACAGCAGCGTCGGCCAGAACGCGCGCCAGCTGCTCGCGGCCGAGCTGGTCACCGGCCAGAGCGTCTGGGAAGAGCTGCTGAAGCAGCGTGCCGGCACGCTGACGCTGGCGGCATCGGTGCTGGCGCAGGACTACGGTTTCCGCGCCGCCGTCAACTCGAACGACACCGACACCTTGCGCTCGGCACTGGCCAACGGCGGTGAACGTGTCAACGCAGCCGTGACCGCCATGCTCGGGCCCGACCTGTCACTGCGCGCGGTGGCCGAAGGTCAGGACGAAGGCGCCGCGCGCGCGCTGCAGCCGCTGATCCCCGGCCTGTCGCAGAGCGGCAACGCGCTGGCCGTGGTCGGCGGCCTGCCCTACCAGCTGGTGCTGGTGCCGGTGCGTTCACCGCTGCTGACGGGGTACGTCGTCATGGGCTTTGCCTTCGACCGCGCGCTGCTGCAGGACATGAAACGTGTCTCCAGCCTCGACGTGGCGCTGCTGGTGCGCCCGCCGGCGGGCGCCGAACGGGCACCGCTGTCGACGCTGGTGCCGGCCGACACCCAGGCGCTGCTGGCCCTGCCCGAAGCCAGCGCCGAGCTCGCGCTGGCCCATGGCCCGCACCTGATGCGCCGCATGACGCTGGCCGACGGCAACAGCGGCCGGCTGCAGGTGGTGCTGCTGCGTGCGGTGGCGGATGCCGTGGCGCCCTACCGGCCGCTGCAGACCACGCTGGCCGCCCTGACGGTGGCTGCGCTGGCACTGGCCTTCTTCGTCAGCCTGGCCACCGCCCGGCGTGTCACGACGCCGCTGCGTTCGCTGGTGCGCGCCAGCGAACGCCTGGGCCGTGGCGACTACAGCCAGGCGCTCGAGCACACCCAGCGCCCCGACGAGATCGGCGAACTGGCGCGTTCCTTCGACCACATGCGCCTGAGCATCGCCAGCAACGAGGACGCGATCCGCGCGCTGGCCTACTGGGACCCGCTCACCGGCCTGCCCAACCGCGCGCAGTTCCGCGACGGCGTGCAGGCCGCGCTGGCCGCGGCCGCGACGCAGGGCACGCCGGTGGCGGTGGTCATGCTCGACCTCGACCGCTTCAAGCATGTCAACGACGTGCTGGGTTATGCCTTCGGCGACCGCCTGCTCAAGGGTGTCGCCGAGCGGCTGGCCGTGCACACGCTGGGCCCCGGCGCGCTCGTGGCCCGCCTGTCGGGCGACGAGTTTGCGCTGCTGTTGCCGGGCAGCGATGCCGTGCAGGCCATGGCGGTGACCGAGGGCGTGGCCCAGGTCTTCCACCAGCCGTTGAAGCTGGACGACCACACGGTGGACGTGGCCGCCGGCTTCGGCGTGGCCTGTTTCCCCGAACACGCCGGCGACGCCGACACGCTGATCAACCATGCCGAGGTGGCGATGTACGCCGCCAAGCGCAAGACACGCATGGCCATGGTCTACGACCCGGCCACCGACGCCGCCAGCGCGCTGACGCTGTCGCTGCTGACCGAACTGCGCCACGCGCTCGAACACCACGAACTGCGACTCTTCCTGCAGCCCAAGATCGCGCTCAACGGCCCGCGCGCGGGCCAGATGATCGGCGCCGAGGCGCTGGTGCGCTGGCAGCACCCACGACGCGGCATGGTGCCGCCGATGGAGTTCATTCCCTTTGCCGAGCAGACCGGCTTCGTGCGCCAGCTGACCCTTTGGATGCTGGAGGCCACGGCGCGCGAATGGCCGAAGCTGCAGGCGCTGGGCCTGGAACGGGTGTCGGTGAACCTGAGCACACGCGACCTGCTCGACCAGGAACTGCCGGCCAAGCTGCAGGCGCTGCTGCAGCGCCACCCGATGCCGCCGCAGGCGCTGTGCCTGGAGATCACCGAGAGCGCCATCATGGATGAGCCGCAGCGCGCCGAGGCGACGCTGAACACGCTCAGCGCCGCCGGCTACAAGCTCAGCATCGACGACTTCGGCACCGGCTATTCGAGCCTGGCCTACCTGAAGCGTCTGCCGGTGGACGAACTCAAGATCGACAAGAGCTTCGTGATGGCGATGGAGGGTGACGAGGACGACGCCAAGATCGTGCGCAGCACCATCGACCTGGCGCACAACCTGGGCCTGACGGTGGTGGCCGAAGGTGTGGAGAACGCCGCCGTCATGGCACGCCTGGCGGCACTGGACTGCGACGAGGGCCAGGGCTACCACATGAGCCGGCCGCTGCCGGCCAGCGAGATGGGCGCCTTCGCGGCCAAGTGGGCGCGGCGCACGCAGGCCGAGGCCGTCGCGGCCTGAACCACCCGGGCGGGCAGGGCCGCTACAGACGCGCCACGGGCGGCGGCGGCACGATGGCCGCCGAGAACACGGCAATGGCCTCCAGCGCCGCGTCGCGCTGCGCGGCGCCCAGGAAGGAGTGACGCGCCGCCTCGGTGGCCATGGCCAGCAGGTCGACTTCGTTCAGCGTGGTGTGCTGCAGCAGCGCCGCGGCTTCCTCGCTCTGGTTGATGCAGCTCATCAGCCGGTTGTCGGTGTGGTAGCTCAGGCTCACGCCGGCATGCCACAGATCGGTGATCGGGTGCGTTTCCAGTGACTTCGCCGCCCCCGTGTGCACGTTGCTGGTGGGGCAGACCTCGAGGTGCAGGCCACGCTCGCGCACCGCGTCGACCATCCAGCGCCGCGCCGGGTCGCGCAGCGCATCGATCAGGTGCACGCCGTGCCCGATGTGCGTGGCGCCCTGGTCGGCGGCCTCGAGCACGCGCTCGGCGCCGTCGGCCTCGGCGGCGTGCAGCGTGATCGCCAGGCCGGCGTCGCGCACCAGGCGCAACGCACGCTCGTGCTGGGCAGGTGGATGCCCGAACTCCGCGCCCGCGAGGTCGAAGCCGACCACGCCGCGGCCCTGGTACTTGATGGCCAGGCGTGCGGCGCGTTCGGTTTCCTCGGGCGGCAGGTGGCGCATCGCGCAGACGATGAGGCCGCTTTTCTCGCCCAGCGGCAGCGGGCTGCGGGCCAGGCCGGCGAGCAGGGCTTCGACCGCCGCCTCGCCCGTCACGCCGTGGCTTTCGAAGAGCAGCGGCGCGATGCGGAACTCGGCCAGCACCGCGCCCTCGGCCAGCGCGTCCTGCGCCGCCTCGAAGGCCACGCGTTCCATCGCGGCCGGGCTGGACATGGCCTCGACCGTGAGCGCAAAACCTTCCAGGTACTTCAGCAGGCTGCCGGCGTGGGCGTTGGCGTCGAACCAGGCGGCCAGGCCGACCACGGTGTCGGCCGCCGGCGTGATGCCGCGCTGGTGCAGCAGTTCCAGCAGCGTGGCCACGCGCAGGCCGCCGTCCAGGTGTTCGTGCAGCAGCACCTTGGGCAGCTGGCGGGCACGGGCCAGCGGGTCGGCGAGGGATGTCGTCATGGCCCGATGCTAACCAGGGCCGTGCCGGCGGCCGGCGCTGCCAGCCCGCAGACGTGGGCCCGCAACCACCCCCCGCGGCCGCACCACAGCGGGCCGGAGGCGCGAGTCTTGCTATCCTGCCCCACCTCGAACGGAGACCACCCGCCCATGTTCCGCCTGCCCCGCAAGACCGCCGTGCTGCTTTCCGCAATGGCCGCAGCCACCCTCCTGGCCACCGCCGGCAGCGTGCAGGCCGAACCCGCCGTCATCTACGACATGGGCGGCAAGTTCGACAAGAGCTTCAACCAGGCCGGCTTCGAAGGCGCCGAGCGCTGGAAGAAGGAAACCGGCAAGCCCTACATCGAGTTCGAGATCAGCAACCCGGCACAACGTGAACAGGCGCAGCGCCGCATGGCGCAGCGCGGTGCCGACCCCATCGTGGGCATCGGCTTCAGCCAGGGCAGCAGCATGGAGAAGGTGGCCAAGGACTTCCCGAAACTGAAGTTCGCCGTCATCGACGCCGTGGTCAAGCTGCCCAACGTGCAGAGCATCCTGTTCAAGGAACAGGAAGGCAGCTTCCTCGTCGGCATGATGGCCGCGATGGCCAGCAAGACCGGCAAGGTGGGCTTCGTTGGCGGCATGGACATCCCGCTCATCCGCCGCTTCCAGTGCGGCTTCGAGCAGGGCGCGAAGTACGCCAACCCCAAGGCCGAGGCGCTGGCCAACATGACCGGCACCACGCCCACGGCCTGGAACGACCCGGCACGCGGCGCCGAACTCGCCAAGTCGCAGTTCGCCGCCGGGGTCGACGTGATCTTCGCTGCGGCGGGCGGCACCGGCATCGGCGTCTACCAGGCGGCCAAGGACGCCGGCAAGCTGGCCATCGGCGTCGACAGCAACCAGAACCACGTGCAGCCGGGCACCATGCTCACCAGCATGGTCAAGCGTGTCGACGTGGCCGTCTACACCGCCTTCAAGGGCGTGACGCCGGGTGTCACGAACCTGGGGTTGAAGGAAGGCGGCGTCGATGTCGCGCTGGACGAGCACAACGCCAAGCTGGTGACGCCCGAGATGAAGAAGCGCGTCGACGCCGCGCGTGCCGACATCATCGCCGGCAAGATCCAGGTCATCGACTACATGGCGAACAACGCGTGTAAGTGATGCCCGAGCAGGCTGTCGCCACTGCCACGGGGGCCGTTCGGCCCCCGGCTGTTTTGATGCAGGGCATCGAAAAGCGCTTCGGCGCGGTGCACGCCAACCGCGCCGTGCAGTTACGCGTGGCCAGCGGCACGGTGCACGGCATCGTCGGCGAAAACGGCGCCGGCAAGAGCACGCTGATGTCCATCCTCTACGGCTTCTACGAGGCCGATGCGGGCGAGATCACCATCGAAGGCGTGCCGGCGAAGATCAAGGGTTCGCGCGAAGCCATCGCTTTGGGCATCGGCATGGTGCACCAGCACTTCATGCTGGTCGACACGTTGAGTGCACTCGACAACGTGATGCTCGGCGCCGAACCCTCGTGGCGCCTGAACGTCGCACGCGCCGAGGTGCGCGCCAAGCTCGACGCGCTGATGCGCGACACCGGCATGACGGTGGACCTGGACAAGCTGGTCAGTGAACTGCCGGTGGGTGAACGCCAGCGGCTCGAGATCCTGAAGGCGCTGTTCCGTGGCGCGCGCATCCTCATCCTCGACGAACCCACCGCGGTGCTGACGCCACAGGAAACCGAGCAGCTCTTCGACACCCTGCGCGGCCTGCGCGCGCGCGGCACGACCATCCTGCTCATCACGCACAAGCTGAAGGAAATCATGGCGCTGTGCGACGCCGTGACCGTGATGCGTGGCGGCCAGGTGGTGCTGGACGCGAAGATCGCCGACACCAGCATCGACGGGCTGGCCGAGGCCATGGTCGGCCGGCGCGTGAACCTGGGCCGCGAAGGCGCGGCGGCGAAGCCGGGCGCCGTGCTGCTGAGCGCACGCGGCCTGGGTGTCACCGACGCCCTGGGCGTGGCGCGGCTGGCCGATGTGTCGCTGCAGCTGCGCGCCGGCGAGATCGTCGGCATCGCCGGGGTCTCGGGCAACGGCCAGAGCGAGCTGCTCGACGTGCTGTCGGGCCTGATGGCGCCGACGCAGGGCGAGATGACGCTCGCCGGCCAGCCCTTCACCGCTGCACACTGGCTCAGCACGCGCCAGGCGCGTGCGCTGCGCCTGGCCCACGTGCCCGAAGACCGCCACCGCCGCGGCATGGTGCTGCCCTTCGCGGCCTGGGAATCGGCGGTGCTGGGCTACCAGGGCAAACGCCGCTACAGCGGCGGCTGGTTCGGCTGGATGCGCCAGCGCGCGATGCGCGACGACACCGCCACGATGATGGAACGCTACGACGTGCGGCCGCGCAACCCGGCGCTGCGCAGCAGCAAGTTCAGCGGCGGCAACCAGCAGAAGCTGGTGCTGGCGCGCGAAGCGCAGTTCTTCGACCATCAGCCGCAGGTGCTGCTGGTGGGCCAGCCCACCCGCGGCGTCGACATCGGCGCCATCGAATTCATCCACGGCCGCCTGCGCGCCATGCGCGACGCCGGCGGCGCGGTGCTGGTGGTGTCGTCCGAGCTCGACGAGATCCTGGCACTGAGCGACCGGGTGATCGTCATGAACGCGGGGCGCATCGCAGGGGAGCTGCCGATCGAGCAATGCTCGGAGTCGGCCCTCGGGCGACTGATGGGTGGGGCGGGCCATTGAAATGATGCGGAGTTCAGCTCTCGGCCCGTTGCGGACGTTCGCGTCCGGCCGCTTTCTGCGTTCGACGCTTCTCGCGCGTCGCGCCAGGCGGCACCCGGCGGCGTCGCCGACTGTGGCGGTCGGCGCTGCGCGCCGACTCCCCTGCGCTGCTCGCCTTGAGGGGG
>CAMTUD010000040.1:0-56693 GCA_947084805.1 uncultured beta proteobacterium | reverse complement strand
GGCGCGCGGCAGCGCCCGCCAGTGCGGCAACGGGCGTGGGCGCCACGATGGCCGGCTCGGCCGCCAGGCGTTCACGCAAGCCGGCCAGGAAGGCGGCGTCGCCGGCGGCCGGCCGGGCCAGGTCTTCAGAGCGCATGACGTCGCCGATCAGCTGGTAGGCGTGCCACGTGCGACGGGCCTCGGCATCGTCACGCCAGCCGGTGCAGGCCCGGTCGGCGGCCTGCGCCTCGCCGTCGGCGAGCGCCGAGAGCCACGCACGCGTGTCGTCGGCGGCAGGTTGCAGGGGGATGTTCGAGGGCGTGGCGTTCATGGCGGTGCTCGGCAGGTGTCTTCAGGCGTCAGGCAGTTGCGCGCTACCAGCGCGCGCCATCGCGCGTGTCCAGCAGCGGCCGCAGCCGCGTGGCGATGGCTTCGCGGGCACGGAAGATGCGCGAGCGCACCGTGCCGATGGGGCAGTTCATCATTTCGGCGATCTCTTCGTAGCTCAGACCTTCGATCTCGCGCAGCGTGATGGCCTGGCGCAGATCTTCAGACAACGCTTCGATGGCCGAGTTCACCGCCGCCGCGATTTCCTTGCTCGCCAGCAAAGCTTCGGGTGTTTCGCCGTCGGTTAGTTCATTCTCGGCGCGTGAAGTTTCCTCGCCGTCCTCGCCCAGGCTGCGCGACGACTCCAGCACCAACGGGTCGCGCTTCATGTCCATCAGCGCCTTCTTGGCGGTGTTGACGGCGATGCGGTAGAGCCAGGTGTAGAAGGCGCTGTCGCCGCGGAACTGCGGCAAGGCGCGGTAGGCGCGGATGAAGCTTTCCTGGGCGATGTCCTGCACCAGGTCGACGTCACGCACCATGCGGCCGATCAGGCGCTCGACGCGGCGCTGGTACTTGACCACCAGCATCTCGAAAGCCCGCACGTCGCCCCGCTTGACGCGTTCCACCAGCAGCGCATCGGCATCCGCGTCAGACATTCAGTCGGCAGTTCGTTCCGGGTGTTGGGCGCCGGAGGGGGTTTCGGGAGGGCGCGAATATACCGCGGCACGCAGCGCATGCCAGGCGGCGCCCGCTTCGGCCGCCGTGACGGCCAGCCAGGACCCGCCGCCACGCCCGGTGTGCAGGCGCAGCAACAGGAAGGGCCCGAGGTCGACCATCAGCTGCAGCCGCCCGGGCACGGCGTCGACGGTCCAGCGCTGGCCGTCCCACTGCAGCAAGCGCTCGCGTGGGCGCGACAGCCGCCAGGCCAGCAGCAACACGCCGGCGGCCACGACCATGGCGACGAACACGGCCGGCGCGATCGCGGTCTCGAGGTGCAGCAGCGTCCACACCGCAAAGACGCCGGCTGCCAGCGTCGGCAAGGCGATGTTCAGCAGCCGCCAGGCCCAGCCGCCCGTGCAGCGCACGGCCACCGCGGGTGGCGCGCGCATCGAGCCTCAGGCGCGCCGGAAGACCAGCGTGCCGTTGGTGCCGCCGAAGCCGAAGTTGTTCTTCACCGCGACGTCGATCCTCATCTGCCGCGCCTCGTTGGCGCAGTAGTCCAGGTCGCATTCCGGGTCCTGGTTGAAGATGTTGATGGTCGGCGGCGAGACCTGGTGGTGCACGGCCAGAACGCTGAACACCGATTCGATGCCACCGGCGCCACCCAGCAGGTGGCCGGTCATCGACTTCGTCGAGTTGACGACCAGCTTCTTCGCATGGTCGCCGAAGGCCAGCTTGATCGCATTCGTCTCGTTCAGATCACCCAGCGGGGTGCTGGTGCCGTGGGCGTTGAGGTAGTGCACGTCGGGGGCGTTGACGCCGGCGTTGCGCAGCGCGGCCTTCATGCTGCGCTTGGGGCCATCGACGTTGGGCGCCGTCATGTGGAAGGCGTCGGCGCCCATGCCGAAGCCCGCGAGTTCGGCGTATATCTTCGCGCCACGCTGCTTCGCGTGTTCGTACTCTTCGAGCACCAGCACGCCGGCGCCCTCACCGAGCACAAAACCGTCGCGGTCCTTGTCCCAGGGGCGGGATGCGGTTTTCGGGTCGTCGTTGCGCACCGACAGCGCACGCGCCGCGGCGAAGCCGCCCAGGCCCAGCGGCGACACCGTGCTTTCGGCACCGCCGGCGATCATCACGTCGGCGTCGCCGTACTCGATGAGCCGCCCGGCCGCGCCGATGCAGTGCAGGCCCGTGGTGCAGGCCGTCACGATGGCCATGTTCGGGCCGGTGTAGCCGTACTGGATGGACACGTGGCCCGAGATCATGTTGATGATCGAGGCCGGCACGAAAAACGGCGAGATGCGGCGCGGGCCGCGCGCCGCGTATTCAATCTGCGTCTGCTCGATCATCGGCAGGCCGCCGATGCCCGAGCCGACCATGCAGCCGTAGCGCTCGGCGCCGTCCTCGCCCAGCGTCTCACCATGCGGCAGCCCGGCGTCCTTGACCGCCTGCATGGCCGCCGCCATCCCGTAATGGATGAAGGTGTCCATGTGGCGGGCTTCCTTGGCGGGGATGTAATCCTCGATCTGGAAACCCTTCACCTCGCCGGCGAAGCGGCAGGAGAAGGCCGAGGCGTCGAACTTCGTGATGAGGTCGATGCCGCTGCGCCCCGCCACGAGGTTGGCCCAGGCTTCCGTCACCGAGTTGCCGACCGGGCTCACGAGCCCGAGGCCGGTGACGACCACACGACGCCGCGACATCAACGGCCCCCGAGGCGCGTACCGCGCCGCCCCCCCAAGGGGGTGCGACATGTCTCGAGACGGCTCATCGACATGTCGGCCTCAGGCCTTCTGGTGGGTCGACGCGTAGTCGATCGCCAGTTGCACCGTGGTGATCTTCTCGGCCTCTTCGTCCGGGATCTCGATGCCGAACTCGTCCTCCAGGGCCATCACCAGTTCGACGGTGTCGAGCGAGTCGGCGCCGAGGTCGGCGACGAAAGCCTTCTCGTTCGTGACGTCGGCTTCAGGGACGCCGAGTTGCTCGGCGATGATTTTCTTGACGCGTGCTTCGATATCGCTCATGACTCCTCCGGGAGTGGGGTCGGTTCAGACAGCCCGCGATTCTAGCGGCGGGGCCCTTGCCGGTTTTTCAGGCTGCAGGCGGCGCCTGCAGGACGTGCTCTTGGGGCCGGTTCAGGCCATGTGCATGCCACCGTTGACGTGCAGTTCCGTGCCCGTGATGTAGCCCGCCTCGCGGCTGGCCAGGAACAGCACCGCGTGCGCCACTTCCTCGGCCGCACCCAGGCGGCCCAGCGGAATCTGCGCCAGCAGCGCGGCCTTGGCGGCGTCGGGCAGGCCGTGCGTCATGTCGGTGGCGATGAAGCCGGGCGCCACGCAGTTGACGGTGATCTGGCGGCTGCCGAGTTCACGCGCCAGTGCGCGGGTCATGCCCGCCACGCCGGCCTTGGCCGCGGCGTAGTTGGCCTGGCCGGCATTGCCGATGGCGCCCACCACCGAGGTGATGTTGATCATGCGGCCGTAGCGCTGTTTCATCATCGGCCGCATCGCGGCGCGGCAGGCGCGGAAGACGGCCTTCAGGTTGGTGTCCTGCACCGCATCCCAGTCGTCGTCCTTCATGCGCATGGCCAGCGTGTCGCGCGTGATGCCGGCGTTGTTCACCAGCACGTGCAGGCCGCCCTGGGTCTTGACGAGGCTGTCGATGGCGGCGTCGAGCGCCGGGCCGTCGGTGACGTTGAGCACGATGCCCTGGCAGCCAGGGAACGGGGCCAGCGCCTCGCCGATGGCCACCGCGCCGGCCGCGGTGGTGGCCGTGCCGGTGACACCGTAACCCGCGCCGGCCAACGCCAGCGCGATGGCGCGACCGATGCCACGCGAAGCGCCGGTGACGAGCGCGACCTGCGCCGGCGTCTGCACTTCACTCATTCGAGCATCCCCATCGCCGCCCTCAGGCTGGCCGGGTCGAGCACCGTGGTGGTCACGAGTTCGCCATCCACGCGCTTGACGAGGCCGGCCAGCACCTTGCCCGGCCCGCACTCGAAGACGTGCGACAGGCCGCGTGCCTTCAGGGCCTGCGTCACCTCGACCCAGCGCACGGGGCCGAAGGCCTGGCGGTAGAGCGCGTCGCGGATGGCGTCGGGCGTGCCCTGCACGGCGACGTCGATGTTGTTGACGACCGGAATGCGCGGTGCACTCAGCGCCACGCCGGCGAGTTTCTCGCGCAGCGCCTCGGCCGCCGGTTTCATCAGCGACGAGTGGAAAGGCGCCGACACCGCCAGCAGCAGCGCACGCTTGGCGCCCGCCGCCTTGAGCCTTTCGCAGGCGAGGTCGACGCCGGCCTTGCTGCCGGCGATCACGGTCTGCTTGGGGTCGTTGAAGTTCGCGGGCTCGACGACCTCGCCACTGGCCGCGGCGACGGCGGCGCAGGTTTCGCGCACCACCGCGGCGTCCAGGCCCAGGATGGCCGCCATCGCGCCCGTGCCCACCGGCACCGCCTGCTGCATGGCCTGGGCGCGGAAACGCACCAGCGGCAGCGCGTCGGCGAGGCTCAGCGCACCGGCGGCCACCAGCGCGCTGTATTCACCCAGCGAATGGCCCGCCACCGCGGCCGGCTCTGCGCCGCCCTCGGCCAGCCAGGCGCGCCAGCAGGCGATGGCCGCGGTGAGCATCACCGGCTGCGTGTTCGTCGTCAGTTCCAGCGCTTCCTTCGGGCCTTCGTGGATCAGGCGCGCCAGGTCTTCGCCCAGCGCGGCCGAAGCTTCCTCGAGTGTCCGGGTGACGGCGGGATGGTCGCCCCAGGCGTCGAGCATGCCGACGGACTGCGAGCCCTGGCCGGGGAAGACAAATGCAAATGCGGTCATGAAGAGAAAGGTCTGAACGAGCCGG
Organism: uncultured beta proteobacterium; assembly: GCA_947084805.1. Classification (GTDB taxonomy): domain Bacteria; phylum Pseudomonadota; class Gammaproteobacteria; order Burkholderiales; family Burkholderiaceae_C; genus Rubrivivax. The sequence continues at coordinate 51,885 of CAMTUD010000040.1, read as the reverse complement.
GTTCGATAGGTCAGAAGTCGAGCAGCACCGCGCCCCAGGTGAAGCCGCCGCCGACCCCTTCGAGCAGCACCGTGTGCCCGCGCTGGATGCGGCCGCTGCGCACCGCCACGTCCAGCGCCAGCGGCACCGACGCGGCTGAGGTGTTGCCGTGTTCGTCGACGGTGACCACCATCTTCTCGAGCGGCAGCTTCAGCTTCTTGGCCGTGCCCTGCATGATGCGGATGTTGGCCTGGTGCGGCACCAGCCAGTCGACGTCGGCCTCGCTGCGGCCGGCCTTGGCCAGCACGGCGCGCGCGGCGCTGTCGAGCACACCCACGGCGAGCTTGAAGACGGCCTGGCCGTCCATGCGCAGCAGCGGGTCGCCCAGCACCTGGCCGCCCGAGACGGTGCCGGGCACGCACAGGATGCCGACATGCTTGCCGTCGGCGTGCAGTTCGGTGGCCAGGATGCCGGGTTCGACGCTCGACTCCAGCACCACCGCGCCGGCGCCGTCGCCGAACAGCACGCAGGTCGTGCGGTCGTTGAAGTCCAGGATGCGCGAGAAGACTTCGGCGCCCACCACCAGCGCGCACTGCACGCCACCGGCGCGCACCATCGCATCGGCCACGCTCAGCGCGTAGACGAAGCCGGCGCAGACGGCCTGCATGTCGAAGGCCATGCAGCCGTTGGCGCCCAGCTTGTTCTGCAGGATGCAGGCGGTGGACGGGAACACCATGTCGGGCGTCGACGTGGCCACGATGATGAGGTCGACGTCGTCGGCCGTGCGGCCGGCGGCGTGCAGCGCGGCGCGGCAGGCGTGCAGCGCCAGGTCGCTGGACGACACACCCTCGTCGACGAAGTGGCGGGCGCGGATGCCGGTGCGTTCGACGATCCACTCGTCACTGGTCTCGAGGCCGCGTTCGGCCAGCAGCGCCACCATGTCGGCGTTCGACAGCCGCCGCGGCGGCAGGTAGCTGCCGGTGCCGGTGATGCGGGCGTAACGCGGAAGGGGTGTGGGCGAGGTCATGCAGCTTGTTCTGACGCGGCATCGCCGCCTGGCGGCAGCGCCGGCGCGGCCGGCAGCGTGTCGACGATGCGGTCCTGCACACGGTCGAGCAGGCGGTTGCGCGCGGCATCATACGCCCGGGTCAGCGCCTGTTCGAAGGCGTAGGCGTCGGCCGAACCGTGGCTCTTGAAGACCAGCCCGCGCAAGCCCAACAGCGCGGCGCCGTTGTAGCGGCGCGGGTCGACGCGGTGCTTGAAGCGCTTCAGCACCGGCAGCGCCACCAGCGCGGCCAGCTTGGCCAGCGGCGTGCGCGTGAACTCCTGCTTGATGAAGTCCGACAGCATCGACGCCAGCCCTTCGCTCGTCTTCAGCATCACGTTGCCGACAAAACCGTCGCAGACGACGATGTCGACCGTGCCCTTGAAGATGTCGTTGCCTTCGACGTTGCCGTGGAAGTTGATGTGTCCGGCCACACTGGCGGCGCGCAGCAATTCGCCGGCGCGCTTGACGTTGTCGCTGCCCTTGATGGCCTCTTCGCCGATGTTCAGCAGGCCGACGCTGGGTTCGTCCTTGCCGTCCACCGCGGACACCAGCGCGCTGCCAAGCACCGCGAACTGCAGCAGGTGTTCGGGCGCGCAATCGACGTTGGCGCCGAGATCGAGCACCGTGGTGTAGCCGTCGCGGCCGTTGGGCAGCACACTGGCGATGGCCGGGCGGTCGATGCCGTCCAGCGTCTTCAGCAGGTAGCGCGCCAAGGCCATCAGCGCGCCGGTGTTGCCAGCCGAAACGCAGGCGTGGGCGCCGTTCTTCAACTGCTGCAGCGCCACGCGCATCGACGAGTCGCGCTTCTTGCGCAAGGCCACTTCGACGGGGTCGTCCATCGTGACGACTTCGGTGGCCACCACCCGCGTGCACCGCGGCAGCGTGGCCGCAGCCTCCAGCGCAGCGGCACTGCCGACGAGCACGAGCTCGGCCTGCGGGTGCTTGTCGAGAAAGGCCCGACAGGCGGGCAGTGTGACCGCGGGGCCATGGTCGCCGCCCATGCAGTCCACCGCCAGGCGGACCAGCGCCAGGGGGGCGTGGACGGGGTGAGGGGACACGGGTTTACAGCGGGGCTTCAGCCGCACACGGGCCGAAACCGCTCAGGCGACGCTGCGGGCAGCGCCCCGAGCCAGGCCGGTGCAGGCCGACAAGCGGCCCGCAGGCGCCACTCAGGCGTCGGCCTTGGTCTTCAGGACCTTGCGGCCGCGGTAGAAGCCGGTGGGGCTGATGTGGTGACGCAGGTGCACCTCGCCCGTGGTCGTTTCGACGGCGGTACCCGGCGCCGCGACGGCGTTGTGCGAGCGGTGCATGCCGCGCTTGGAGGGCGACTTCTTGTTCTGCTGGACGGCCATGAAAATCTCCTGGGATCGACGCGTGCGGCACCGTGAAGTCAGGTGCCGACCGGGGGCGCCGAAGGACGCGCTGTGGTTTGCGGGGCTTGCTTGGCGGCAGCGCCTCCAGAACCCGGCGCATGCCACTGCACACGGGCTGGGGGGGTCGGGCCACCTGACTGACTGCTCTGCAAACGCCAAACCCGCAGGCCTGTGCATTTGCAAAGCCGGTGAGTATAGCACCCACCCGTGCCGCGGTCGCCATGCGCTCAAGCACCGCCCGGCGGACGCCGCAGCGCCGCCAGCGCGGCAAAGGGGTTGGGCGCCGGCGCCTCCTCGTCCAGCGGCTCGGCCGCCGGCAACGGCAGCGGTTCGGGGCACAGCCCGTGGCGCGGCACGATGGGCAGCGCCAGGATCAGCTCGTCCTCCAGCAGGGCCTGCAAGTCCAGCCGCGCCGGCAGCGCCAGCACGTCGTCCTCGGACTCTTCGTCCAGGCGCGCGGCTTCGTCCTCGTTGCGCACGAAGCGGAAACGGCGCTGCACGGCCAGGTGTTCGCGCATCGGCTGCAGGCAGCGCTGGCACTCCAGCGGCACGTCGGCGCTGCCCTGCAGTTCGAGCCAGACCTCGGCTTCGCCACCCAGCACCGGCACCAGCCAGCCGCGGGCCTGCCAGGTGGCGGCACCGTCGGTGGCGGCACACAGGCTGTCGGCCAGCCGCGCCATGCCGGCCAGCGGCCACTGACCTTGCAGCGTGGCCGCAGCCTTGCACAGCGCCATGACGTCGAGCGCATGCGGATCGGGGCCGCGCTCCTTCACGGGCGGACCTCGGCGCCGGCGCACGCGCAGGCGCAACGCAAGGCGTACGGCAGAAAAACTTCGAGCAGAACCATGGCCGGCAGTGTAACGAGCCGATACGTCGAGAATCACGCCCATGAACACCCTGCCCCCGCTCATCCTGGGCTCGACCTCGCCCTACCGGCGCGAGCTGCTGCAGCGCCTGCGTCTGTCCTTCGAGACGGTATCGCCGCAGGTCGACGAAACGCCGCTGCCGGGCGAGGCGCCCGCCGCCCTGGCGCTGCGCCTGGCGCTGGCCAAGGCGCAGGCGGTGGCCGCATTGCACCCGCTGGCGGTGGTCATCGGCTCTGATCAGGTGGCCGACCTCGACGGCCAGCCCATCGGCAAGCCCGGCACGCACGACCGCGCCGTGGCGCAGCTGCGCCGGCTCAGCGGCCGACGTGCCGTCTTCCAGACCGCGGTGGCCGTGGTGCGCGCCAGCACCGGCTTTGCCGAAACGCTGCTGGCGCCCGTGACGGTGCAGTTCCGCAGCCTGGGCGACGACGAGATCGAACGCTACCTGCGGCTGGAGCAGCCCTACGACTGCGCCGGCAGCGCCAAGAGCGAGACGCTGGGCATCGCACTGCTGGACGCCATCGAAAGCGACGACCCCACGGCGCTGGTCGGCCTGCCGCTGATCCGCACCTGCCAGCTGCTGCGCCGGGCCGGCCTCGACCCGCTGGCCGCATGAACCCGGGCACGTTGCTGCTGGTGCCGAACGCGCTCGACCTGGGCGCCGACGAAGTCGATCTGCGCGACGTGCTGCCCGACGGCGTGATCCGCCGCGCCGCCGGCCTGCTGCACTGGGCCGCCGAAGACGCCCGCAGCACACGCGCCTTCCTCAAGCGCGTGGCGGTGCTGGCTCCGCTGGCGGCGCCGCTGCAGGCCATCGGCATCACCGAGCTGCCGCGGCCGCGCAAGGGCAGCCGCGAGGCGGTGCCGGCGGCCGAATGGCGGGCGCTGCTGCAACCGGCGCTGGCGGGGCACGACCTGGGCCTGCTGTCCGAAGCCGGCCTGCCCGCCGTGGCCGACCCCGGCGCGGCGCTGGTACAGGCGGCGCACGACGCCGGCGTACCGGTGCTGCCGCTGCCCGGCGCGAGTTCGCTGCTGCTGGCGCTGGCGGCCAGTGGCCTCAACGGGCAGAGCTTCGCCTTCGTCGGTTACCTGCCGCAGGACGCCGCGGCGCGTGCCGCGCGACTGAAGGAGCTGGAAACGCTGTCGCGGCGCCTGGGCCAGACCCAGCTCATCATCGAGACGCCCTACCGCAACGCCGCGCTGCTGGCCGCGATGACGGCGGTGCTGGGGTCGGGCACACGTGTCTCGGTGAGCTGCGGCCTGACCCTGCCGGGGGGCTGGAGCCGCACCGACAGCGTGGCGGCCTGGCTGAAACGGCCGGCCCAGATGCCCGACCGTTGGCCGGCCGTATTCAGCCTGCTGGCGACCTGAAACCCGGCCGGCCCACGGGCGCGGCGAGGGCGCTCGAGTTCAGCTGTTGCCGCCGAGCAGCATCGCCACCTTCTTCTTGGGGCGGATGTTGGGCGACAGCCCGGTGCGCGTCGGCATGTGCGGCGTGGGGGCCCGCGCCGCCGACTCCCAGGCCGGGGCTGCGTCGTTGCTGCTCGGCTCGTAGGGCTTGTCGAAGAACGGGTCGCGCGACGACGGCGCGGCGCGGCGCGGCGCCTCGACCACACGTTCGCGCACCGGTGCGGCGCGCTCGATCACCGTCTCGGTGATGACGTCGGGCACACGCGGCGCGTCGTCGGCCTCGAAGCGGCGCGGACGGCGCGGGCGGTCGTCTTCCAGCTCGAAGGGTTCGACCTCGACCTTCGCCTTCAGCAGCTTCTCGATCTCGCCCAGCAGGCGCATGTCGTCGCGGGCCACCAGCGTCACCGCCAGGCCCGAGGCGCCGGCACGGCCGGTGCGGCCGATGCGGTGGATGTAGTCCTCGGCGTGGAAGGGCACGTCGAAGTTGAAGACGGCCGGCAGGTCGGCGATGTCCAGGCCGCGTGCGGCCACGTCGGTCGCCACCAGCAGGTCGACCTCGCCGGCCTTGAAGGCGGCCAGCGCCTTCAGCCGTTCGTCCTGCGACTTGTCGCCGTGCAGCGCCTGCGTGCGCAGGCCGTCGCGCTCGAAGGTGCGCGCCAGGCGCGCGGCGCCGAGCTTGGAGTTGACGAAGATGATGGCCTGCGACAGCGAGCGCTGCTTCAGCAGTTGGCGCACGACGGCGCGCTTGTCGTCGTCGGTGCAGCTGTAGAAGCGCTGCTCGACGTTGGTGGCGGTGGCGTTGGGCCGCGCCACTTCCACCAGCAGCGGGTCCTGCAGGTAGCTGTTGGCCAGCTTCTTGATCTCGGGCGAGAAGGTGGCCGAGAAGAGCAGCGTCTGGCGCTGCTTCGGCAGGTAGGACAGGATGCGCTGCAGGTCGGGCAGGAAGCCGATGTCGAGCATGCGGTCGGCTTCGTCGAGCACCACGTATTCGACCTGGTTGAGCACCGCGCTCTTGGCCTCGATGTGGTCGAGCAGGCGGCCGGGCGTGGCGATCAGCACCTCGACGCCGCCCTTGAGCACCAGGGTCTGCGGTTTCATGTCGATGCCGCCGAAGACCACGGTGGAGCGCAGCTGCGTGTGCTTGGCGTAGGTCTTGACGTTGTTGGCCACCTGGTCGGCCAGTTCACGCGTGGGTGTGAGCACCAGCGCGCGAACCGGGTGGCGGGCGGGCGACATGCTGGCGTTTTCGTGGCGCAGCATCTTCTGCAGCAAGGGCAGCGTGAAGGCGGCGGTCTTGCCGGTCCCGGTCTGCGCGGCGCCCATGATGTCGCGGCCGTCCAGTACCAGCGGGATCGCCTTGGCCTGGATGGGCGTCATCGCCAGGTAACCCGACTCGGCCACGGCGCGAAGGAGCTTGGGGTCGAGCGGAAGGGTGTTGAAGAGCGGGGGGGCGGCTACCGGTTCGTCGGCTATCACGATGGATTCATGTTCGGTCATATCTTTCGATTATCCGCTTCCCGCCGTTTGCCCACCCGCTTGTCGCCCGCCCGGAGGGTGTGAAGGCGCAGCCACGGGGGCGACTTGAAGCGAACGATGCGCCAGTACAGGCCGACGTACGAAACTCCGAACAGCGTCAGGAATCCGGCCAGCACCGCGGAGTCGGACCAGAAGAGCACCGCGGGCACCACCGAGAACATGCACAGCAGCCACAGGTAGGGCGAGGTCATCGAGTTGCGCCGCGTCAGCGCTTTCGCGCTGTGGCTGCCGACCGCCCAACGCATCACCCTGCGGTAGATCAGTGAATGCAGGTGAATGCCGTCGGGCATGCTGGGTGGCACGGCGCGTATGAATCGGCGCCTGTAGATCGAGAACAGCGTTTCGAACACCGGGTAGATACAGACCAGCAGCGGGAACAACGGCGACACCTCGGGGTTGCGCACCAGCAGCAGGATGGACAACTCGGCGACGAAGAAACCCAGGAAGTAGGCACCACCGTCGCCCAGGAAGATCAAGCCGGCGGGGAAGTTCCAGATGAAGAAGCCGAGCACGGCGCCGATGCCGGCGAGCGCGAGCACGCTGATTACCGGGTCGCCCACCTGCGCCGCCACATACGCCAGGGCAGCCAGCATGATGATCACGCACATCGACGCGAGCCCGTTGAAGCCGTCGACGATGTTGATCGAGTTGGCGATGCCGGCCACGGCGAAGACTGCAATAGCCGCCGCGAGTGCCGGTATGGCGACTAGCCCGTCGAGCCCTGGAATCTCGGTTCGCGTGATGCTGGCACCGAGCAGCCACACCGCCAGCAAGGCTGAGACGCCAACCGCGATCAAACGAACGCGTGGGCTGACGCGCTTGGTGAGGTCCTCGACGAGGCCTGACCCGAAGGCGGGGATTCCACAGACGAGCAAGGTGCCGAGCAGCGCCGCTGCCGGCCGGTTCCACAAGTACATGCCGGCCGTAACGACCAAGAGGCCGGCCACCGGGCCGACACCACCGATGCGGGGAACCGGTGCGGCGTGGAACTTCTGCGGCCCCGACAAGTCGTGATCCGCAGACAGATGCCCGTGTGTCTTGGCCGAATGCACGATCAGCACAGTCACGAGCAGCGAGATGGCGAAGGCCGCCAGAAGGTAGACCATCGTCAAATTGTAGGCGCCGCAACTGCCGCTTCGAGAGCGGCGGCGGCGCGAGATGGTGGGCAAGCCGAGGCGTTCTTGAGTGGCCGCGGGCCAAGCATCCTCGCGCGTCTATACTTTCGTGAAGGTTACGAGCGTATGCCTTCGCCTGCCGTTGACGCGGACCTCAGCCGAATACGCACGGTGCAGAAATGCGGCGGCCCTGCGATCGCACTCTCACTGCGCCAACGCTCCCATTGCCTACAAATCGGGCCAATGCCCAGTTGACCCCACCCTTGTTGATGTCCAGGTTCGTGCTCCGACTTCTCCTCTTCTTGGCTTTCGCCAGCTGCAGTGCGGCCTACGCACAGCTCACGCTGGTCCCGGCGGCTGGCAGCGATGCCGAAACCGCCGCACCGGGGACGGCCGGCACCGCGTCGGCTCGCCCCGATGCCACATCGGGCGGGCCCATCAACCTGAACCGGGCAGGCGTCAGGCCTGCACCGCAGGCAGCGGCCAGGCCAGCGGTACCCGAGGCCGGCCCCGGCGCAGAACCAGCCCGCCCAGCAGAGCCACGGCGGGACGCGCCGGCCCAGGTCACTGAATTCCAGCGCTTCGTCTTCGAAGGCACCGGCCGCCAGGTTCCGCTGTTCGGGTACGAGCTGTTCGGTGCACCCGCCTTCCCTTCGCTGACCAACGTCCCGGTGCCCGCCGACTACGTGATCGGCCCGGGCGATGAAGTCGTGCTGCGCCTGTGGGGCGCCGTCGATGCCGACCTGCGCGCGGTCGTCGACCGCAACGGTCAGATCTCGTTGCCCCGCGTCGGCACCTTCCGTGTGGCCGGCACACCCGCGTCGCAGCTCGAAAGCACCCTGCGCGCCCAGGTGGCCAAGGTCTTCAAGAACTTCGAGCTCAACGCGTCGCTGGGTCAGTTGCGCGCCATCCAGATCTTCGTCGTGGGTCAGGCCAAGAAGCCGGGTGCGTACACGATCTCCAGCCTGTCCACGCTGCTGGGCGCGCTGTTCGAAACCGGCGGCCCCGCCAACACCGGCACGCTGCGCGCCATACAGCTTCGTCGTGACGGGCGACTCGTCACGACGCTGGACCTGTACAAGTTCATCGTCGATGGTGACAAGTCGGCCGATGCGCGCCTGCTGCCCGGGGACGTGATCGTGATCCCCTCGGCCGGGCCCCGCGTCGCGCTGCTGGGCAGCCTGGACAGCCCCGCCATCTACGAGCTGGGCGGCGAACAAGAGCCCCTGTCCAGACTGCTGGCCTACAACGGCAGCCTGCGCGCGCTGACCAGCCTGCACAAGGTGCTGGTGGAGCGCATCAACCCGGCCGAACCGACAGCACCGCGCGCCGTACAAGAGCGGGCGCTGGATGCCGCCGGCCTGGCTGCCAACGTGCGCGACGGCGACATGGTGACGCTGTTCAAGATCAGCCCGCAGTTCTCGAACGCAGTCACGCTGCGTGGCAACGTGGCGACACCGCTGCGTTATGCCTACAAGCCGGGCATGCGCATCTCTGACCTGATACCGGAACGCGAGGCGCTGATACAGCGCGACTACTACACCCGCAAGAACATGCTGGTGCAGTACGAGCAGCCCGGCAACGTGAGCGCCGACCGGGTGGCCAGCGACGTGAAAAACCTGCTCTCCGAAATTAACTGGGACTACGCCGTGGTGGAGCGGATGGACCCGCAGACCGTGCGCGCCCAGTTGCTGCCCTTCAACCTGGGGCGGGCGGTGGTGGAGAAGGTGGCGGAAGACAACCTGGTGCTGCAGCCGGGCGATGTGGTCACCATCTTCGGTGTCAAGGACATCCCGGTGCCGCAGAACAGGACGACACGGCTCGTGCGCGTGGCAGGCGAAGTGAATGCCGCAGGCATATACCAGATCGGCCCCGGCGAGACGCTCAGGTCATTGCTGCGGCGCGCAGGCGGCCCGACGCAGCAGGCCTATCTCTTTGGCACGGAGTTTTCGCGCGAGTCCACCAGGGCGCGTCAGCGCGAGGCCTTGCAGGATGCTTTGCGGCGGCTGGAGGCCACGACCACCAGCGCGGCCGCCCGGCAAGCAGCCAACATCAGCTCTGGCGACGCTGCCACCGCGCAGCGCCTGGTGGCAGCGCAGGAACAGGCACGCGCCGGGCAGCTGGCTCGCCTGAGGGCCATGGAACCGAACGGCCGAATTGCTTTGGAGCTGACACCCGAGATCAACAGCTTGGACGGCCTGCCGGACGTGCCGCTGGAGGATGGCGACCGCATCCTCCTGCCCGCGGCGCCTGGCTTCGTCTACGCGGTCGGCGCCGTGGCCAACAACAACGCGCTGCTGTGGCGCAAGGGGCGAACGGTCAAGCAGTACCTGCTAGCGGCAGGCCTGGAGACCGCTGCTGACGAGAACAACATCTTCATCCTGCGTGCCGATGGCAGCATCGTGCACCGGCGGGATGCAGGCTGGCTGTTTGGCGGTTTCGAGTCCACCGAACTCGCGCAGGGCGATACGCTCATCGTGCCCGAGAAGGTGGATATGGAAAGCACATGGAGCGGCTTTGTCCGTGGGTTCAAGGACTGGACGCAGATCCTGGCCAACCTGGGCTTGACTGCAGCGGCCATCAACACTTTGGGTAAATGAGCGTTCATTCAATCCATAGCGAACACTCCATTGCATTGGGGCGGCCCTACCCTGGGGCTGAAACGCTCGGCTGGAGTCTGAGATGCACGTGACGGACGCGAAACAATGCGCTGGGTACGACATCAACGAGTTCGATGATGAGCCCGGCGTCGGTTTGGGCGAAATCCTGGAAGTGCTGCGCGAGCACATCAAAGTGCTGGCGGTGGTCCCTTTGGTCGTCGGTGTCATGGCCTTGGGCGTCACCTACCTGATCCCCCCCACCTTCACGGCCAGCACCACCTTCCTGCCGCCGCAGCAGGCGCAAAGCACCGCTGCTTCGGCCTTGGCATCGCTGGGCGCTCTGGGGGGACTGGCCGGTGGCGTCGCAGGTGTCAGCAGCCCAGGTGAGCGATATGTCGCCCTGATGCAAAGCGCCACGTTGTCTGATCGCATCATCGACCACCTCAAGCTGATGGACGTGTACGAGGCCAAGCTCCGCGTTGATGCGCGCAAAGAGTTGGCCAACAACGTGCGCATCGCACTGGGCAAAAAGGACGGTCTGATGACCGTTCAGGTTGACGATGAGAACCCGCAGCGCGCGGCCGACATCGCGAACCGCTACGTTGAAGAGCTTCGAAGGCTCACTGGCACCTTGGCGGTCACAGAAGCGCAACAGCGGCGTGCATTCTTCGAGAAGCATTTGCAGCAAAGCAGAGACCGCCTTACGCAGGCGCAGCAGGCGCTCGAGGCGAGCGGTTTCAGCCCGGGTGCGCTTAAGGCAGAGCCCAGAGCTGCGGCAGACGCGTATGCCCGCCTGAAGGCAGAGACCACAGGCGCGGAGATGCGCCTGAGCCTGCTGCGCAGCACCCTGGCTGACGGCGCACCCGAAGTCAGGCAGCAACTCAGCACGGTACAGGCGCTTCGCGAACAGCTCGCCCGCGCAGAAGGCGCGACGAGTCCGTCTGGTGGCCCAGACTACGTGGGCCGGTACCGCGAGTTCAAGTACCAGGAGACGCTGTTCGATGTCTATGCCCGCCAGTTCGAACTGGCCCGGTCGGACGAAAGCCGTGAGGGCGCATTGATTCAGGTGGTGGACCCGGCCACGCCGCCAGAGCGCAAGAGCAAACCCAAACGGGCCCTGACCGCCATGGCGAGCACACTGGCCGCACTGTTGGCAATGGCCGCCTTCGTGGTGGCACGCCACTTCATCCGGCGAGAGGCCCCGCAGCCATCGAAGTGAGCTGGGACCGCACGCGGAAGGCTGCTGGTAGACTACGTGTTCAATCATTGAACACGAAGCAACTTGAACGCCGATGCAGGTCCTTTGGCATCCGAGCCTGACCCTTCTCAGTTGGCACTGCTTCGGTTGCTCCACGAGCAGCCGAACCTGTCTCAACGCGAACTTTCTCGGACCTTGGGTCTGAGCTTGGGCAAGACCCACTATGTGTTGCACGCTCTATTGGACAGGGGCTTGGTGAAAGCGCAGAACTTCAAGCGCAGCGACCGCAAGCTGGCTTATGCCTACCTCCTGACCCCTGCCGGCTTGAGCGCCAAGCTGAGGTTGACTCGAAGCTTCCTGGCGCGCAAGGAGGCTGAGTTCGAAGAACTTCAGGCAGCCATCGCCATGCTTCGCGCTGAAGTCGAGAGGGCCGACCCAGACAGACGGACCACTGACCCGTCGGGCAGCGCCAACTGAGCCCAGCACCGTGCTAACCATCACCACGCGTGCCGGCAAGAGTTTCTCGGCCCAGCCAGGGGAAACGCTGCTTGATGCGGCTCTTCGTTGCGGTGTCTTGCTGGAGCATAGCTGCCGTACCGGTCGCTGCAGCAGTTGCAAAGCGCAGGTTCTCACTGGCGACACCGCTGCGCTTCGCGACGAGACCGGCCTGAGCAAGGCTGAGCGTGAGTCTGGCTGGATATTGAGCTGCGTCCGAAGCGCCACATCAGACCTCTACCTCGAGGCGAAGGATCTCGGCGCTTTGCCGTTGTTCCCGGTTCGAACATGGCCTTGCCGCATACAAACACTGCAGCAGATGACGCCCGATGTGCTCAAAGTCGTGCTGCGTCTGCCCCCTACCAGCGAATTCAACTTTTACCCAGGCCAGTACGTCGACGTCATCGGATCAGGCGGGTTGCGCCGAAGCTATTCCGTGGCCAATGCGCCGACAGCGGACAAGCTGATTGAGCTGCACATTCGCCGAGTCGATGGCGGCGCCATGAGCGCCTATTGGTTTGACGAAGCGCGTGTCAATGATCTGCTTCGCCTGCACGGCCCGCGGGGAACCTTCTTTCTGCGTGAAATTGCCGGGGCGGACCTTGTCTTGCTGGCCACAGGCACCGGCATCGCCCCGGTGAAGTCGATGCTGGAAGGCCTGAGGACGGTGCCAAAGGCAGAGCAACCCGCCTCCATAGCCGTCTATTGGGGAGGTCGTACTCGCGGAGACCTTTACTGGCAGCCGGACACAAGTGACCTTGAGTTTCGTTTCGTACCCGTGCTGTCTCGAGCCGATGCCACTTGGCAAGGCAAACGTGGCCATGTGCAAGACGTCCTGCTTTCCGACGGCGTTGATACCTCCAAGATGTTCGTTTATGCCTGCGGCTCCAACGCCATGATCCACAGTGCTCATGACCTATTGCGGGCTGCTGGTCTGCCCGACAATCGTTTCCATTCGGACGCCTTTGTGTGCTCCGCATCCGCCTAGCCATGAAAGAGACACTCGTATGAAAGCCGTGATCTTGGCCGGAGGCTTGGGCACCCGCCTCAGCGAAGAAACCGCTACCCGGCCCAAACCGATGGTGGAAATCGGCGGCAAGCCCATCCTCTGGCACATCCTGAAGATGTACTCGCACCACGGCGTGAACGACTTCGTGATTTGCTGCGGCTACAAGGGTTACGTCATCAAGGAGTACTTCGCCAACTACTTCCTGCACATGTCCGACGTCACCTTTGACATGCGCAACAACCAGGTAGAGGTTCATCACAAGCGCGCCGAACCCTGGAACGTCACGTTGGTAGACACCGGGGACGACTCGATGACCGGTGGCCGTCTGCATCGGGTAGCTGATTACCTCCGCGACGAAGAAGCGTTCTGCTTCACTTACGGTGATGGCGTCGCCGACATCGACATTCGCGCCACGATCAACTTCCACCAGAGCCATGGCAGGGCGGCGACACTGACCGCCACCTTTCCGCCTGGCCGCTTCGGCGCGCTCGACATCCATGATCATCAGGTAAAGAGCTTCAAGGAAAAGCCCAAAGGCGATGGCGCCATGATCAATGGTGGCTTCTTCGTCTTGTCGCCGCGCGTGCTGGACTATGTTTCCAGCGACGGAGACGTCTGGGAACAGCATCCGCTGCAGGGCTTGGCCGCTGATGGCCAGTTGATGGCCTACGAGCATCACGGCTTCTGGCAACCGATGGACACGCTGCGCGACAAACACCTGCTCGAGGAACTCTGGGCTTCCGGCAAGGCGCCGTGGAAGACCTGGGACTGAGGCGCACATGCAGCAAACCCATCCCGACTTCTGGCGGGACAAGCGTGTCCTGCTGACAGGCCATACCGGCTTCAAAGGCAGTTGGCTTAGCTTGTGGCTGCAGTCGATGGGCGCAACGCTGCGCGGCCTTGCGCTGCCGCCGCCAACGAAGCCCGCGCTGTTCGATGTCGCCCGAGTCGCCGAGGGCATGCAACACCGCATCGCCGACATTCGGGACTTCGCGGCGGTGCAAGTGCAGATGAGCGAATTCAGACCCGAGATCGTCATCCACATGGCAGCGCAGCCGCTGGTGCGCCTGTCTTACCAGCAGCCCATCGAGACCTACGCGACCAACGTGATGGGCACCGTTCACCTGCTTGAGGCCGCGCGCCATACGGGCAGCGTCAAGGCCATCGTCAACATCACGACCGACAAGTGCTACGAGAACCGTGAGTGGGTGTGGGGTTACCGTGAGGAAGAGCCGATGGGCGGCCACGACCCGTACTCCAACAGCAAGGGCTGCGCGGAACTGGTCAGCAGCGCCTACCGCAAGTCCTTCCTGCGGGATGCTGGCGTCGCCCTGGCTACCGCCCGTGCCGGCAACGTGATCGGCGGCGGCGACTGGGCACCGGACCGTCTGGTACCCGACATCCTGCGCGCACTGCAAGGACGCGAAGCCGTTTTGATCCGCAACCCGCATGCCACCCGACCTTGGCAGCATGTTCTAGAGCCGCTTTCTGGCTACCTGCTGTTGGCTGAGCTCCTGCATGAGCACGGTCAGAGTTTCGCAGAAGGCTGGAATTTCGGCCCGCGTGACGAGGACGCGAAGTCCGTGCAAAAGATCGTCGAACAGCTCTGCGCAAGATGGGGGCATGGCGCCTCGTGGACCTTGCAGCCGGGCGACCACCCGCACGAAGCCAACTTCTTGAAGTTGGACATCTCCAAGGCGCGCCAGCGGCTGCAATGGGCGCCGCGCTGGTCTCTGGACACCGCACTGACCCGCATCACTGAATGGCACCAAGCTTGGCTTTCCGGCCAAGACATGCGCGCCCTTTGCCTGCAACAAATCGATCGTTACCGAGCCGAAGCATGAGCACTACCGCAACCGTCAACTTCCAGCCGCAACTGGACAAGCTGCGCAGCCAGATCAGCGAACTGGTGCAGCAATACGCCGACATCGCCTATGCCCCGAAGCCTTTTGTGCCGGGCCAGAGCGTGGTACCCGTCTCCGGCAAGGTGATCGGCGCCAAAGAACTGCAACTGATGGTGGAGGCCTCACTGGACGGCTGGCTGACCACCGGCCGCTTCAACGCGATGTTCGAGCAGCGCCTGGCGCAGTTCCTGGGCGTGAAGTACCTCATCACGGTCAACTCGGGCTCGTCCGCCAACCTGGTGGCTTTCTCGACGTTGACCAGCTCCAAGTTGGGCGACCGAGCCATCAAGCCGGGCGACGAGGTCATCGGCGTGGCGGCCGGGTTCCCGACAACGGTCAACCCCATCCTGCAGTTCGGCGCCGTGCCGGTGTTCGTCGACGTGGAACTGGCCACGCACAACATCGACGCGGGCAAGATCGAGGCGGCCATCACACCCAAGACCAAGGCCATCATGCTGGCGCACAGCCTGGGCAACCCGTTCAACCTGGACGTGGTGACGGCGCTGTGCAAGAAGTACAAGCTGTGGCTGGTGGAGGACACCTGCGACGCCCTGGGCGCCACCTACAACGGCCAGCTGGTGGGCACCTTCGGAGACATCGCCACGCTGAGCTTCTACCCGGCGCACCACATCACCATGGGCGAAGGCGGCGCGGTATTCACCAACAACGCCGAACTGAAGCTGATTGCCGAGTCGTTCCGCGACTGGGGCCGCGACTGCTATTGCCCGCCCGGCAAGGACAACACCTGCGACAAACGTTTCTGCTGGACGAAGAAGGAACTCGGCGGCGACCTGCCGGATGGCTACGACCACAAGTACACCTACAGCCACCTCGGCTACAACCTCAAGATCACCGACATGCAGGCTGCCTGCGCTCTGGCGCAGATGGACCGCTTGGAAGAGTTCATTGCCAAACGCCGAGCGAACTTCACTTACCTGAAGAATCGTCTCGCTAGCGTCGAGCAGTTCCTGCATCTGCCCGAAGCGACGCCGAATTCGCAGCCGTCGTGGTTCGGCTTTCCCCTCGTTCTGAGGGAGTCGTCGGGTGTCAAGCGCACCGACCTGATCAACTTCCTGGACCAGAACAAAATCGGCACGCGCCTGCTTTTCGCCGGCAACCTGACCAAACAGCAGTACATGGCCGGCCGTCATTTCCGCGTCAGCGGCGAACTTACGAACACCGACATCGTGATGAACCAGACCTTCTGGCTCGGCACCTTCCCGGCGCTGGGCCAGGAGCAGCTGGATTACATCTCTGAGAAGTTGGAAGAGTTCTTCGGAGTGAACTTCTGATGTCTACCGTTGCGACACCCCGTGCTTATGCCAGCATCGATGCGGGGTTCGCGCCGGCCCGCATGCGCCGCACCGTGCTCGAGATGGCCTACGCAGGCTCGACTGTGCACATCGCCTGCGCGTTCTCAATCATCGAGTTGATGACGGTCCTGTACCGAAACCACCTGCGATATCCGGGCAACGACCCGCGCGCAGAGGGTCGCGACTACTTGGTTCTCAGCAAGGGCCATGGCGTCATGGCTCAGTATGCGTGCATGCGTGAACTGGGCTGGCTCGACGACTCGCACATCCAGGGGTACTTCAAGGACGGCAGTGAGCTCAAGGGTCTGTCCGATTCCCGTGTGCCCGGGCTGGAAGTCACATCGGGGTCGCTGGGTCACGGCTTCTCTGTCGGCGTCGGCATCGCAATGGGCCTGCAGCGTAAGGGCACCGACCAGAAGGTATACGCGATCGTAGGCGACGGTGAGCTTAACGAGGGTCCGATCTGGGAGGGCGCGCTGGTCGCAGCCCATCACCGAATGGACAACCTCATGCTTATCGTTGACAAGAACGGCTTCCAGGCAATGGGCACAACCGACGACGTGCTGGCGCTGGGCGACCTATCGGCTAAGTTCGCGAGCTTCGGCTTCGAGACGCTTGAGGTCGACGGCCACGATGAGACGCAAGTGGACGCAGCCATTCGGCAGCTCTGGGCCACCGGCGCGAGAAAGCCCAAAGCCCTGATCGCGCGCACTGTAAAGGGCAAGGGCGTGTCCTTCATGGAGCACGACAACCGTTGGCACTACACCCGCTTGAACGCGCAGAGCTTTGCCGAAGCGCTTGATGCGCTTGATATCCCTGGAGCGCCAAAGTGAGAGACGCGTTTTCCAATGCGCTGGTGCGCCTGGCGATGGCGGATCCGAAGGTGGTGCTCTTGACCGGCGACCACGGCTACGCACTTTTCGACGAATTCCGCAAGCGCTGCCCCGACCAGTACATCAACGCAGGCATTGCAGAGCAGAACATGGTCGGCATGGCTGCCGGCTTGGCGCGCGTCGGCTTCCGACCGTTCGTCTACGGACTGGCTGCATTCATCCCCGTCCGGGTCGTCGAACAGATCAAGCTCGACATCGCGCACGACCACCTGCCGGTTGTCCTGCTGGGCGACGGCGCAGGTTTTGTCTACAGCCACCTCGGAACCAGCCACCAATCGACCGAAGACATAGCCTGCACACGCGCGATTCCGAACCTGAAAGTACTCTCGCCGGCCGACCGCTTCGAGATGAGGGCCAGCATGGATTACGCCTATGCGGCGAATGGCCCAGTCTACTTGCGCATGGGCAAGTCGGACCGAGGGGACGTGCACCAGGGCGACTTCCCGATCGCCCCCGGCCACCTCGTTTTGGTGAAGACCGGAACGCCGGGTGGAGAAACGCTGATCGCGACCGGATCGATGGTGCGCACCGCCGTGGAAGTTGCCCAGCAGTTACTGCCAAAGGCCAGCGTCTGGAGTGCTCCGCTGATCAAGCCACTAGACGAGGAGCACGTGGTCCAAATCTGCCGTGGAAGCCGCGGAGTCATCACGATGGAGGAGCATTCGACGATTGGTGGGCTAGGGTCGCTGATCGCAGAAATCGTCTCGGAACGCGCACTCGTCCGCGTGCTGCGCATAGGCGTCCCTGACCGTTTTTCGGCGCATTGCGGCAGCTATGACTACTTATTGTCCGAGCACGGGTTGGACAGCGACGGCGTAGGAGCGAAGGTTCGTGCCTTCCTCAGCACCCTCTGAGCTGTTGCGGCTGGCTGGAGTGCGTGTCTTCCTGACCGGGGGCACCGGTTTCGTTGGGCGATCGGTGCTCGACTACCTGCTTCTCTCGACCGCGCTGCATGGCACGAGAGACATGCAGGTCTGCGTCCTGTCGCGCGACCCTGCCCGCTTCCTGCGGGAGTGGCCGCGCTACGCGGGGCTCGGATGGCTCCGCTTCATTGAGGGCGACCTGCAATCGCTCCGCGGATTGCGCGGTCAAGCCTGCGACCAGGTTATCCACGCGGCTGCGGACACTCACGGCGTCACCAGTGGCGTGAAGTGGGCAGAGCAGATCATCGGTGGCACGCACGCCGCGCTGGACTTCGCTCTGCTCAACCGGGCACGGAGATTCCTGCTGCTCAGTTCGGGGGCAATTTACGGCGCGCAGCCGCCAGACCTGGAGTTGTTGCCCGAGACCTTCGCGGGCGCTCCATCGCCGATGCTGTACACCAGCGTCTACGGACAAGCCAAGCGCATGGCCGAGCAGCTTTGCACGGTCTACTGGAAGGAGCACGGGCTCGAATCGATCATCGCGCGTTGCTTCGCCCTGGTCGGGGAACATGTTCCACTGTCAGGTGCCTACGCGATTGGAAATTTCATCCGCGACGCGCTTGACGGACAGCCACTGCGCCTGACCGGCGACGGCTCGGCTGTCCGCTCGTATCTGTACGGTCACGATGCAGCGCATTGGCTGATGACGCTCCTGCTGCGCGGATCGCCAGGTGAGGCCTACAACGTGGGCTCCGACGCGGCAGTCAGCATTCGCGAGTTGGCGGAACTGACAGCGGCGCGACTGTCCCCCAGCCTTCCTGTCATTGCAGGTCAGGCCATGGCTGCCGACAACACCCGCTCCCGTTATGTGCCTGACATCTCGAAGGCCGTCGCCCTGGGTCTGACGGTGGCCACCCCGCTGTCACAGGCCATCGAACTGTCCGCCCAACTGATCAAGCGGCGCGCCTCGGATTCAACAATCCGGCCCGGCGGATCGGCAGTCGCACCCGAGCATGATGTGACATGAGCAGCCGCGGCATCTGGGCGAGGCTGAAGCAGCTGCTGGATCTCGACTTTCACGTGGTTGCCACGCTGCTGTTCCGCAGCTGGTCGATCGTCGCCGGCGGCGTGATGGTGATCCTCATCCCAACGGTTTTCAGCGGGGTGCAGCAAGGCTACTACTTCACGTTTTCAAGCCTTCTCGCCCTGCAGATCTTCTTCGAATTGGGGATCAACCAAGTCATTGTCCAACTGGTCAGTCACGAGATGGCCCATCTTCGGCGCGGCAGCGACGGCACGCTTGAGGGCGACCCGGCGCACATCGCGCGCCTGGGGTCCCTTGTTCAAATGCTGCACCGGTGGTACGCATTTGCTGCAGTGCTCTTCGCGATAGCGGTTGGCTTGGCAGGCTCAGTTTTCTTCCTGCATCGCGGAGAACTTGACGTGCAGGCATGGCTCGCGGTCTGGCTGGCGCTTGTCGGCTTCACCGCCGTCAATCTCTATTTCAGCCCCACGCTTGCCATATTGGAAGGCTCTGGCGAGATCGGGCAAGTCTCCCGCCTTCGGCTCGCCCAATCAATGGTCGGATACATGCTGCTGTGGTTCGCCTTCTTCTTTGGCGCGAAGCTGTCGGCGATACTGCTGCTTCCCGCAACCTCGGCCTGCCTCACGGCATGGTGGGTCCGCAGGAAGGCGCCGCTAGTCCATTGGCTGAAGCACCGCGTCCCAGCTGATCCCGTGCACCGGGTGAATTGGCGAACAGAGGTGCTGCCATTTCAATGGCGCATCGCGGTCAGCTGGGCAAGCGGCTATTTCATATTTCAGCTGTTCACTCCGCTGATCTTCGCCAACCAGGGGGCGGTGGAGGCGGGTCGCCTTGGTCTGACCATGTCGATCTTCAGTGCGGTGCTGACGGTCGGTATGAGCTGGGTCAACGCCAAGTCCCCGAACTTGACCGCGCACATCTCCCGCGGCGAGCACCGCACGCTGAACGGCCTCTTCGTTGCCGTTTCGATGCGCTCGATTGGGTTCGTCGGCTTGGCCTGCTTGCTGGTCGTTGTGATGGTGTTGCTGCTGCAGCAGATGGGCCAACCTCTTGTCCTCCGCCTGGCCGCGCTGCCGGCGCTGGCCTGCTTGGCGATCGTCACCGTCACCAACAGCTTTGTCTTTGCCGCGGCCATCTATATGCGCGCGCATCGCGAAGAGCCCATGCTTCCCGTGTCCATAGCTGCAGGCTTGCTGACGCTGGCCTCCGCCTATTTCGCCTCGAAGCACAGCGTAGTGGCGACGGTGGGCGTTTACGCCCTGATCACCGTGGGGATGGTCCTTCCTTGGACGGCGTGGCTCTTCATGGGCTACTACCGCAAACATGCGCGCGCCTGCGTTTGACATGAACAGCCGCGTCATCAAGAAGACCATGAAACTGTCCATCTGTATACCCACCTACAACCGCCGCGAAGAGTTGCTGCGCTTGCTGATGTCCATCGAAGTGGCGCTGGCAAACTTTCCTGCAACGGGCCAGGTGGAAGTCATCGTCTCAGACAACGCATCGACCGACGGAACCGAGTTGACCATCCCAGCGGCGCAAACGCGGCTGCCCTGCCTCCTGTACTTTCGAAACGACACCAATCAAGGCTTTGCCGCCAACCTCAATCGGGTCATCTCTTTGGCCAGCGGGACCTACTGCTGGTTGATGGGCAGCGACGATGCTCTCTTGCCCGACGTGCTGAGGCGACTGTGGCCGCACCTCGATGGGGGGGCTTCGGTCATCGTCGGCAATCCGGTGACGCGCTCGGTCGAGCGCAAGTTTTTCCTCTTTGACGGTGAGAAGGAGCAGAGACTCTCTTCGGAGCAGGACTATGCGGCGTATGTGGCGCAATGTCGCGAGATCTCGGCGGCGTTTGCCTTTATGAGCACCTTGATTGTCAAACGAGAATTCTGGAACCGGGTGCAATGTACGGAGTACGAGAACAAACACCCGTACGCGCACATGCTTCGCATCGTTCGTGGACTGGCCACTGACGGCGGTGACGTGAGGTGCCTGAATGCGCCCGTGGTCGTTACCGGGCATGCCGGAAACGAATGGAACAAAACCGTCTTGCCACACTTTGAGCTTGATCTGTCGACGATCAAATACATCATGAGCACGATTTTTCGCTCGTCGCCCGGGCTGATGAGCGCCTATGGTCTTGTGTTCCGTCGTCAGTACTCTGGCCTAGAGTTGTTGAAGTCCCGGGTGGAAAGCACGGGAGAGCGCTGGAACGCGATGACCACACTTCTAGAGACCTTCGGCTATCCGCGCTTCCTGCTGGAAAAGACCGCCCTGGACCCCTTACTGCTCGCGCTCTACATGCGCATCAAGAGGGTACGGATGGCACGCAACCGCATTTCGCAGTGAAGTGATGACAGGGGAATGAGCGCGCTATATAGCCACTTGCCGCAGGCTCGCACATCAATTCGATGGGCGCTATATGCCATCGTCCCATTCAGCGGCTTCTACACCGTCAAGATCGGCTTGTCGCCGGTCTACCTGACTTTCATTTTCGCGGTGCTGGCACTCGTTGTCGGCTCCATGCGCCCGATCCGATTGTGGAAAGACACGACAGCGATCCTATGCACGACGCTATTCCTGACCTACGTCGTGGCTTTGTTCGTTGTCGGTTGGGAGTTTGATTCCCCACTTCCGTCCGCGTGGATTAATTTAATATTTTCCCTGCTGTATTTCATTGTCACAACAATCATTCTTGAGAACTCCTCAAGAGATCGTGTGATAGGCGCCTCGCATCTCGCGATCGGCTTCTCGATCGCCCTGCTTACGATCGAACTTGCGTATCGGCTCACTCACCCCGCAGAACCTGATGAACTCTGGGGCAACGATCGGGAAGACATCTTTTGGTACGTCTACAAGACGTCCTCGTTCATGTATCCCGATTCGAATTCGGTTGGACTATTCGTCGCCTGCCTCATCGGATTCATCGTCGGGCTGCCCAGTCACGACCGGCGTCACTTCACGATCTACTTGATACCCCTGATCGTCCTGCTTACTGGGTCACTATCGCGGGCATCTATTTTCGCGGTCGCCGCCGTTTTCCTCTTTCAGTACGCACGTGGCTCACGTGCCCGAACTATGCTGATAGTAGGGTTATCCGTTCTCGGCATCCTAGGGCTGCTCACTTGGTTCGGGACTGACGAGAGTTTTCTTAGCAAATTTTGGATCGCGGGGCTCGTCGCACTGTACTTAGCCCAAACCAGTCTTCTGGCACTCCTGATCGGAGTTGGACCTGGCAATGCAGAAAGTGCACTAGGGGTAGGAGCGCACCTCCTGCCATTTACTCTGCTCGTCGAAGTTGGTGTCGTCGGCAGCATCCTTAGCGTAGTCATTTGGTTCTCAATTTGGAAGAGAAGCAAGGGGTGCGGGACGCCTTTGCTGCTGACGTATTTCCTATGCGGCCTGTCGTTCACCACCTTTGCGATCCCATGGTTCTATTCAATGGCTGCTGTTCTAGTTTTTCTCGCGAGGGTTTCGTCAAATGCTCGTCTCCGTACTTATACCCGTCTACAACGTCGAAGCGTATTTTGAAGAGGCGGTCCGCAGCATTCTGTCGCAAACGTACTCTAAGCTTGAGATTGTCATCGTCGATGACTGCTCGACCGATGGAACGTACTCCATTTGCCAACGGCTGGCTGAGTCCGATCCACGTATCCGGCTCTTTCGCAACGATGCGAATCGCAAGATCGCGTCAACCCTCAATCGTGCTCTTTCGGAATCGACCGGGCAACTGATCGCCCGCATGGACGGTGATGACATTTCCGAGCCCGATCGCATCGAGCGTCAAGTGGACTATCTGAATTCAAATCCCCATGTTGATCTGGTCGGCGTCAATCTGATCGGCATTGATGAGAATGGCAAGGAGTTGAATCGCTTCGTCCACCTCTGGGACCAGAAGCTGCTCGTGAAGTCGAGCAAGTACGTCACCCCTGTCAGCCACGTCTGGGTGGCGCGGCGTGCCGTGTACGAGCGACTTTCTGGATACCGCGACATTCCAGGTTGCGAAGACTATGACTTCCTGCTGCGAATGCTGAGCCTGGGTCTGCGCTTCGGGAACGTTCCCGACTACTTTGGGTATCGGGTGAGAATTCAACGGCGTGGCAACACGCAAGCGATGATCGGCCTTCGGCAACGGAAGATGTTCAGCTACGTGTACTGGCTTTACCGGGAACGCCGCAACAATCGCGCCGACCCGTTTTGTCCCGCTAACATGGCAGCGCATTTGCGCGTCCATCCTGTATCCAGTCTCCTCTACAGGATCTCCAACAGGTTCCTCGACCGCGCAATCGTGGCCAGATCCCAGGGGCATGTGCTGAAGACCGCCGCCTTGCTCACTGTCGCCTTGGTCTCACCGCACCAGATTCGATACCTCTATCAGCGGCTTCAATACCGCCTGATACAGGGTGTTCAAACGAGGTCAGCCCGCGAACGCCAAGGTGGACAATGACACAATCCCGTCGCTATACGCTGATAGTCCCGCGCGTGGACAGGACAGGACCGACCAACGTCGCCGTCGATATCGGCTGCGCGGCGTCTGCGCAGGGATGGCAAGTCACCCTGCTCTATCTCTCCGGACAACCCTCGCGGGACGACCTGGGTGCCATCCACGAAGTACGCAGGTTCCGCTTCGCGGATGTGTTCCGCACACGCGGGGTCGTCCATTCGCATGGATTGCGTCCGGACCTGGTCGCATGGCTCTTTACCTGGAATCCTCGTTGCGTGGTAGCCAGCACCTTGCACGGGCACTTTCCAGGCCACTTGGCCTTCGACTACACCCCATGCAAGGTCAAGCTGGCGTGGTGGGTCTGGTCGACCGCGCTCGCCAGATTCAATCACCGCGTTTGCATTTCTCAAACGATGATCCGCCACTATCGACGCCAGTTTCCAGGCATGACCTTGGACCTCGCCTACAACTTCCGAGCCGATGGCTCGCCTGACGCCGAGGCGCCGCGCCCTGAAGTAGTCGAGTGGGTCGAGCAGCAGCGAGTTGCCGGGAGGATCGTGTTGCTCTTTGCCGGGTCGCTGTCGGCGCGAAAGAATGTGTTCGCCCTGGTCCAGGCCGTTCTGAAATTGCCTCACGTCGCGCTCCTGATTTGCGGAGAAGGGGGCGAACGTGCGCGCATAACGGGGCTGCTGCAAGACCAAGATGAGGGAGGTCGATGCTATTTGGCAGGGCACGTCGCCGACCTGCGGGCGTTCCTCCGGATGGCCGATGCCCTGGTGCTGGCATCGCATGCCGAGGGGTTGCCGCTGGTCGTCCTGGAAGCGGCCAGCGAGGGCGTGCCCAGCCTGATGTCGAACGTGGCCGTTCATCGTGAGTTGGCCCGCCTCGGGTTTGGTGCAACATTCGACCGACACACTTTCTCTGACCTCGGAAGCCAAGCCGCCGCACTCGCACGGGACAGATCGCGCACATCCGACGCGCGTCGCTTTCAGCTGTGGAAGGGCGCTTTCTCGCCACAAAATGGCTTTGCCCAGTACGAGCAGCTCTTCTCGAAGTCGCTCTAGCGGCATCGGATCCAACTCTGCGCGCTGCACGACCATATGACCCATCACGACGACTACTACGCGTACCTCAGTTCGCGCAGCCGGCTCGGCCACTTGTACCGGCGGCACTGGCTCTACCCACGACTGGCTCGCCGGCTGCACGGCTTGGCGCTGGACGTGGGTTGCGGCATAGGCGACATGTTGTCCTTTCGACCCGGAATGGTTGGCACGGACATCAATTCGCGCACTGTCGCCTACTGCGTGGATCGTGGTTACGACGCTCGACTGATGTCGCCCGACGTACTGCCGTTTCCGGACAAGCACTTCGACTCGGTTCTCCTGGACAACGTGCTTGAGCACATTCCAGAGCCAGAGGCATTGCTATGCGAGATCCGCAGAGTGCTTAGGGTAGGTGGGTCGCTGGTCGTCGGCGTACCCGGCCTCAGGGGTTGGGCTTCAGATCCGGATCACAAGGTAGCGTATGACGAGGATCGGCTCATCGCGTGCCTGCGGCGCGCGCGGTTCGACCACGTCGAAAGCTTCTACACACCCTTGTGGCGTTCGGAATGGCTGAGCAAGCGAGTGCGCCAGTACTGCCTCTATGGACAGTTCGTCAAGCCCGCCGACAAAGGGGCACCCGTTGATGCGGGCTGACCCGTCGAACTCGGCGCTGATCAGCCTGTCCGTCGTCAGCCATGGCCAGGGGTCCTTGGTCCAAGCGCTGCTGCGTGATGTGCAGACATGGCAGTGCGGCCGACTGGAAGTCATCGTCACGCTCAATATTCCTGAGGACGACTCGTTTCTTCATGAGTTTGGCAACTTGAACGTGAGGGTGATCCGTAATGCCCGTCCGAAGGGATTCGGAGCAAACCACAACGGTGCCTTCGCACAGTCTGGTGGTGATGTCTTCATAGTGGCCAATCCGGACATCCGGGCGCCCCATCTCGACCTCAGCGCGCTGATCGACACGGTACGTACAGCCGGGATCGGCGCGTGCGCTCCTCTGGTGTTGTCGATCGACGGCAAGGTCGAGGACAGCGCCCGCCGCTTTCCGACATTCGGGCGGCTTGCCAAACGCGCCGTCCTAAAGATCAGGGAAGCCGACTTCGATGTCTCCAGGCAACCGACCGTTGTGGACTGGGTGGCGGGCATGTTTATCGTCTTCAGTCGAGAAGCGTTCCAGCAAGTTGGCGGCTTCGACGAAGCCTACTTCATGTACATGGAGGATGCCGACATATGCCGCAGGTTGAGCCGCCTTCGCCTCGCAGTGATCGTAGATCCGCGCTGCAAGGTGGTCCATGAAGCGCGTCGCGCCAGCCGCAGAAATCTCCAGCACCTGCGCTGGCACCTTCGAAGCGCGATGCGCTTCTTGTTCCACGTTTAGTGACCGCGATTGGCGAGCTCGGTATGGATGCAGAGACGAAAGCTTGCAACTTCAAGCCGCCAACTGACCTAGGGCAACGCCGATCAAGTCCACTGGTGGCACGTCTGCCGCGTTGAATCGAACATGAAACAACAGACTCTTGCCGTAGCCGCCGACGACAACGCGCAGTACGAGCAGTACCGCCGCCCGACCAAGCGCGACACATTCCTGGCCACGATGGAGCAGATCGTGCCATGGGCTGTGCCTTGCAAAGTGATCGAGCCGCACTACCCCAAGGCGGGCAGGCTGTCGATGCCGCAGCGCATGTCGGTGATGCCGGCGGCCAGCCACACCCGTTTACCCGCACGTGGGCCGATCATGTGATCTGGCGCAGCGCGCCCAACACGCTGCACAGGCTGACCTCGTCGACGGGGCCGCGCAGGCGCAACACAGCGCCTGCGATGTCGCGCTCGATGATGCCGGCGCTGCGTGCCGCGCGCTGGGTGGCCACTGCCATCGGGGTCGAGGCCGTCGACAGCACCGAAGGCTGCGAACTGCCAGCGTCAGCATCCATGCCCGGCGAGGCGCGCACCGGAACCAGCACCGCCGACGCCGAGGACGCTGCGCTGCTCAGCTGCTTCAAGTGCAGGTGATCGCGACGCCACTTGAACAGCAGGTTGGCATTGATGCCTCCGGCCAATGCAACCGCCGCAACCGACGCGCCGGGCACCAGGCACTGCTCGACCAACTCTGCTTTGAATGCCCGATCGTGTTGGCGTCGAGTTCTTTCGGTGATCCCTGCCTCTGCCTTCATGGTGTGCACCATCTCCTGCTGGTGCACGCCATCGAGCAGCAGCACGCTTCAGCTCAGATGCTGGCCAGCGGCAGACAGCCGCGCAAGGACGGGGTTCGTCGGACTATTACCGATCGCAAGACGATCCGCGGTTACCAACAGCGGTTCGCCGCCGCCGCTGCGGCAAATTCCTCCAGGGTGGCCACCGACTATCCGGGGGTGGCCACCGGAGCGGCGCAGAAAATTCCCCCACCCCGGCCACCGGCGTCGGTACTGGCACCGCCGCTTCAGCCTGCCCATCAACTCCCTGCGCTGCGCCCAGGACGTCTCCTCGATCGCCCGAAACACCCGATTCAGTTCAAGTCTGCGCATCGCATCCCCCGCCTTGGCTTGTCCGGCACCACGCCGTCCCGCCAGTCTTGCAGGGAGGTAGCTCATAGCGTGAGCCCGTCAGTACTCAACGCGAACAGAGCCCAAAGTTCGGTCGGCGCGGACACTATGCTGTCTGTACTAGCGCCCGGGGCAAAATACAGGACCGCATTGCCCACCGCCCGCGAACCACCCAGATCCCTTCCAGATGCCCATGGCCCTGTTCGATCTAGCCCCTAGGCTGCTCTGCCTCTTCGCGTTGATGCTGCTGGCCGGCGGCTGCGCCAACCTTCCCACCAGCGGCCCGAGCACGGTGCAGATACAGGATGCGGCGGCGCAGCCTGGCACGTCCGGCGTGCAGATCGTCGATGTCGACGACAACGTCGCGCGGCGCCTGGTCTCGCAACGAAGTTTCAAGCTCTTCTCCGACAGCCTGGGCAACCAGCGCGGCCCGGCCGCCACCATCGGCAGCGGCGATACGCTGGAGGTGAACATCTGGGAAGCGCCCCCGGCGACGCTGTTCGGCGGTGGTGGCGCGGTCGACCCGCGCACGCCGTCGTCGGCACGATCCACGACCTTCCCTGAGCAAATGGTGGACCGGGACGGCAATATCTCGGTACCCTTTGCCGGCCGCATCCGCGCGGCGGGGCAGTCGCCGCAGGCGGTGGAGGCCGAAGTCGCCAGGCGCCTGCAGGGCAAGGCCAACCAGCCCGAGGTGCTGGTGCGCGTCACCCGCAATGCATCGTCGAACGTCACCGTGGTGGGCGAAGTGGCCAACAGCCTGCGCATGCCGCTGACGGCCGGCGGTGAGCGCCTGCTGGATGCCGTCGCAGCCGCAGGCGGCGTGCGGCTACCGGTCAACAAGATGACGCTGCAGGTCACGCGCGGTAGCGCCTTTCATGCACTGCCGCTGGAACTGGTGATCCGCGACCCGCGGCAGAACGTGCCGCTGATGCCCGGCGACGTCGTCACGGCGCTGTTCCAGCCCCTCAGTTTCACGGCGCTCGGTGCCACCGGCAAGAACGAGGAGATCAACTTCGAGGCCCAGGGCATCACGCTGGTGCAGGCGCTGGCGCGCGCAGGCGGGCTCGTCGATTCGCGCTCCAGCCCGCAGGGCGTGTTCATATTCCGGCTCGAGGCCGAGAAGGCACTCGATTGGCCACGGCAGCCCGTGACCACCACCCCCGAGGGCCAGGTGGCGGTGGTGTATCGGATCGACCTGCGCGACCCCCGCAGCTTCTTCGTGATGCAGAGCTTCCCGATCAGTAACAAGGACGTGCTGTACGTGAGCAACGCGCCGGCGGCGGAACTGCAGAAGTTCCTGAACCTGGTGTTTTCCGTCGTCTACCCTGTCACCAACACCATTCAGGTCACGCGCTGACTGAGTCTCACCCCCATTGCTTGCACGCAGCCGTACAGACCAGGGAAAGATCGATGAAAGCCAGCGTCGTCATCAATACCTACAATCGGGCAGGCTACCTGGCCAATGCGGTTCACTCGATCGGAACGCAGAGCTTCGCCGATGTCGAACTCATCGTCGTCAACGGGCCCTCCACCGACGACACGACTTCGGTGCTGGCCGCTTTGCGCGAACGCGGTTACCAGTTCAAGCTGCTGGACTGTGCGTCGCGCAACCTCTCCGAGTCGCGCAACATCGGCATCGCCGCTGCCGCGGGCGACGTCGTTCTGTTCATCGACGACGACGCCGTCGCGCACCCGCGCTGGGTCGAACGCATCATGCGCCCCTATCTCGACGAGTCCGTTGGCGCCGTCGGCGGGTTCACCATCGACCACACGGGCATGGCCTACCAGTGCTGCTATACCGTGTGCGACCTGCTGGGCAACGCGACTTTCATGTCTACGCTGGACCCGGCGCGGCTGCTCGAGGCGGGCACCGGCTTCCGTTTCCCGTCCCTGCTCGGCACCAACTGCTCGTTCAGGCGTTCCCATCTGTTCAAGATTGGCGGCTTCGACGAGGTCTTCGCCTACCTTCTCGACGAAACGGACGTTTGCCTGCGCCTCTTCCAGGCGCGCCGGCGCATCGTCACCGTGCCTGACGCACTTGTGCTGCACAAATACGCCCCCAGCCAGACGCGAACTGCTGAGCGGATCCCGAATTCGCTGCTGGCGCCTGCGCGCAGCAAGGCGTACTACATGCTGAAGCATGCAATGCCCGGGCAAGGCAGCATCTCAGAAACATATGGCCAGATCGACACCTACCGCAAGGACATCGACTTCTCAAACCGCTGGTTCCTGGATCACAAGAAGATCACTGTCGCCCACTACGACAAGCTCAGTCGAGAACTCAACGCCGGCATCGCTGAAGGCATGGCTTTCGGTGCGGATGCGGCGACAAAGTCGCGCGTCTCGAACCATCTGAGCGCAGCACAACCGCTGCGCGAGCGCTTCGTGCCGATCCGCCAGGACCTGCGCTGGCGCCACCGCCAAGGCTCGCTTCGCATCTACTTCGTGTCGCAGGGTTACCCGCCGCGGGACACCTCGGGCATCGCGCGCTGGACGTACGAATGTGCACAGGGCTTGGCGGAACTTGGGCACGAGGTCCACGTGGTGACGCGCAGCCCGGGCGACGTGAGTTTTGTCGACGTTGTCGATGGCATCTGGGTGCATGCCGTCAGCGACGCGGTGGACGATGAGCTCCTGGTCCATGCCCCGGTGCCACTGCCGGCGTCGATCCAGCGGCGCGCCGAAGCGGTATTGAACGAGGTCCGGCGCGCGCAGGCGGTCTGGGGTGTGGACGTCGTGTCCGCACCGATCTGGGACGTCGAAGGTTTGCTCTGTGCCGAGTACCTCGACGTACCGGTGGTCACTTCCTTGCACACCACCTACCAACTGGCCCTGCCCTTCAAACCCTATTGGCAGACCAACCTGGAATACCGGCGCCTGCACGTCAACCGCGTCATCGCCGCCGAACGCTGGCTGCTCGACCACTCGTGCGCAATCCTCGGAAATTCGGTCGAAGTGGTCCGCGAGATCGACGCTGCGTACGGTGTGGACCTGGCTGCCCGATCGCCACACTTCGCCGTCGTGCCACACGGCATCGACGCGCCGCCGGCCGAGGGCGCCACCGTCACCACCGCTCGCGATGGGGGCGAGCCCCTGCGCCTGCTGTTCGTCGGCCGCCTGGAAGAGCGCAAGGGACCGGATACGCTGCTGTCGGCCTTGTTGCTGCTGCCGCGCTCCACGGGCTCGATACGCGTGGAGTTCGTCGGCCAGGCGCCCGATGAAAAGGACGAGTTCGGGATGCAGTTGCGTGCTCTGGCGGCGAAGGTACGGGCCAAGCAGCCACAGATCACATTGGTGTTCTCGGGCTACCTCGACGATGCCAGTCTGCAGCGGGCCTACGCCGGCTGCGATGTCTTCGTAGCCCCCAGCCGCTTCGAGAGCTTCGGGCTCATCCTGATCGAGGCGATGCGCTGGCGCAAGCCCGTCGTCGCCTGCAACATCGGCGGCATGCGCGAAGTGGTCGACAACGGCGACAGCGGCCTGCTTGTGCCCCCCGGCGATGCCGAGGCACTGGCGCGCGTGCTGCATGGCCTCGTCGCCGAACCGGCACGACGGGCGCAGGTCGGCGAACGCGGCTACGAGCGCTATGTTGAACGCTTCACCCGGCAGCGCATGGCGTTGGCCTTGCAGGACTATCTGGGCGCGGTGGTGAAAGCAGCGGAGGATCAATGAACGCAAGGGAGCTGGAACGCGCGGAACGGCTGTACAGGCTTCTGGTCGGCCGGGCGGCCAAGGAAGGTGAACTGCTGCGTTTGGCCCGAAGCGTGGCGAGCTACGAGGAGTTCAGGGTGCGGCTGATTGCGGACCACCAAGTCGTGCCCGGTGCGCAGGGCGTGGCCAGTGTATGGCGCAGCCGCGTCGCTGCCCGCATCAACACGCCGGACCCGAATGATCTGATGCACACCCTGGAGCAACTGGCCGCGCGACAGACCGAAATCGAGCGACAGCTGCGTGACCGCGACACCGAGTTGCTCGACAAGCTGCGCCAACTCGACACGCTGAGCCATGGCCTGGGTGTGCTGCGCGAAGAGTCCAACCAGCTACGGTTGTTGCTCAAGAAGTACCGCGAGGCCGTGCTGCGCCTCAGCGAACAAGCTCCAGCAAAGACAGGAGGCGCCCGTGCTAAACAAGGATGATGTCGTCGATCTTTACCGCCTTATCCTGGATCGCGAACCGGAATCCGAGCAGGTCGTGAATGAGAAGCGACGCGGCGAGTCGCTGCGGGCTATTGCCCTGGAGATGCTTTGCTCCGACGAGTTCATACACAACAACCGCGATCTGCTGGCAACGCTGGCGGCCGAGAGATAGCGCCCAGACGCACGATCGGTGACCCGGTGGGCCTGCGGCGGTCATCGGGCGCGGCCACGACCGGCGCGCGCGCCGTCACTGCAAGCGAGCGGAGAACACGATGAGATGGTTAACCAGACAACTGAGCGAGTGCGCGCCGAACCACTTCAGGTTCACCGAGCCCTTTGGCTTCGTTCATCTGCCGCGCGACCCCATTCACGCTGATGTCCTCGCATCCCGCGTCGGCGAGGGTCGGTTCGAACTCAAGGCTTGCGGCCGCGTACGCATGCTCTTCCACACCCATGCCTGGTGCAGCACGGCCCACATATCGGTGGGGAGCGTCGAGCGGGTGGAGAACCTGTACAGCACTGACCATGGCTACTGCCATGTCGAGTTCGACCTGCCTGCTGCGGAAACCACCACGATCGTCGTACGCCCTGGTCCGCCTGTCGATGGGGATGCAAAAGGCATGGAAGTCTGGCTGGCGGCGATCGAGTTCGATGCCATACAGCCCTGGCAGCCGCGGTCCATGCCCATCACCGAGCACTGCAGCTTCACCCGCGGCCAGCATGGGGGCTACCTGACGCTGACCGCGGACACCACCATCGGCGCCAGTATCGTAAACACTGGCGTCTGGGCGCCGCGCGACGTGGAGTTCTTCCGCACGGTGCTGCGGCCCGGTATGACAGCACTGGACGTCGGCGCCAACATCGGCCACCACACGGTGCTTTTTTCGTCGCTCGTGGGCGCGCAAGGGCGCGTGGTGGCCTTCGAGCCGCAGAGCGTGATCTTTCGTCTGCTGGCCGGCAATGCGGCCATCAACGGCTGCGAGAACGCCGACGTCGTCCAGTCCTGTGTCGGCCAGGCCGAGGGCACGGTGCACCTCTACCCCATCGACTACAGCGGCGCGGCCAACTTCGGCGCCTTGGGCGTCGACACCGCACCGGTTTCGCACGAGGGCAAGCAGGGTGAGCTTTGCCGCGTTGCCACACTGGATCAGCTTTTGAGCGAACTTCGACGTCCGCTCATGCGTTGCGACTTCATCAAGATCGACGTGCAGTCGTTCGAGCTCTTCGTGCTGAAGGGTGGCGAGCAGACCCTTGCCCGATACTGCCCCACCTTGTTCCTGGAGATATCGCCCTTCTGGATGTCCAAGAGCTACGACTACCGGGAGGTCTACGAATTCCTGTGGCGCCACGGCTACGAGATTTCACACCCCACCGACCCCGCAGTGCCGGCCGGCAGCATCAAGGCTTGGAGCGGCCGCGAAACCGAGGAGTGGGACATCATCGCCACACCGCGCCGCAACGCGGGGCTGTAGAGGCAATGAGCAGGCACGGTCACACCAAGGCGTCCGCTCCCACGGCCCACAAGTCCGTGCAGCCGCCGGTGCGGGGGCCCACCCGCAATCTGTTCATCGCCAGCGAAGTGCGCTCGGGCAGCACCTGGCTGGCCGAGCTCATCGCGTACTTCGCCGAACACCATTGCGCACGCATGGCATTCGGGCTGAGTTTCGAGTTCTTTCGCCACTTGAATCACCACTCGACAGCGGACGATGTCTGCCAGCAGTTCGATGCACTGTGGCGCGACAGCGGCGGCCTTGCCACCGGCAAGCTTCAGTGCGCCAGCCTGTCCATCGTCTGCCGCGAGGCCCTGCGCTCGACAGCGGTCCGTGACCGCTTCTTCGGCGAGGACACTTTGTGGATCGTGCTGCGCCGACAGGATCGGCTGCGACAGGCCGTCAGCCTGGCTGCGGCGCGCCGTACGGGCCAGTACCACCACTACGGCCCTGCGGCCGCGCAGCAGGTGTCGCTGGACATCCCACCCGAGGAGGTCAACGCGGCACTGAAGGCTATCGGCCTGTCGGACGACTACCTGCGCGCGTTCGCCGATTTCGTGCCTTCCGGGCGCGTGCTGCGCTGGGAGTACAACGAAGTTCGTGCCGATCCCGAACACCACCTGCAGACCCTGTTCGATGAACTGGGCTGGCGCTTTCCTGAGATCTCGGACCAAGTCGACCGCAGCAAGCTGCGGCCCTGGGCCACGGACGCCAAGGAACAACTGGCGGGTGAGTTCAGCCGCTGGTTCCTGAGCACCTACCACTATGTCAGCCCCGCGTCCGTCAGGGCGGCATTGGACAAGGCCGCGCCGACGGGCACCGATCTCGACTGGGAGCGGTGGGGCGCGCAGGACCCGTACTTCGGCGTGCTGACGAACCCGAAGTTCCGCGCCAGTGCGCTGACCGACGAGGCCAAGGCCGAGTTCATGGCGTCGGGGCAATGGCATGTCGATTACCTGATGAACACGGTCAAGGCGCGCTTCCTGCCCGACTTTCAGCCCACATCGATTCTGGACTTCGGCTGCGGCGTAGGCAGGCTGCTGTTGCCCTTCAGGCGGCTGGCGCCGCGCGTGGTGGGTGTCGATGTATCACCATCGATGCTCGCCGAGGCACGCCGAAACTGCGAAGCGGCCGGCGTCGGCCATGTCGCGCTGGTGGATTCGGACGACGACTTGAGCCAGGTCGACGGGCCGTTCGACCTGGTTCACAGCTGCATCGTCCTGCAGCACATCGAGATCCCCCGGGGCCGGCGCCTCTTCGAGCGTATGGTCGAGTGCGTGGCACCCGGCGGCATCGGCGCGCTGCACGTCACCTACGGCTGGGATGCCTATCCGGACGCCTACGGTCAGCCGCCGCCGGCCTTGCCTGCAGCCGCGGCGGGGCCGGAGACGCCCGCGACAGGAGCGAGGCGCGGTTCGGGACTGCTCGCCACCCTGGGTTGGCAGAAGGAACCGACACCGACCGCAGGCAAAGCAGCCAATTCGGCGCCTGAACCTGCGCCACCGGCAGCGGGCGCGGACCCGGTCATGCAGATGAACTACTACAACCTCAGCGAGTTGACATTCATCCTCCACCGCTGCGGCGTGCGCCAGATGCAGGTCGACTTCACCGACCATGGCGGTGCGCTGGGGGTGTTCATCTTCTTCCAGAAGCCCGATGCGGACCGATGAACTCGCGCGCTGCCGGGCGCTGGCAGCGTGCATGCTCGAAGGGATGGCGCTGTCGCAAGATGTCGAGCGCCTGATCGGCAGGTGCTCGACCTATCGGGAATTTCGAGCCCTTCTGGTGCTTGACGGAAGGCTCTGCGTCGGCCTTGATCGTGTGCTTGGCCGCTGGAAGGAAGCCGCGCCCGCCTTGAACAACGTTGACGCCGCTCCTCGCGATGCACCGGAGTCGTTTGGGCAACTGGGGGCCCGTCTTGACGGAGTCGAACGGCGACTGGATTCGCTGCACCTTGCAATCGACCAACTCCGGCTCTCCGTCAACGAGATGCACGCTCTGGTAGGGCCATTCGGTGTCCCCTTCCCGGATGGCTCGATGCTCGTGCACACGGTCTTCGGAGTGAAGTACTTCATCGACCCTACCGACGATGTCATGGCGCCCCAAATGGTGGTCTACCGCCAGTGGGAGTCCGACCTTTCGCGCTTCATGTGTAATTCGATCGACCGCAACACCGTCTTCGTCGACATCGGCGCCAACTTCGGGTACTTCAGTTGTCTGGTCGCTTCACGTATTGGCCGCGGTGGCAGCGGCAGGGTCATCGCTGTCGAACCGAATCCGAAAATGCTGGCGCTGTTGAATCGAAACATCCAGGTGAACTGGTCCATGGCCCCTGTTGAAGTACATGGCTGTGCGATCGCAGACGCCGAGTGCGAGTTGACATTCAACCTGCCTGCGGGCCGAGCGGCCAATGCCAGCCTGATGGCTGCCGATGCACCCCTCGCGGACGGCGATCAACGCATCACGGTCCAGGGCCGAACCTTGGGCGCCGTGGTTGCCGGCCGCCGCGTGGACCTGATGAAGGTCGACGTTGAAGGCTACGAAGCTTCGGTCCTCGCACATCTGGGAAGCGTGCTGGCAGCATCGCCACACTTGTGCATCGTGATGGAATGGTCCCCGGCTCAGATGCAGGCTGCGGGCTTTCAGCCAATGGACATCGTGGCCCTGCTGAAGAAGTTCAGCTTGCGTGCGTTCCGGATTCCGTCGTCTAGGTTCGATGACAACGAAACACTCGCCCGCTTCGCGGTCGACTTGGACGAGTTGCCGAGCCTGCAGTACGAGAATCTGATGCTGATTCAAGGCCGCTGATCGGGTGCAGCCTGGCAGTAAACTCGCCGACGGCGATGCCGGCAGCCGGCCCAGTGCCCTGCCGCCGCGCATTGAGCAGATGCGACTTGTGCACGAGCGTACCGGGAGTTCCATCGTGGCCATCTGAAGTTGAGGTGGACGCCATGCTCAGCAGCGCTTCGGCAAGATTCAAGGTGGGTTGGCTGGGCGCCTGCAACGGTTCTCGCTGCTGGGCCGGGAATGGACTTCCCCCGGGTGCTTGCTCAAGGAGCGGGCCGCAGGCTTCGTCGCTGGCAGCTTCACGCCCGGCTTCACCGTGCGCTGCACCCACCCGCCCGGATGACTCCGGCATCTGACGCATGACCTTTGACATCCCCATGTCTTCGGTCGCTCACTCTCGTTCGGCCCTTCGCCCTTTTGGTTCAGCCTGCGCGGCCCCCGACTCGGACTGCTGCGACCTCTGCTGACTTCTCGCTCCGGCAACGGCCGCCGCCCTTTCAGGCACAAGGCGAGATCTCACCGGGCAAGAACGCACTCCTTCGCTGCACAACCGCCGGATTTACGCCGCCTCGCCTTGATCACTAGAGCTTCGCGGTTCATTGCCCGCTCGCCCTGCTCGGCAGCGCCTTCTATCCGGTTCTTGTTCATCGGCTCGCAGCTTCGCTCGACGCTTCCTCTCCACACTCGGTCACCCTCATGCAGTTGCGCTTCACTTCGTTCGCTGTGATCAACTTACTGCGGGACTTGCACCCGCAAGAGTGCGCCCGTGCCGGGTGCACAATGAAAAGGGCCCCGCCGAAGCGGGGCCCTACTTTCTTGTGACAGCCGCGTGTCTGGACTCAGGCACGCCGCCGCATCACTGCACCCGCACCCAGCAGAGCCAGAGCCACCAGGGCAAGCGAACCAGGCTCGGGAATTGCCCGCCTCGTGTTCAGATTCCCCGTGTAGTTGTTGAACGACGCCGGAATAGGCGGACTCGCAAGCGGATCCCCCGGGTCAGCCTGTGAAGTTCCACCGATTTGCATCGCGTACCAGCCGCCCAGGTTCAGAAACGACGTGGTGAACTGGTTGACGCTCTGGCCCAGCACGCCCGAATCGTAAACAAGGGTACCCACCGTCGTCGCAGTGCAGGTGGACATAGGTCCATTGACGAAAGCACCGCAGGTAAGAGCCGACGCCTCATAGATCTGCGCATTGAAGCCCGTAATCTCATTCGAGAACACGAAGGTCGCAGACGCCTGCACTCGACCGGCCGGAGCTATCTCGAACACGACCCAGTCGCTGAAGGAACCATTGCCCAAACCGCCGTGGTTGTAAGACCCGTTGTCGGACGCGGTCGGGTTATAGGTGCCGAAGACGTTGGCACCAACGAGGGAGGTGCCAGTGAGAACGGCGGGCACATCGGTGTAGCTGCAACTCGAGCAAATCACGGCGGCACTGGCGGCGCCACCACCCATCAGCCCTGCCGCGACGGCCAAGCCGCCGAAAAGCTTCTTGAGAATCTTCATGTCCATGCTCTTTCCTTCAACAAGTTTGAGAACACGAGCTTGAAACCTTTGGGGGGCCACATCAGATCACGCTCGCACACTGCCTATATTGCAAGAGGTCGGCCAGGTCAGGAAAATCGTTAAAAATCAATAGCTTAGATGTGATGATTCTGGTCGCCGTGGACAACATGTCAGATTTTCCGACAGTCCCCGATCGTTCCGGATTCTCATTCACGGCGGCTCAGCTGCGATTGGAGGCGTCTGGCCTCCCGATAGGTGGCCGATGTCTTGCCCAGCGCCACCAGCGTATCCAACACCGCAGCCGCACGGTCGCGGTCGTTCATGCCCAGGTACACGCGCGCCAACGCCAAGCGCAGCGGCGCAGGATTGGTGGCCCGGTTGATGGCGATCTTCAGGGTCTCGACGGCCGGGCCGAACTGCTTCTGAGCGACCTGGATCTGGGCCACGGTGTCCAGCACATCGGGCTGGTTGGGCCGCAGCTTGAGCGCGCGCTGCGCCATATCAAGCGCCTTCTGCGGCGGGTCGCCCATCTGCAACATGAGCAGAGACAGGTTGTTCAAAGATTCGACGTTCTCCGGGTCGATCGCCAGAACCTGCTCATAGGTCTGGCGGGCCGCGGCCATGCTGCCGGCGCGCGCCTGGACAAAAGCCCGGAAGTTCATCAATCCGGTGTCCTTGGGGTGCTGCTGGAGCCAGGTCGCGGCGAACGCTTCGGCCTCCGCCGGGGCGGGGCCCTTCTGCAGTGCACCGTAGAGACGCACCGGGATGTCCGCGGCGTCCGCTTTGTCCAGCCCCTTGCGGAAGGCTGCGACTGCCGCCGGCTGTCGCAGCCGCGCCAGCTCGACGATGCCCTCCAGCCGAAAACCCGCGGCACTGTCGGGATGTCGCCGCTGGATGTCACGGGCGATCGCGATGGCCTCGTCGTGCTTGCCGCGCCTTACCGCGATGTCGGCCATCAGGCGCAATCCGTCCACGTAGTCGGGTTGGCGTTCCAGCAACCTGCGCATCACCTGGTTCGCCGCATTCAATTCACCGGTGGCGACGAGCGCCGCCGCCTGGCCGACATACCCCGCCGGTGAGTGCGGTGCGCTGTTGATGAGATTCGCGAATGTGCTTGCCGCCAGGCGCGCATCCCCGGCCTGGAGCTGAATCCGGCCGATCAGGTCCAGCAGCTTGACGTTGTCCGGAATCATGGCCACTGCGGACTGCCCCGCGGCCAGTGCCGTTTGCAGGTCGCCCGCCTGGAAGTGACGCATGATGAGCGCGAGCCACGCTTCCAGGTCCCGCGGGTCTTCCTTGGTCGCACGCTCGAGCAGACTCAGAACCTCCTGGGAACTGCCGCCGCTGCGCACCTTGGTCAGCGCCAGCAGCGTGAGCAGGCGAGAGTCGGACGGGTTCAGCTTGAGAAGATCAGTGATGCGCTTGTCGGCGTCTGCCAGGCGGCCCGCGCGCGCGTCGAGATTGGTGAGCTGGGCGATCGCCGGGAAGTAGAACTTGTCCTTCGCCAGTGCTGCATCGAACGAGCGGCGAGCGGCGTCGAAGTCGCCCTTCAGCAGCAATGCCTGACCGCGCAGTTCGTGCGTCGAAGCCTGGCTGGGCCGCTTGCTTTCCAGTCGGTCGATCGCGGCAAGCGCTGCGTCGGCCTCGCCTCGCGCAAGACGGGTACTGACGATCTTGAGGTCGGCATCGACGTCCGGCGAAGTATCCGAAACGAGCTTGAGCTCGCGCATCGCGGGCTCGACATCGCCGTTGGCGACACGAATCATCGCCAAGGCAGCTTTCACGGACGGGCTCTGCGTTCCCATCCTCTCAGCGCGGGCATTGAGCTCGTTTGCACCCTTGGCATCCCCCTGATACAGGCGAGCCTGGGCCGCCAAGAGCAGCACCTCAACGGGCACGTTCGCCCCTTCCAACATCGGGGCGAGAGACTGGCTCGCTCGATCGGGGCGACCTTGCTGCATCTGGGCCTGGGCAAGGTAGTAGCGCGCCGGGAGGTTCTTCGGATCCAGGCTCACAGCCTGGCCGAGTTGCGCTTCGGCCTGGACGTAGGCTCCCAGCTTCAGCTCGTTGAGACCAGAAGCCAACGAGAACACGGCGTCTGTCGGCAAGCTGTTCCGCAAAGACGCAAAGAGAAGCCTGGCCTCGGTATGCTTGCCCTCGAGCGACAGCAATTGGGCCTCCAGAAACCCGGCGAACACACTTCTTGGCCAGTACTGCTTCAGCTTGGCCAGGCCCTCCTTCGCCTTGGTCAGGTCGCCCAACGTCAAATGCATCGCAGCCGTCGAGAACAGGGCCTGGAACTGTCGCGGGTCAAGCTCCAGCGCCTTTGCGAAAGCACCCAGTGCCGCCTGGGACTGATCGCCGTCCATCGCGAGTAGGTTGCCCTTGAATGCCCAGCCCAGGCCAAAGCCAGGTGCCAGCTTCAAGAGTTCGTCAACCTCCTTCATCGCCGCATCGCGGCCCGACTCGCGAAGGCTGACGCGCGCCGAAGCAAGCCGCGACTCCGGCAGATTTGAATCTGCCGCCAGCGCCTGGTTGGCGGCTTGACGCGCGCGTGGGACGCTGCCCATGTTCAGGTACGCGGACGCGAGTTGCGCCTGTAGCCGTGCGTTCGCAGTGCCCGACGGCAGCTGCGCGGTACCGAACTGCTCAATCAGGAGCTTGCTCTGACCAGCGTCGAACAGCGCTCGCGCGAGTTCGGGCACCACGCGCTCATCCGGCAGTTTGAGCTCACGGGCACGCCTGAACTCGGCAACAGCTGCGTCGGCTTCGCCCATTGCCATGAGCTGCTGCGCCAGCAGGAAACGAGCTTCGCCGTCATTGGGATTCGCAGCCACCGCGTTCTTGAGGTGGATCAGCGCTGACGGCGTGTCCTTCGCGTCCATCGCCTGTTGTGCCGCCTTCACTGAGTCTCCCTGCGAGCGGTTGCAGCCCGGGAGGATGCATGTTGCAGCCACCAGGGCCACGGCACGCATGAGGAGAAGCATTGTTGAGTTGCGCAACTGGTGGCCTCCGCTTCCGACACCGAGCCACCGACTGGTGGCCGGGGATTCGTGATTGATGATCAACTGGACATTGTGTTCCACCGATCCGCTAGGCAGGCGGCACGCCTTCACGCCTGTCGAAGCCCTGGAGTGAAACACCGCCTCACGGCGTCAGCGGTGATTTGCGGTGGCAGCATGGCTCTTGAACTGCGGTCTCTAAGGTTCTGCCCAGACCTTGCGCTCGAAGACCCACAGCCGGCCAAACAGCGAGGGTTCACATTCCACCCGGCGCCCTGTCCACCCCGAGCGCGCGAACACCTCCAAGACGAAAGGCTCCGTGAAGCCCAGTTCGAACCATCGCGTCTGCCGCATCACAGCCGCCACCTCGCTGTGCAGCCGCACGCCCCAGGGGTAGGGCACCGCGGCGTTGGGCGCCTCGACGATCGGCTCGCCGATGAGGATGACGCGACCCCCTTTGGCCACCAGGCCCTCAAGCTTGGGGACGACGCGGGCAAAGTCTACACAGTGGTGAAAACTCTCGTAGAACCAGACCAGTTGGTAACGCCCATTCGGCCGCGGGTTGTCGCCGAAGCAGCCTTGGAAGGGCGTCAGCGGCACGTCGAAGAACTCGGCCTGGGCGCGGACAAAGCCGCACAGCGTGTCCGAGATGTCCACCGTGTCCACCTCCACGCCCAGCCGCGCCAGCATCAGCGCTGCCTGCGCGAAGCCGGCTCCGTACTCCAGCGCACGTTGCCCCGGCTGAAGGCCGGAGTGCTTGAGCAGCATGCCTGCGGCGAGCACATGGTCGGCGGCAGAGAGCACGGCCTGCGGGTCGCGCCGGTTGTAGAAACCGGGCCGACGCACGGGGTCGATGTCGCCCCACGGCGCCTCCTTCTCGTCCCGTGCCGGCTCATAGGGGTTCTCGGAGTCGACGATGGCAGCCCACAGCCTCTCCTGCTGCGCGGCGTAGGCCTCACTCCAGGGGTCAAGGCCGTGGCGGAACCAGACCGGCAGCACCATGTGGGCATGCCGGTAGGCGTCCCACGGCCCGCCCTCGTGCGAACCGACCTCGTAGTAGATCCGCCTCAACTCGGCAATGTCGACCAGCTCGAACGCCGTTCGGGCAGGCTCGGGTGGCTTCATGCCCGGGAGCGTGTCCGGGCGCCGCGTCCTGCGGCGCCAGAAGTTCCAACTGGGCATCAGGGGCCCGGCGCATGCGCCACGCGGCGCAAGAACGCCTGCCACTGGGGCAGAACCCGCTCGGGCAGGTACTGGGCCGAAACGGCCTGGCCTTCGGCGCGCAGCGTCAACCGCCGGCCTTCGGCGTCTGGCGCCATGAGTTCCGCAAGCACTCGTGCCATCTCTTCCGGCGCATACGGGCTGAAGTAGACCGCCGCGCCGCCGTAGACGTCACGGTGAACATCGATCGCCGATGCGGCCACCACACCGCCGCAGCGCATCGCTTCGACGCCTGCGAAGTCGAAGCCTTCAGCCAGGCTCGGGCAGACCGTCACCGTGGCGTGGCGGTACAGCAGTCGCAGGTCTGAGGCGGGGACGTCCTCGAGCAGGTGCAGCCCGCCGCGGGCGAGCCAGGGCCCGAATCGTTGCAGGATGAGGTCGCTATCCCAGCCCAGGTTGCCTACGCAAACCAGGTTCAGTTGCGGAAAGCCGTTGCTGCGCAGGAGTTCCCAGGCATCGAGCAGCGCCAGGTGGTTCTTGCGTGGCTCGATGGTCGACACCACTAGCAGGAAGGGCAGCCGACCGTCCTGCAGATCATGCATGTCGATGGCAGCACCTCCCTCGTACGGCGCGCGCCGGTTCTTGCGGCTCCAGATGATCTCCGCCACGCGGTCCGGGGAGTCGCTCTCGGGCCGAAAGTGGTGCGAGATCATGTTCGGTATCGTCACCGACCGGTCCTCGAGTGCGGGCATCACCGTCAACAGGTCGCGCCGCGTCGCCTCGGACACGCACGCGAACCACGCACCGTCGGCCGCGTTGCGCTTCAGCGCGTGAAAGTGCATGGCGCGGTGATGGCCACGATGCTTGATCGTGTGGGGCATCAGCAGCGGGATCGCGTCGTGGTAGCGCACCACCATGCGGGTCGGCGGGCTCACGCGGCCGGGAAAGGGCGTCTCGGCAATCAGGATGTCGAGCCCTTCGGTGTCCAGCCGCGGATAGAAGGCATGTCCCAGGGCTGCACTGAACACGCCCACCGCGTTGAGCATGGACCAGGGCCAACGCAGCACCCTGAACTCGCCGGCGGTGACGGCATCGAAGTCCGTCACGGGCAGGCTCTTGGCGAACATGGCGCGCCATACGAAGTCCCTGAAGTGTTCCGGCCGGAACCCGGTCAGTCGCACCCGGCGCCCGAGCGCGCTGCCCAGCGTCGCGAGCACAGGGCCGACCCGTGTCAGCAGCATCTTTCGCCGGTGCTCGTAACGGTGCGAGGATGGACCTTGCTGCAGCGATACGACGACCTTGGACAACCGGTCGAACTGCTCAGACGCGCCAATGCCGGCGGGGATGCGTCCGTGCAGTAGAGGCAGGCCAGCTTCGACCGCCAGATTGCTGCTCTGAATCAGGCCCAGCACCTCGATGCCGGGCAGGCCGCCCAGCCCCTTGAAGAGCAGCCGCGTCTCCTGGGGAATACCGCTGTACCCGTCCAGCGCCGGGCGCATGTCCACAAGGACCCTGAGGCGATCACCCATCAGTCGAACCTGGGACCCGGCGGTGGAACGACCTGCCGCTCGTAGAACGCATAGGCGTCGTCGACGCGTTCGAACTCGTGCAGTCGACCGCAATGAAGCACCGCGGCACGTTCGCAATACAGACGGATGATGTTCGGATCATGCGAGACGAGGATGAACGCTCGGTCCTTGCGCTTCTGGAACAGTTCGGCATGGCAGCGGTCGCCGAATCGCGAGTCGCCGACCGCCAGGCCTTCGTCGATCAGGAAGCAATCGAACTCGATCGCCATCGATAGAGCGAAGGCCAGACGCATCGTCATGCCTGCCGAGTAGTGGACGACGGGTTCGCGCAGGTAGATGCCCAACTCGGTGAACTCTTCGACGAACGGAAGCAACGCACGCCAATCGGCCCCGTAGACCCTGCAGATGAACTTGAGATTGTCCAGGCCGGTGAGGTGCAACTGGAACGCGCCGGTGAAGGCCAATGGCCAGCTCACGCTCATGCCCCGGTACAGCCGCCCAGCACTTGGTGCCTCGGCACCGCTGAGCAGTCGAATCAGCGTACTCTTGCCGGCACCGTTGCGACCAAGGATGCCCAGGTGACGGCCACGCTGAAGCTCGAAGCTCACGTGGTCGAGCACGCGACGGGCACCGAATCGCGTGCCGTAGCTCTTGCAGACGCCCTCCAGCCGGATCACCGCACACCCACCCTACTTGCGGCATCGCGCAGCAGGGCCAGACCGCAAAGCGTGAGAAACACATTGCACCCGGCCATGTAGGCCATGTCGTAGTGGGTCTTCACGACGCCGCCGAAGTAGCCCTCGCGCAACATTTCCACCCCGTGGACCATCGGCAGCATGAGAACCACGTCCTGCGCCGCAGTGGGCAACCATTCGACCATGAACGCAGCGCCCGAGAGCGGGAACAACAGGTAGGACGCCGGGTGCCAGAGCCGGTCGATCAGTTCGCTGTAGGCGGTGCCGGTGCCGACAACGATTGCCAACGCGCCGCCGAACCAGGCCAACATGAGCCAGGCGCCCAGCACCAGGAAGGGGTCAACCGGCGGCCGAATCCACTCCAGCCAGCCGAAGAAAAACGCCAACACGACGAACGATGCAGTGGCTCCGGCAACTTCGAGCACGATGCGCGTGATGAATACGTCCAGAAGGCGGACATTGCGGTGGTACAGCAGGTTCACGTTCTGCTGGATGCCCGAATTGCAGCGCGTGACGGTGTTACGCCACAGCAGCACCGACGAGTAGCCGGTGATCGCGAAAGCGACGATGGGCAGCGGTGAGCCGTGGTGCAGGTCCGCCGCCGTCCAAAGAGCGGTTACGCCCAGCGTGAAGATCATGGGCTCGCCTATCAGCCACAGCACACCCAGATTCTCGCGACCAAAGCGGGTGATGACCTCGCGCATCAGCAAGGCCCATATCACGCGTCGCTGGATGGCAAGCGAGCGCCAGAAGGACGTCGCCGTTTGTCCGCTGCCGGCGGCCACTGTGCTAGTCGGAGTGCTCACGAACACTTGCGATGGCCAGGCTGACGATGCCCCACAACATGAGACCGAATATCAGGGTTGTGGCCACACCGCGGATGCGCCTCGGTTCCAGCGCGCTGTCCGGCAGATTGGGCATGACCAGCCGCTCCAGGTAGAGTTGCTTGCGTGTGGCTTCGCTGCGCGCAGAGTCCAGAGCCGCCAGCGCGGTGGCGACCTGACGATCGGCGAAAGCGCGCTCCAGCACCAGCTTGTCGAATACAGGTGACTTCGAGCTCAGGCCGCCCGCACTCGCGAGCAAGAGTGCGTTCTCCTTCTCGATGGCGATCTTGATCGACTGCACGCGGGCTTCGAGCCCGCCCAACTGTGGATTCCTGGGCGACACGCGCCTGACCTGGTCGAGCTGGGACTCGGCGGTCAAAAGCTCTTCACGCAGGCGCGCCGCGGCCTGCAGCTGAATTGCGCCCTGGCGGTCGGGGTCGAACACGCCACGATTGCTGCGAAAAGCGGCCAGCGCGATAGCCGCCTCCTTGGCACGATCCTCGGCGACCTTGACCTCCTGCTGGGCGACATTGATGAGGTCCTGCCGACTTTGGATGTTGGTGTTGTTCACCAGCCGCTCGCCCATGTTCAGCAGCATTTCGTTGACCTGCCTTGCGTCCTCAGGCCTGTATGCCCGAACCTTCAGCACGCTGATCGACGATGCCGCGTCGTACTCGACCGAGACGTGCCGCAGGTAGTGTCGGAACAGCGCCTCGAAACTGCGGTCCCAGGCCTCCAGTCCCGGAAAGCGGTTGAAAAAGTCGATCGGCTCAGCGCTGTACATCGCGCGAAGGCCCAGACGTTCGTCGAGCTCGCGCAGGGCATCGCGGCTGCGCACGAAGTCATGCACCGAATAGGTG
Organism: uncultured beta proteobacterium; assembly: GCA_947084805.1. GTDB lineage: Bacteria > Pseudomonadota > Gammaproteobacteria > Burkholderiales > Burkholderiaceae_C > Rubrivivax. The sequence goes on along the minus strand of CAMTUD010000040.1, from coordinate 7,207 downwards.
TCGTCCTGTGAGCGCGAGAACACCGTGCCCTGCAGCAAGGCGCCCAGCCCGCCTTGCGACGGTCGCTGCGGGCTGCGCACGAGAAAGCGTGACTCGGAGATGTATACGTCCGAAGCCACGAGCCCGAAATAGATCGCGGCCGCCGAGGTCGGCAGCAGCACGCAGAGCACGAAAGCGGCGTTGAACCACCACCAGCGTCGACGGCCAGACTGGCGGACGCCCGCAGGCGCCTGGCTCGGAAGTTCGGGCGCCGGATTGGTGAGCCCCGAAGAGCTAGCTTGTTCCGTCACAGTCGCGGTGCGTTGGATGAGCGGGCAGTATGCGCCGATAGACGTCCAGCACCTGCCGGGTCATGTGTGCGGCCTGAAAGTGGGCTTCGTAGCGTGCCCGGGCCGCCAGCCCCATCCGCGCACGAAGCGCGTCGTCGAGAAGGAGCTCGGTCAAGGCATTGGTCAAGGCGGAAGGGTTACTGGCTTCGACGTTCAGCCCGGTCAGACCGTGAAGGTTGACCCACGGCACGCCCGAGCCGAGGATGTTGCTGGCGACCACGGGCTTGCTCATCACCATGGCTTCGAGCATGGCCACACCGTAGGCCTCTGAGCGCACGGTCGACGGCATGCAGAAGATGTCGCAGGCCTCGAAGTGGCTCGGCAACTCGTCGTCGTTGATGTGTCCCAGGAGAATCACCTTTCCCGCCAATCCGCGCTTTGCCACCATCGAGCGATAGTGTTCGAGCAAGTCCCCCTGGCCACCGATGAGCACTGCGCAGTCTGCAGGCAAATCGGCGGCGGCCTCGATGAGCACGTCGAACCCTTTGTAGTATGTCATTCGGCCCAACGCGAAGACTATGCGCCGCCCGCGAAAGCGCTTGCGCAGAGCAGCCGCCTTCATGCTGCAGTCCAGGCTGTGATTGTCGCTGATCCCTATGGGCACCACAGCCACCTTGCTGCGCCAGGGCTGCAGTGCCTGCGAGGCATCTGCATAGGGCGGGCTGGTGGCGATGATGGCGTCGGCGCGCTGGAGCAGCCAACGCTGCAGCGGCTCGTAAGCCTTGAGCGCGCGTCGCTGACGTATGACGTCGCTGTGCCAGTGCACGACCACCGGCACCCGCGGCCGCACGGCCCACAGGGCCGCGGCCGCCATGGGGTCGGGCATGTGCACGTGCACCAAGTGTGCGCGGGCCGCCATGCGCGCCATATGCAGCGGCATCACGGGTGCCATCGATGTGGACAACACCATGCCCAGGCACGCCGTGCGCTGCACGGTGTAGCCGGCAGCCGTCTGCTCGAGCCTGCTGTGCGGGGACTGGTTGGAGCACAGCACGTCGGTGCGCACGCCCGCGCGGTTCAGGCCCTCAGTGAGTTCCCAGGCCACGGTCTCGATGCCGCCCAGTACGGGCGGATAGAACTTGCTGACTTGCAGCACCCTCACCGGACGCTTCCCACAGGCAAGGCGGCCAGCAGTGCCTGCGCAGAAGCCGCCCACGCATGGCCCGCCACATGGGCGAGCCCGGCCTGACGCAGTCGCTGCGCCAGTCCGTCGTCGTCCAAGATGCGCGCAAGCGCCGCCGTCAGTGCCGGTGTGGAACGCGGATCCGTGTACAAGGCCGCATCGCCACATACCTCAGGGATAGAAGCCGCGTCGGCAGCCACGACCGGGCAGCCGCAGGACATGGCCTCCAGCGGCGGAATGCCGAATCCCTCGTACAGCGAGGGAAACACAAGCGCCCGGGCACTTTGGTACAGGGCTTTCAGGCACGCATCGTCCACGGCACTGGCGCGCAGCACACCGGGTGGATCGCATTGGACTCCCTCGCTTGCGAATACTCGCGCATTGCTCCCGCCGACGATGACAAGACTGACTGCCTGTTGCGAACCCGGCGGCTGTGGCAGCGCGGCGAATGCCGCCAACAGCCTGGTCAGATTCTTGGTGGGGTTGGCAGTGCCCACGACCAACAGGAAGCGCTTGCCTTGCAGTGCCAGGCGCCGCAGCACGTCGGCGTCGGGCTCAACGTCGCGAAGGTGATCCGCGCCGTTCGGCACCACAGTGATGCGCGCAGCGTCGATGCGCAGCGCCGCCGACAAGCGCTGGCGCGAGAAGGTCGACACGGTGAGCAGGGTCGCACCGCTGCGCGCCAAGTGCCTGAACAGCAGGCGATACCAGTGCACGAAGGCCGGCGCGTAGGCCTCGGGATGATCGAAGACCGCAGCGTCGTGGATCATGCATACCTGTTGGCGCGCCCACCAGGGTGCCGATCCTGCCAGGTTGACCAAGCAGCCGCGGCGCGCCGCCAGCGGCAGGCGACACTGCTCCCAAAGGTGCAGCGGCTCGTGTCGCCACCCGAGCACGACGCACTCGATCTGCCGCAAGGCAGGCGGCCGGCCGGACGGCGGGCACAGCAGCACGCAACGGCCGGGCAAGCCCTGCGCTTCCGCGTCGAGCGCCTGCAACAGACGCGATGCGACACGCTGCACGCCGGTGGTTGCTTGCGCGGTGAACTTACCGTTGATGTACAAGACATCGCTCATGGCGCTGGCGTCACTGGGCGGCGGAATCGTCGGAGGCAGGCGCAGGTGCCGTGTCGGCTTGGCGGTACTCCGCTACCGCGGCCCGCAGCCGGCGCCTCACTTGTGCGTCGTCGGATTGGATGCTGCCGAGCGCCCTGGCAAGCAATTCGTCGACACCGCCGGCCTGGCTCGTCAGCCGGGCCACGCGCAGTTGCGGCACCGAGGTGGGCACGGTGTCGTCTGCATCCGCCAGCAACTCCTCGAACAGCTTCTCCCCCGGCCGCAGCCCGCTGAACACGATCGGAATCTCTTCCAGCGTGTGCCCCGCCAGCCGGATCAGGTCACGCGCCAGGTCGACGATCTTCACCGGCTCGCCCATGTCCAGCACCAGCACCTGCCCGCTTTCGCCGATGGCCGCGGCCTGCAGCACCAGGCGTGCGGCTTCGGGGATGGTCATGAAGTAGCGAATGATGTCGGGGTGCGTCACCGTCACCGGCCCGCCTTTGGCGATCTGCTCCTTGAATTTCGGGATCACGCTGCCGCTTGAGCCCAGCACGTTGCCGAAGCGCACCGCCATGAACCTGGTACCCGCGTGCTGCGCCGCCAGGCTGCTGACCACCATCTCGGCCGCGCGCTTGGTGGCGCCCATCACGTTGGTCGGGTTCACCGCCTTGTCGGTGCTGATGAGCACGAAGCGCTCGGCACCCACCTCGGCCGCCGCCAGCGCGGCGTGGTAGGTGCCCAGCGTGTTGTTGCGCAGCGCCGCGGCGGCGTTGTGCTCTTCCATCAGCGGCACGTGTTTGTAGGCCGCGGCGTGGAACACCACCTGCGGCTGCCAGGTGACGAAGGTGTGGCGCAGGTGGGCCAGGTCCTTCACGTCCCCGATCAGGCGCACCAGTTCCAGCGCCGGGTAAGCCTCGGTCAGTTCCTGCTCGATGGTGTAGAGGTTGAACTCGCTCAGCTCATACAGCACCAGCCTGGCAGGCTGGAAGCGCGCCAGCTGCCGACACAGTTCGCTGCCGATGCTGCCGCCCGCGCCGGTGACGAGCACACACTTGCCCCGCAGCGTCTGCGCGATGCCGGCTTCGTCCAGGACCACCGGTTCGCGGCCCAGCAGGTCTTCGGGTTCGATGTCGCGCAGGCGTTCGACGCGGCTCTGGCCGGTGCGCAACTCGTCTGCGCTGGGCACCGTCATCACCGGCAGGCCGGTGGCGGCGGCCAGGTCGAAGGCGCGGCGGCGCTGCGCGGGGGTGGCCGCGGGCATGGCCACGACGATGTGCGTGGCGCCGGCGTGCACGGCCGGGTCGGCCAGCGCCTGCAGCGGCCCCAGCACCGGCACACCGTTGATGCGTGCGCCGAGCTTGCTGCGGTCGTCGTCGAGCAGGCCCAGCACCACCCAGCCCTGCGGGTACAGGCCGGCCAGCAGCAGCCGCGCGGCCTCGCCGGCGCCCAGCACGATGGCGCGTCGCACCTCGCCGTCGCGCCCGGCGATGCGGCTGCGCGCGTGTTCGTAGGTCATGCGGTAGACAATGCGCACCACCGCCAGGCCCATCAGCGCCACCACCGGGTGCAGCGCCAGCACCGCGCGCGGCACCTGGCTCAGGCCCAGGCCGATCACCACCGCGGCAGACAGGACGCCGGCCAGCACACAGGCCAGCAGCAGGCGCTGGATCTCGCCGAAGCCGCTGAAGCGCCACATGCTCTGCGGCACCTTCAGCAGCCGGCTGGCCGCGGCATAGGCCAGCACGATGCCCAGCAGCACCCAGCCGTCGTAGGCCGGGCGCGCGCTGATCCAGCGCTCGAAGCCCAGGCGGAAGAGGTAGGTGATGTTCCAGCAGGCGGCCACCACCGCGGCGTCAACCACCATCGTCAGCGCCTCGCGCTGCGGGCGCAGCCGCGCCAGCACGCGGTCGACGCGGTGCCAGAAGCCGATCTCGGGTGCGTTCACCGTGCCACCGCCGAACGCCACAGCACCCGCAGCGTGCGCCACAGCAAGGCCAGGTCGCTGCCCAGCGACGCCCGCTCGGCGTAGTCGGCCGCGCGCTGCAGCTTGGCGGGCAGGATGACCTCGATGTACTCACGCTCGGGGTCGGCGGCTCGGGCCAGCAGCGTGGCCTCGTCGATGAACTCCAGCGAGGCCGGGTCGGTGATGCCCGGGCGCACGGCCAGCGCACGCTCGCGCAGCGCCGGCGGGTAGAAGGCCACGTAGCGCGGCACCTCGGGGCGCGGGCCGACCATGCTCATGTCGCCGCGCAGCACGTCGATGAGCTGCGGCAGTTCGTCGACACGCGTGTGGCGCAGCCAGCGTCCGGCGCGGGTGATGCGCGGGTCGTCACCCACCGTCAGCGGCAGGCCGGGCGCAGCGTCGCTGCGCATGCTGCGGAACTTGTGGATGGAAAACGGCACGCCATGGCGGCCCACACGTTGCTGGCGGTAGAACACCGGGCCCGGCGAATCGAGCTTGACCCACAGCGCCACCGCCAGCAGCAGGGGCGACAGCAGCAGCAGCGCGCAGGCGGCCACCAGCAGGTCGAAGATGCGCTTGGCCACCGCGCGGCGCCTTCAGCCGGCCAGCGCGGCGCGCACCGCGGCCGCCACGCGTTGCACGTCGTGCACCGTCATGCGTGTGTACAGCGGCAGGCTCAGCATGCGTTCGTAGGCGTGCTGGCTGTGCGGGAACATCGCCGGCGTCAGTGCGTAGCGGTCGCGCCAGTAGGGGTGCAGGTGCAGCGGGATGTAGTGCACGCTGCAGCCGATGCCGGCGTCGAACAGGCGTTCGATGAAACGGTCGCGTTCGATGCCTGCCCCATCGGCCAGGCGCAGCACGTACAGGTGCCAGGCATGGCGGTCGCCGGCGGCGGCGCGGGGCGGCAGCAGCACGGGCAGGCCGGCCAGCGCATCGTCGTAGGCCGCGGCCAGTTCTTCGCGCTTCGCCTGGAAGGCCTGCGCGCGCTTGAGCTGGTGGATGCCCAGCGCCGCGGCGATGTCGGTCAGGTTGTACTTGAAGCCCGGCGCCACCACCTCGTAGTACCAGCTCGGCACGGTGGCGGTGAAGCGGTCGAAGGCATCGCGGTTCATGCCGTGCAGACGCATCACGCGGGCGCGCTGGGCCAGTGCCGCGTCGCGCGTGACGAGCATGCCGCCTTCGCCCGTGGTGATGGTCTTGTTGGCGTAGAAACTGAACACGGTGGCGTCGCTGCCCAGGGTGCCGATCAACCGGCCGCCGCAGGTGGTGGGCAGCGCGTGCGCGGCGTCTTCCACCACCTTCAGGTCGTGTCTGCGCGCGATGTCCAGCAGCGCCGGCATGTCGGCCGCCAGGCCGGCGTAGTGCACCGGCATCAGCGCCTTGGTGCGCGGCGTGACCGCGGCTTCCACGGCCGCCACGTCGATGTTCAGTGTGGCCGGATCGATATCGACCAGCTTCACGTCGGCGCCCAGGTAGCGCACCACTTCGGCTGTGGCGGTGAAGGTGTGCGTGGTGGTGATGACCTCGTCGCCCGGGCCGATGCCCAGCGCCTCGAGCGCCAGGTGCAGGCCCGCGGTGGCGCTGTTGACGGCGATGCAGTGCAGCTGCTCGCCCCGCGTGGCGTCACCCAGGAATTCGGCGAAGTCGCCCTCGAAGCGGCGCGATTTCGGCCCGGTGGTCACCCAGCCGCCCCGGAGCGTGTCGACGACCTCGTTGATCTCGTCGTCGCCGATCTCGGGCAGGGCGAAGGGCAGAAACGGCAGGGAAGGCAGGCTGTCGGCGGGCATGGCGGATTATCGGCGGCGCGCCGTGCCGGGCGCAGGCGGCTTCAGGGTTTGGTGATCCAGGCCAGCACGTGGGTGCGCAGCAAGGGCAGCGCATTGAATGCACCGTAAAGGCGCGGGTGCCAGCGGCACACCACGCGTGCCAGCGGCGGCGCCAGCGTCACACGCTGTGCGCTGATGCGGCCGTGCGGAAAGAGCTGCTGCACCCGCGCCAGCGGCACGCCGCGCACATCGCGGTTCTTCGGGTTGTTCACGGTGAAGTCGTACCAGAGCACCGCGCCGCCCGGTTTCAGCCACGACCACATCGTGTCGGCCAGGCGCTGCTGGAAGCCGTCGTCGAGCAGCGACGAAAACACGGTCGATTGCAGCACCAGGTCCTGGCTCTCGGCGACGAGGGGCGCCTGCGTGGCGTCGCCCAGCCACACCGTGGCGGTCGTGGGCAGCACCTGGCAGGCGGCGGCGTGGCGCTCGGTCAGCAGTTCCAGTCCCGTCAGGTGGGCCGGCGTGGCGCCCAGGCGCAGCAGTTCGAGCAGGTTGCCACCGGCGCCGCAGCCCACCTCGGTGATGTGCAGGTCGGCCAGGCTGCTGCAGCCGCGGGCGACGAAGCCACGCAGCATCGCGCGCTGCCGTTCCTGCAAGCCCTGCCAGACCTCGGGCCGCAGCGGGCTGTAACGGTCGGGCGCCGTGCGACGCGCGTAGCGCTCGATGACGGCGCGGGTTTCGTCGCTTCTCACGACCGTCGCCCTGGCACGAACGTTCGACCCAGCTTCCCGCCGCGGAACCGGCTTCGCCGGGCCGCTGGCGGACGGTCCCCCCGGGGGGTAGCGAGTGCAAGCGAGCTTGGGGGCTTCATGCCAGCGCCTCCAGGAAACGCTGCGCCAGCACCGGGTAGGTGTGGTTCGCGAGTACGAAGCTGCGCCCGCGCTCGCCCATCGCGCGGCGCTCGCCGG